>CAYNFJ010000177.1:0-2538 GCA_964396505.1 uncultured Polaribacter sp. | reverse complement strand
TAAGTGAACTCTTCCCCAATTTTAATTTCTTTATTTACGGAGGAGTCAATTTTGAACCTTACAAGAGTAAATTTGAACAACTTATCGGAAAAAAAGTGGATTATGTAGAACTGTATCCCGCTTCCGAAGGTTTTATTGCCTATCAAGATACGCTTACCGAAAAAGGGATGTTATTGCAATTGAACAGTGGTATTTTCTATGAATTTATTCCGGCTGATGAGTTTTATGATGAAAACCCGACACGTATCTCTTTAAAAGATGTACAACTAAAGGTCAACTATGTAATTATATTGAATACCAATGCCGGTTTATGGGGATACAATATTGGTGATACCGTTGAATTCACCTCCTTACACCCATATCGAATAAAAGTAACCGGACGTATCAAACATTTTATTTCGGCATTTGGCGAACACGTCATTGCCAAAGAAGTTGAAAAAGCTTTGCAAACAGCACTTCAAGATACCCATTATACGATTAGTGAATTTACCGTAGCACCTCAAATAACACCTGACAAGGGACTCCCCTATCACGAATGGTTTATTGAATTTGAAAATCAACCGGATGATTTACACCATTTTGCGCAAAAAATAGATTACGCAATGCAAGAACAAAATATCTATTACAAAGATTTAATAGATGGGAAGGTGCTTCGTTCCCTAGTAATTACTCCGGTACAAAAAGGTGGTTTTCACGCGTATATGAAATCCATTGGTAAATTTGGCGGGCAAAATAAAATTCCGCAACTCTCTGATAATCGAAACATTGCCAACATATTGGAAAATTATAAAATGACGGTTTAATAGTACTATCACAGTATCTTAAAGTCAATAAATCCTTTACATTTTGGGGCTTCTTCAATAGAAACGTGATCCACACGTGATAGTGGGGAACCTTGTCGCAACCAATGGATAAACTCAATTAATAAAGTGTTGTCCGATCCTTCAACTTCAGTATAAACAGTGCCATTAGGTTCATTCTTGACAAATCCTTTTAAACCTAATGATTTTGCTTTTTCCAATGTGTGTTTTCTAAACCAAACTCCTTGAACTTTACCTGTTATACGAATATGATAAGCATTGCAACCCATTGAAATAATCTGTTTTTTTTATGGCAATAAAATTATGACTTTTTGGAGTAAAAATTACTTTTAATTAGAAAATTAATACATTATACTTTAGTATCTTTGTAGTAGTAAAAACATTCATTACAATTCATAAACAGACAACCTATGAAAATTTTAATCGCAACCGAAAAACCTTTTGCTTCAGCAGCCATAACAAAAATACAATCCATCGTAGATGATAAAGGTTATACACTAGTTTTATTGGAAAAATATACAGACAAAGACCAATTGTTAGAAGCTGTAAAAGACGTAGATGCATTGATTATCCGAAGTGATAAAATTACCGGTGAAGTTTTGGCCGCTGCTCCCAAACTCAAGATTGTAGTACGTGCCGGAGCCGGTTACGACAACGTAGATTTAGATGCCGCTACCCAACAAGGAGTGGTTGTGATGAATACGCCGGGGCAAAACTCTAATGCCGTTGCCGAACTGGCTTTTGGAATGATGGTGTTTTTAAATCGCAACAAATTTATGCCCAAAGCCGGACGTGAATTGAAAGACAAAAAAATAGGCATTCACGCCTATGGTAATGTCGGTAAAAATGTAACCCGCATTGCCAAAGGATTTGATATGGATGTATATGCCTACGATCCTTTTGTAGATAATGCCGCGATAGCATCTGACGGCGTGACACCGGTTGATACGGTTGAGGAACTTTATAAAACCTGTGATTATGTATCCTTACATATTCCGGCAAACAAACACACCATCAATTCTATCAATTACGATTTATTACAATTGATGCCACAAGGTGGCACCTTGGTCAATACCGCCCGAAAGGAAGTAATAGACGAAGAAGGTTTACTCAAGCTAATGTCCGAAAGAGCAGATTTGCGTTATATATCTGACATCCCTCCGGTAAAACGGGACGATTTTGAAAATCGTTTTGGTGATCGCGTATTCTTTACTCCTAAAAAAATGGGCGCTCAAACAACCGAAGCCAATGTCAATGCCGGTGTAGCAGCTGCCCAACAAATTATCCGATTCTTTCAAGAAGGTGATGTTAGCTTTCAGGTGAATTGAAAAAACTTGAGTTTTAAAAAGCTCAACAAGAATTACTCTGTTGGGACTTAAAACAAACTAAACGGACTCAAAGTAAGTTTAATAGCCAAATTATCCATAGGATTGGTGTAGGCGTGTGTGCGACTACATGCTGTATATAAATGCTTTTATTTAAGTAAAAATCTAATAAATGCATCATATCATTTATTTTACTTTTTTATATCGCCGAAAAAAATAATAATGAGTCAGCATTGGAATTAAAATCCAACAAACTAGCTTACTCAATTTTATTTTAAAACACCCCAATTTAGATAGGCCCCCAAAAACCCAAGTTCAATCAAAGCAATACCATAAAAACAAAACAAATCTAAGAAAACGCAGGAATTGCCTAAACGGCAAACCGGCACAAA
>CAYNFJ010000176.1:0-2596 GCA_964396505.1 uncultured Polaribacter sp. | reverse complement strand
TAGATTTTATATAGATGAGATTCAAACTTCTTTTTATTGTTGCAATATTGTTTATTTACGCTTCTAAATGCGATAATTCCACCACACCCGAAGAACCCTTTGACCATGCAGGGCAGGCTGTTATAGATAATGATTCACTGGTACATTATATGCAGACGCATTATGTAAATGCCTCCGGTGAATTGGCCGAAATTACTGCCAATGAAACACCTGTTTACGATCAAGTTACTGAAAAAACGGTAGTGCATCATTGGGATAAAATAGATGAAGATGTCACTTATAAACTCTATTATTTGATTTTAGATCAAGGAATACGGGACAATCCTACTAAGGCAGATTCCATTCATCTTTCTTATAAAGGTATGCTGTTAGATGATGAAATATTTGACAGACAAGATTATGGAACTTGGTTCTCATTAGCTAGTGAGTTAATTGATGGGTGGAAAGAAACTATTCCTTATTTTAAATCAGGAGATTACAATTTATTACCAGACCAATCTTTTGAATTTACCGATAATGGTAAAGGTTATCTATTTATTCCATCCGGATTGGGGTACGCAAATATTGCTCAGAGTTATGGTATTTATGCAGGAATTCCTGCGAATTCTCCCTTGATTTTTTATATTGAATTAAATTTGGTTAAAAGAACAGATAATGATAGAGATGGTATTTTGTCAATATATGAAGATGTGAATAATGACGGCGATTTAAGCAATGATGACACCGATGCAGACGGTTCCCCAAATTGGATTGATAATGACGATGACGGTGACGGTACCCTAACTAAAGATGAACATGCCGATCCGAATGACGATGGAAACCCATCGGATGCGATAGATACCGATGGTGATGCTGTTCCCGATTATCTGGATCCTGATAATTTTTAAGGTTGATATTTCTAATAAAAAGCTTGCTCATTTGAAAAAATGAGCATTTTTTTTGTTAAAATATTTGGAAAATCCAAAAATGTCTTGCATATTTGCTCTTTAATAATTCAAAACATCAGGCTATAGCATACATCTACTTTTAATTATTTATTGTTAAACCCACAAAAAGTAAGGTGAATTATGCAAACCCAAAAGATAGCCGATTCCGTATTGGTTTCCGATTACATCAATGGTAAAGAACAGGCCTTGTCTGTGCTTATTTCCAGACACAAGAATAGAATCTATAGTTTTATTTATTCTAAGGTACTGGATAAGGATATAACCGAAGATATTTTTCAAGATACTTTTGTTAAAATTATCAATACCTTAAAAAGAGGAGCCTATAGAGAGGAAGGCAAATTTTTGCCTTGGGCTATGCGTATTGCCCATAATTTGATTATTGATCATTTTAGGAGAAATTCCAAACAAGCTACCTTTAATAATACAGATGAATTTGATATTTTTTCTGTACTAAAAGATGATTCTTTAAATGCTGAAAATCAAATTGTTAAAGAGCAAGTCTTGGAGGATGTCCGGAAGCTGATTGACGAGCTTCCCAACGATCAAAAAGAAGTGTTAATTATGCGAATGTACCGCGATATGAGTTTTAAAGAAATAGCACTTTCTACCGATGTAAGTATCAATACCGCATTGGGACGGATGCGTTATGCATTGATTAATATGCGAAAATTAATAGAAAAACATCGTATTGTTTTGCATTAGAATAAAATAAATTGTAAAGGTTTTCGTTGTATATTTATAATAAGTACAATTATATGATGAAACTTTACACTAACAGAGCATTTGATCAACAAATGCAACCCAAACAGGAAACGGTTCAATTCATACTTAACTACTCTAAATCCATAAAAGTAGTTAAAACAAAAACCAACTATTTCATTAAACTGCATTTGAATTGATGTTTCAACTAAAAAGCCGCAACTTGCGGCTTTTTTTTGTAATCAGAGTTCAATCTGAGATTTATAATTTTTTTCTGCCAATTTTTTGGTAGATGATGTCCTTTTCTTTATTCCAACCTCTAGCCGGTGAGTGTTCTCTACCATAAAAAATGATTTGTAAATGCAGTTTATTCCATAATTCTTTTGGAAAAAGGCGTTTGGCATCTTTTTCGGTCTGTACAACATTTTTACCACTGCTTAAATTCCAACGATACATCAGTCGGTGGATATGTGTATCTACCGGAAAAGCCGGAATACCAAATGCTTGACTCATCACGACACTGGCTGTTTTATGTCCTACTGAAGGGAGCGCTTCCAATGCTTCATAAGTCTTAGGAACTTGTCCTTGATGTTTTTCTACAATAATTTTGGAAAGACCGTAGATTCCCTTTGCTTTCATAGGAGACAATCCTACCGGCTTAATGATTTCCCGTATCTCATCTACACTCAATTTGATCATATCATACGGATTATCCGCTTTGGAAAAAAGTGTAGGAGTAACCGTATTGACACGCGCATCTTGACTTTGTGCTGATAAGAGTACGGCGATTAAAAGGGTATATGCATCTTTGTGCTGTAAGGGAATTGGCACTTCCGGATACAATTCCTCCAGTTTATCGATAAGATACCTTACCCGTTCTTTTTTAGTCATTGTTCTTTAGTTAAAAATCTGATATGGTAACGATTTGTATATGAAGCGTTGGGCATTAA
>CAYNFJ010000175.1:0-2720 GCA_964396505.1 uncultured Polaribacter sp. | reverse complement strand
TAAGATCAATGAATCGGAATTGGGTGGTTTACAGGTACAATTTAAACTTGCTCCCGAATACAGAAAGCAATATACACTAATTGACATTCAGAAAAACAAGCCTAGAGAAGCTGCTGTATTAATCCTTTTTTTTCCTGATAAAAACAAACAAACCTCTTTTATATTAACAGAAAGAGCCTCTTATGACGGACATCATGCCGGCCAAATCAGTTTTCCGGGAGGAAAAAAATCAGATGCAGATACTTCTTTACAAAATACCGCACTACGAGAAACTTGGGAAGAAATAGGAATTGCCGTTCCAAACGAAAACGTGATAAAAAAACTGACACAGGTATATATTCCTCCCAGTAATTTTATAGTGACACCTTACATTGGATTTATAGATTATAAACCAACTTTTCAAACTAATTATGAAGTAAAACAGGTAATTACGCCTTTATTAATCTCATTATTAGATGGCAATAGTATTAAAACAAAATGGATTCCATCTGTATCGGGAAAACGGCATCGGACTCCTTATTTTTCTTTACAAAATAAAATAGTATGGGGAGCCACTGCTATGATATTGAGTGAAGTAATTGACTTGCTAAAAAAAGTTAATTGTTAATACAGCAATTAAAACAGATTAACTACCTATCTTTTTGTATATTTGTCTAACCAATTTTTAAACCTATTAAACCATGCAATTATTCAAAAGGAATACTTTTGGACATATATTATTTATAAAAAAATGGTTAATCCGTATTTTAGGAGTAATATCACATGGCAGGTATCACCGTTTCAATGAATTACAGATTGAAGGCTCCGAAATAATTCGGGATTTACCGGACACCAATGTATTATTTGTTTCCAATCATCAGACCTATTTTGCCGATGTAGCAGCTATGTTACATGTATTCAATGCGTCCTTGCACGAACGGGTAGATTCCATAAAAAATGTGGGTTATATCTGGAATCCCAAACTCAATATTTATTATGTGGCAGCTGTAGAGACTATGAAATCGGGTATTTTGCCTAAGATTTTCGCCTATGTAGGTTCCGTTTCTGTAGAAAGAACCTGGAGAAGTCAAGGAAAAGACATCAATCGTCAAGTAAAGATGTCTGACATCAGTAATATTGGCAAAGCCCTAGCAGACGGATGGTTAATTACTTTTCCACAAGGAACTACTACACCCTTTAAACCCATTAGACGTGGTACAGCCCATATTATTAAGAAGTACAAACCCATTGTGGTTCCTATTGTAATTGATGGATTTAGACGATCCTTTGACAAAAAAGGACTTTTGATAAAAAAACGGGGTATTTTACAATCGATGCAGATAAAAAAACCGCTTGACATTGATTATGAAAATGAAAGTATCGATGAGATTGTAAAAAAAATTGAATTTGCCATAGAGCAACATCCTTCTTTCTTAAAAGTCGCCCAATTGGAAGATTATCAAAAACAAGAAGAGGCTTTAAACAAAAAACGAAAATTTTGGGATCTTTATTAATCAATTAAATGTATTAAAAAATGACTATCTCTCAACTGGAATATGTATTAGCCGTAGCGAAATATCAAAATTTTACAGAAGCTGCCAAACATAGTTTTGTCACCCAACCCACACTGAGTATGCAAATTCAAAAGTTAGAAGAAGAGTTGGATATCAAAATTTTTAACCGTAAGAAAAAGCCCATTGCACTGACTCCTATTGGAGAAAAAATCGTAGAGCAAGCCAAAACCATTGTCAGTGAAAGCAAAAGGATGAATGACATTGTGGATCAACAAAAAGGATATATAGGTGGCGATTTTAGATTGGGTATTATCCCGACTATTATCCCAACCCTACTTCCTATGTTTTTAAAGATTTTTATAAAAAAATACCCTAAAGTAAACCTGATTATCAATGAATTAACTACTGAAGAAATCGTCAAACAATTATCCAATGGAAATCTAGATGTCGGTATTGCCGCTACGCCATTGGAAAACGAAGCAATAAAAGAACGTGTATTGTATTATGAACCTTTTGTAGGATTTATCCCGAAAAATCACCGGTTGTATCAACTAGAAAAACTGGATCCTAATGATTTGGATATCAATGAAATTCTATTATTGGAAGACGGCCATTGTTTCAAAGATAATATCATCAATCTATGTAATCCGTTACAACACTTGTCACCAAAGCATTTTGAATTGGAAAGTGGAAATTTCAATACACTTATCAAATTATCCAAAGAAGGTTTGGGAATGACACTATTGCCTCATCTGGACACCTTGGATTTATCCGATCAAGATAAAACCTATTTACGCGAGTTTAAAAAACCGGTTCCTGCAAGAGAGGTCAGTGTGATCTATCATAAATCACAACTAAAAATACAGATGATTGAAGCCTTAAAAAACACAATTGATTCTGTTATTAGAGGAGCCATTTCATTCAGCGATGTAGAAATAATAAGCCCTTTACAAAAAAAATCAGTACGGATTTAGGTCTTCCTGTTTTGTTTAATTCATTTTGTAACAGACAAATCTCTCTCAGATGAGTAAGATATTATAAAGCTTTGGTTACATTGTAACCGGTTTTAATTTGCGGATTTAAGCTATACTAAAAATTCCTCATCCGTAGATGAATCCATTGAAAATTCACAATAAGGATAATAACTATAGATTTATCACTTTAAGACAGACCTGTAATTCCGGTTTTTTTCGAGTGAAACGAATCAACCACAAACGCAGTTCATCT
>CAYNFJ010000174.1:0-2771 GCA_964396505.1 uncultured Polaribacter sp. | reverse complement strand
CCGGGACCTAGTTTTTTTAGAAAATGAGTTTTCATTCTATTAAAAAAATATTGAGTTTAGTTTACACGTGTAATTTTAGCACCAATAGCACGTAGCCGTTCATCAATACGTTCATAACCCCTATCTATTTGTTCAATATTGTGAATGGTACTGATTCCATCGGCAGATAATGCGGCTATTAATAACGAAATTCCGGCACGTATATCAGGAGATACCATAGTGGTGGCGCGTAATGGATATTCGTGGTTATTTCCGATTACCGTAGCACGATGCGGATCGCACAAGATGACTTGAGCCCCCATATCTATCAATTTATCTACAAAAAACAGGCGGCTTTCAAACATTTTTTGATGTATCAATACGCTACCTTTCGCTTGGGTGGCAACGACCAGTACAATACTCAATAAATCCGGAGTAAAACCGGGCCAAGGCGCATCCGAAACGGTTAAAATAGAGCCGTCAATATAATTTTGGATCGTATAACTATCTTGTTGCGGGATATAAATATCATCTTCTTTTTGTTGAAGATCAATCCCTAATTTTCTAAACACCGCCGGTATTTGTCCCAAATCTTTCCAACTCACGTTTTTAATAGTCAGTTCTGAACGTGTCATAGCAGCCATTCCTATCCAACTGCCTATTTCTATCATATCAGGTAATACGGTGTGTTCACATCCTCCTAAGGATGCTACGCCTTCAATTGTTAATAAATTAGAACCTACACCACTGATTTTAGCCCCCATACTGTTGAGCATCTTACTCAGCTGTTGAATGTAAGGTTCACAAGCGGCATTGTAAATGGTAGTGGTTCCTTTGGCTAAAACGGCTGCCATCATAATATTGGCTGTTCCGGTAACAGAAGCTTCATCCAATAACATATCGGTGCCGTGCAGTTGTTCGGCTTCTACTCCATAGAAATATTCGGTCTCGTTATACCTAAAATTAGCACCCAGTTTAATAAAACCTTGAAAATGGGTGTCCAATCTGCGTCTACCGATTTTATCACCTCCGGGTCTGGGAATATACCCTTTTCCAAATCGAGCAAGCAAAGGACCTACCAACATAATAGACCCTCTCAATTGACTCCCATCATTCTTAAAGTCCAAAGATTCCAGATAAGAAAGCCTGATATTATCTGCTTGGAAAGAGTAAGAATGAGCCGATAGTTTTTCTACCTTTACACCCAATTCCCCCAGAATAAAGATGAGTTTATTGACATCCCGAATATCGGGTATGTTGTTGATACGAACTTTTTCGGGAGTTAATAGTGTGGCGCAAAGTATTTGCAAAGCTTCATTTTTGGCTCCTTGAGGTGTGATGGCTCCGTGCAATTTATGACCTCCTTCTATTCGAAAAGTTCCCATAATTTAATATCTTTTTTTCTTAGAATATTTTGAGTTTTTATTCTTTTTAGTGTTTTGAGATTTAGCTTGTTTATGTGCTTTGAGGATGGTTTTGCTATCAATCAATGGTTTTTCTTCTACATCAATAATCAATTTACCATCCGATAATTCCTCTAAATGTTTTTTGATAATGGTATCCGATACGGTGTCTTTATTCCATAATAAATAACATTTTTTCATATGATTGGCAATGGCTTGCTTGAGTTTATCTTTCATTTCTCCATCTTCCCAAGTCAGAGCTACATCTATCATTGTTTGCATATTATGACCGTAGTACCGGTATTTTGAAGCGGCTTTGGGATAGGGTAGTGGGCTGGGTTTTTCGTTCAATTCTTCTTTGGAAGGGATGGAGTAAGGTGTGTCCACATCCAATTTAAAATCGGCCATAATAAAAAGCTGATCCCACAGTTTGTGTTTAAAATCGGGAACATCTCTGAGATGCGGTTGTAGATTGCCCATTACATCGATGATGGCTTTAGCCATTTTTGTCCGTTCTTCTTTGTCAGGCAAATTGATGCAATGATCCACTAATTTTTGAAAATGTCTTCCATATTCCGGTATGGCCATGGTAGGTCTTTCTGAGTTATATTCTAAATCAAATTCCATAAATAAATTTACTGTTTTAATAACCCGCAAATTAGGTATTTTTTTTGAGTTATCGAATAACAAATTTAGATTTAATAAAAAATGAAAAATAGGCATATTTTTAAACATTACTATGCTAATTAGTCATCAAAACCAAGGTTTTAGCGACAAATTGTCCTATTGTTTGAAAGGGTATATGTTTTGAAATAAGATAAAACGAACCTTAAAAAATATTGAAATTATGAACTTTAACAATTATACTATAAAATCACAAGAAGCCGTACAAAAAGCACAACAAATTGCACAAGAATACGGTCATCAACAAATAGAAAATGCTCATTTGCTCAAAGCAATGCTGGAAGTAGATGACAATGTTACACCTTTTTTATTGCAAAAAACAGGAATTAACCTACCCATAGTAACCAAGACTTTGGATAGTATTTTGGAGAGTTTTCCCAAAGTAAGCGGTGGCGATATTATGTTATCCCGTAATGCGAATAAAAGTTTACTCAATGCTTCCAATATTGCCAAAAAGATGAAAGATGAGTATGTAACCTTGGAACATATTTTACTGGCAATTTTGGAGTCGGATGGAAAAACCTCACAAATGTTGAAAGACAGTGGATTGACCAAAAAAGCACTTCAAGCAGCTATTACCGAAATCAGAAAAGGTGCCCAAGTGCAATCACAAAGCGCCGAGGATACCTATAATTCATTGAAAAAATACGCCAAAAATCTCAATGAATTAGCCAAAACAGGAAAATTGGATCCGGTGATTGGACG
>CAYNFJ010000173.1:0-2794 GCA_964396505.1 uncultured Polaribacter sp. | reverse complement strand
ATTATCAATCAACGGAAAAGGCTCAATAATAAAAATGTTTTCAACAAATTAAGAGTTGCCTTGTAAAACCTTATAAATTTTAAGTCTTCAAATAACTCTTTGCAGATATTAGTTTTTTTATATATTTGCAAACCCAAAAAAAATAATTTTTTATGTCCAAGCAAGACCTTGTATTTCAGATAAGACAGGCTTATATCTCACATATCAAATGGCGTTCTACGGCAAAAGCACTGCATATGGGCTTACCCATTCTCGATAAAAAAGTAGCCCTTTCGCCCGATGATTGTTTATTCGGACAATGGCTTAACAACAATGGACAAGCACTTTCTCATCTGGAAGTTTTTCAAAAAATAGATCAATTACATCAACGTATTCATCGTATTTATCAAACCATTTATAAGTTAGATACGCAACAAAAGAAAAAAATTGCTCTGATTAGAATCAAATTGGAAGATGAATTGGTGGCAAAAAAGCAGATTTTAGCCTATTTTAAAGATATGGAAAAATTTTCTAAGGAATTGTTATACCATTTAAAAGAATTGGAAAATACCGTAAAAAATTTACCGGATAATTATTTTGTTTCCAAGCAATTTTAAAAAAAAATTGCTCCTGTCCCAATTTAACAAGACGCTAACATACTATACCCGTATTTTTTCACTAGTTTTGCTTCTAAACAACCTCATTTATGTATAAATACATTTCTATATTCATTATTTTCACTTTTTTAGGATGTGATGACGGATCTTTTGAAATTCCGTCTTTTGAATTTTCAGACACCGTACAGACTTGTGGTAATTATGTGATTTACCGCACTAACACAGATCAAACCGAAGCCTTTATTATACAACTATCGGATACCGATATTCCCAATGAAGTGACTAGTGCTCCTATTGAAGTTCCCATTACAGAAACCAATGTACAATATCGAATATTTGACGGTACAGTAGGTGCTGATTATTTTTGTGCCGATGTTCCTCCGGTCTCCCCCGGTGTGCGTAAAAATTGGCAAGGAATTTCCGGAGATGACAATAAAATTATAATCGAAACTACCGAAGACACCAATCTCAATGGTCAATTAATCGGATATAAACACCAGATAACTCTACATAATTTGGTTTTGGAAAATGATGGGGAACGTCAGGTTTACGAAACCTATTATTTTGGTAGTTTTACAACAGCGCTCTAATGATTTGCAATCATATTGACCTGTGGTTGATACAATAAGTTACCAAAACTAATGTTATGTGTAAAGAACAGATACTTTGTACATTTTTTTAAAAATAGTGTTATTTTAATAACAAACCAATATATAGTGACAATGAGAACATTACTACTAGCTGTTTCTTTAGTAAGTATGCAAATAATCTATGGGCAAACAACCCGTAAATACTCCAATGAATTTTTAAATATAGGAGTAGATGCTGCTGCTTTGGGGATGGGTAATACAGTGGTAAGTAACGTACAAGATCTTACAGCCGGATATTGGAATCCTGCAGGTTTGGTAGCGGTAAAAGATTATCAGGGCGCTTTGATGCACGCCGCTTATTTTGCTAATATTGCCCAATATGATTACGCTGGTTTTGCGATGCCTCTTGACAAAAATTCTGCCTTAGGATTTTCTTTACTACGCTTTGGGGTTGATGACATATTAGACACGACAGAATTAATTGATAATCAAGGAAATATAGATTACAACAGGATAAACCTATTCGCTGCAGCCGATTATGCCTTGCAAATTTCTTTTGCTCGAAAACCCATTATCAAAGATATGTATTGGGGGGTTAGTGCCAAGATTATTCACAGGCGTATTGGCAAATTCGCGACTTCCTACGGCTTTGGATTGGATGCCGGTTGGCAATTAAATAAAGAAGATTGGCACTACGGCATTATGATTCGGGATATCACCACGACTTTCAATGTATGGCATATCGATGAAACGGCTTTTAACGCCATCAAGGATGCGATTCCGGGTGAAAACCAAGAATTACCGGAAACCACTGAATTGACTTTGCCCAAAGCACAATTAGGGGTGACTAGAGATTGGGAATTGACCCGAGATTTGCAATTGCAAACTGCTTTGGATTTAAATATTCGTTTTGCAAAAACCCAAGCTATTATCAATAGTAATTTTGCCAGTATTGAGCCGGCTTTAGGTTTTCAAATCACTTATGTGGATATGATTTTTTTAAGAGGAGGTATTAATAATTTACAACAAGAAACACAATTTGACAATACAACCCGTATCAGTTGGCAACCTAATTTTGGAGTAGGATTTGAATATAATGGCATACAGGTCGATTATGCCTTGACCAATATTGCCAGTACCGGCAATGCATTGTACAGCAATATATTTTCGGTGAAAATTGATTTTGGTGCTTTTAGATAAAATATAATCCTACTTTATTTATCCTTGTTATTTCGATAAATTCATTTAATTTCGTGCTCTATCCTAAAGGCTTATGTACAAAAATTATTTATTAGCACTTCTCAGCGGCATTTTATTGGCCATTTCCTGGCCTACTGATGGTTTTCCGTTATTTATTTTTATTGCATTTGTACCCTTGTTGATTGCTGAAAACAATCTACGTCAAACAAACAAAAAATATAAAAATCTACACAGTTTTCTCACTTCATATGCCGGTTTTTTACTTTGGAATGTTTACACTACTTGGTGGATATGGAATTCTACTGCTGCCGGAGCTATTTTTGCTTTGTTGGTCAATTCATTACTTATGGCTATTGTCTTTCAATTATACCATATTGTTGCGTTGCGAAAACCACTACGATTTAGCCT
>CAYNFJ010000172.1:0-2889 GCA_964396505.1 uncultured Polaribacter sp. | reverse complement strand
GATGTCGCATTAAAAGGCTTGTGAAGCATCGCTTTCTGCACCTTTTCTACTTCCTGCATAAGCACCTGTGCTTCTTTGGATATCCAATGATTGCTAAAAAAATGCCAAATATAATCAATAGCCGTTTCATCGGGATGCAACATATCTGTGGCATAAAAACGATAATCCCTCAAATCATCGACCAATAATTCGTACGAAGGAAAATAGCTTACATTTGTATCTGATAGCAACTGGTGTATGGCCGATAATAAATGAGCCTTACTCCGGCTATTGGCCAACATCCCATCTTTCAAATGCCGTACCGGACTAAGGGTAAGAATAATTTGAAGGTTTGGATTGATCGCATGAAGCAATTGGATACTTTTGGTTAAGCTCTCTTTTATTTCGGCTATGGATAAAAGACTTTTAGAAAACTTTTTTTGTGGTATTTTATGACAATTGGCTACATATTCATCACGGTCAAGATGCCGGTAAACCCAAGCCGTGCCCAAGGTAATAACCAGATGGGTTGTACTTACCAAATTTTCTGCTGTTTGCGCTATCTGTGTATTGATTTTGCTTACAACATCTTCCGGATGTAGCGCAGAAAAATCAGAGTGATGATGCAAACTGTGCCAATGTTCCTTATCAAAAACCAGATCTCTAGTAGTGTATTGACGGCGATGCATCACATCGTGGAGGAGTCTTTCAATAGCCAAAGGACTAAAAAGTACACCATAAGGATTGATCCAATGCGGGAATTTGTAATACGCCAGCTTTGCTCCTATATTTTGTACAAAACAAGAACCTATTAAACCTATTTTAGACGAATAATCAATAGGTTTCCTGACTTCTGAAAGCTCTTTTTCATTAAAAACGGTTCTAAAATTCATCCTGTACTATTTAGGACAAAAATACGTAAAAAAAGCATCAGAAAATTGATTCATTGCTTGTTAGATGATGCGTGTTGAATAAATCCTTTTTCAATATTCGTAATTCATCATTCTATTTCCTATCTTGCGCAACAATAATTGAATCGATGAAGAACATACGAAATTTTTGTATTATCGCCCATATCGACCACGGCAAAAGCACCTTGGCAGATCGTTTATTGGATTTTACCAACACGGTAACCGAACGGGAAAAACAAGAACAATTGCTCGATAATATGGAGTTGGAGCGGGAACGCGGCATTACCATAAAAAGCCACGCCATCCAGATGGATTATGAGCAGAACGGAGAAAAATATGTCCTCAACCTGATTGACACACCGGGTCACGTTGATTTTTCATACGAGGTTTCGCGTTCTATTGCGGCTTGTGAAGGCGCTTTACTGATTGTAGATGCCGCCCAGAGCATTCAGGCACAAACTATTTCCAATCTGTATTTGGCTTTGGAAAATGATTTGGAAATCATTCCGGTATTGAACAAAGTAGATCTACCCAGTGCCAACCCCGAAGAAGTCACCGATGATATTGTCAATCTACTGGGTTGTGACCCTTCTGAAGTGATTCTAGCCAGTGGGAAAACCGGTTTGGGAGTCGAAGATATTCTCAAAGCCATTATAGAAAGAGTTCCGGCTCCGTCGGGAAACCCTGACGCACCCTTACAAGCCTTGATCTTTGACTCGGTTTACAATCCGTATCGAGGAGTAGAAACTTATTTTAGAGTCATTAACGGTGCAATACACACGAAACAAAAAGTAAAATTTATTGCCACAGACAAGGAATATTTTGCCGATGAAGTAGGCACTTTAAAACTGACACAAATACCCAAACCCGCCATAAAAACCGGCGATGTGGGTTATTTGGTAACCGGCATAAAAGAAGCACATGAGGTAAAAGTAGGCGATACCATCACCGATGCTCTAAACCCTGCAACTGATATTATCGAAGGCTTTGAAGATGTAAAACCTATGGTGTTTGCCGGTATTTATCCGGTGGAAAATGATGATTATGAAGAATTGCGCAATGCGATGGAAAAACTCAAACTCAACGATGCTTCGTTGGTCTTTGTGCCGGAGAGTTCTGCTGCTTTAGGGTTTGGTTTTAGATGTGGATTTTTGGGAATGTTGCATTTGGAGATTATTCAAGAACGTTTGGAACGGGAATTTGATATGACCGTTATTACCACCGTACCCAACGTGTCTTACCACGCTTTTACTAAAAAACACCCCGATAAAATCATTCACGTTCACAATCCTTCCGATTTGCCGGACCCATCCGGTTTAGATCGCGTAGAAGAACCGTATATTAAGGCTTCAATTATCACTAAATCCGATTATGTAGGACAAGTTATGTCACTATGTATCGAAAAACGGGGTATTATCACCAACCAGACCTATCTGACTCCGGAACGGGTAGAGTTGAGTTTTGATATGCCTTTGGCAGAAATTGTCTTTGACTTTTACGACCGGCTTAAAACCGTATCCAGAGGTTATGCTTCATTTGACTACCATCCGATTGGAATGCGTGAAGCCAAACTGGTACGATTGGATATTTTACTAAATGGCAGTATGGTCGATGCACTGTCTGCCTTAATCCACGCCGACAACGCATATAACATCGGTAAGAAAATGGTATTTAAACTACGCTCTCTTATTCCCAGACAGCAGTTTGATATTCCTATTCAAGCCGCTATTGGTGCCAAAATTATAGCCCGTGAAACGGTCAAAGCACTGCGTAAAGATGTGACGGCCAAATGTTATGGCGGTGATATTACCCGTAAAAGAAAATTACTGGAAAAACAAAAGAAAGGTAAAAAGCGGATGCGTCAAGTAGGAAATGTAGAAATTCCACAATCGGCTTTTATGGCGGTATTAAAACTGGATGAGTAATTAACGCATCTAATATTGGCAATAATACCATACCTCAAACCTATCTAAACTTCATAAAAAAAGGCTGTCCATCC
>CAYNFJ010000171.1:0-2903 GCA_964396505.1 uncultured Polaribacter sp. | reverse complement strand
CCGGTGGTGGCGCTGTCGCAGGTTTCCATAGGAGGAAGGGGATTGGCGGTGGGGGGATTGAATACATTTATTTCAAAAGTATCATTCACCGTACAGTTGGAACTATGGGTATTCCTCACTTCTACCCAAATGGTTTGAGCGGTATAAGCTACATCATTGGTGATAGGAGCCGTAATGGGATTATCATTATCCAAATCCTGTTGTGAGGCATAATAATATACATCGAAAGTATTGGGATCTTGTCCATTGAGTATGGTACTATCAAATAAAGTTAAATCAAAACTCGCAAAACCGTCACGGTCATCATCACAGAGCAGGTACGGTGGTAGCGGAAGGTTCAAAATAGGTTGTTCAGCAAACTCAATATCAATAGCATCACTAGCAGTACATCCGGCTGCAACCGTTACATCAATTGAGTAATTCCCATTTCCTAAGCCCCCATTTGCAATAGATTGGGCTGTATAGAATTGGCCGGTTTCTCCGGAAATAGGTGTTCCGTTAAAATTCCATTGATAAGTTGCATTGTTAAAAACACCGGCATCCAATGTGATTTGACCCTCACAAACTGCTGTATTGGTAGCTTCAATTCTAGGTTGTCCCAAATCTAAACCTAAGTTAAAACTACCGGCTTCCAGGAAAATAGCTGAATCCCATATTTCATCCCCTTGATCGGCAATAACTAATTTAATATGATAGGTCGTATTAGGAATAACTGAAGCAGTAGCTACCAGAGGAACTGTTCTTCCACCGTAGTTAGTATCTCCTACATTATACCCATCAAAGTATTGTGGATTACTCCTACAAGTATTCGATCCGTTGATATTGGTAACATTTACAGGGGTACCATCCGGCAAGACTGCCAAATTAGTGTAAGTAGATGTTCCTGCTTGTCGAAGTAAAAAAGCAAATCCGTCAGCATATGAGCATTCTGTATTACCATCATATTCCTCAGAAGCTAGTAGATATCGAAAACTAATTGTATCGGAAATGGGGACAAAATCAAATTCTATGTAAGATGCATCAAAGGTATTGGATATACTTAAAGCTGTGTTTAAATCGGTATCCCCTCCTCCACCGAGGTTAGTTGATACTAGATTAGCATTAACCGTATTACCCCCTTGGTATGCATGACCTGTGCTAATAACAATGCCTTCAGCAAATGGAAATGTACTGTTGGGGTTAGATGTAAAATACCCGTAATTCTTAGTTTGTGTTTCAGTTGGATTTCCATATACTTGCGAATTAAAGTTATTCACATTGGCACAGGAACCGGTTATTAAAACATTTTCCACTAGATAATCAAGAGTTTCAGAAGATTCCGGAACACCTGATTCATTAATATCGATTATTTCTTGAGCATAAGAAATTATGATAAAAAAGAATGATAAAACAGCTAAAAATAATTTATTTTGGGACATAGTATTAATTCTAAAGATGACAAATATACATTTTTTATTAAAATTTAAATATTTTAGTTTTAAACAGTATCACAATGAAATTACATTATAAGTTATAACAATTTCACCGCAAAAAACCCTAGATTTGCCCAAAATTTGATAAAAAATGTCGAAAAGCGTTAAACCCTATGCCGATTCTTCTGACAGTAAGAAACAACAAGTAACCCGTATGTTTGACACCATTTCCAAGGAATACGATGGGTTAAACAGAGCCATTACCTTTGGAATGGATGTTTTATGGCGTAAAAAAGTGATGAAATTGGTTAAAGAAACCCATCCTGATACGCTATTGGATATAGCCAGTGGCACCGGAGATCTGGTCCTATTAGCTGCTAAAGAAACAGCTGCTTCTGAAATAATCGGTTCGGATATTTCAACCGGCATGTTGGATGTAGGGCGTAAAAAAATTGAAAAAGCCGGTTTGAGTTCCCGTATTAAAATGCAACAAGCCGATGCTGAAAACCTTCCTTTTACTGATCATTATTTTGACGCAATAACAGTGGCTTTTGGAGTTCGTAATTTTGAAAATTTAGATAAGGGTTTACAAGAAATTCATCGTGTTCTGAAACCCGGAGGCATTTTTGTTGTATTGGAAACTTCGGTTCCTACCATTCCAATTATCAAACAAGGTTATTTATTTCATTCCAATTATGTATTGCCTTTTTTTGGAAAATTATTTTCAAAAGACCCTAAAGCCTATTCTTACTTGTCCAGATCTGCAAAAAATTTCCCCTACGGAAAAGATTTCAACAATATATTGGAGAAAAATGGGTTTAAAGAAGTAGCAAATAAACCGCAAACAATGGGTGTAGCCAGCATCTATAGCGGAAAAAAATAATTTTCTAAATATATGAAAAAAATCGCACTTATTTTTCTAATCATTGGATTATCAGGAATTAAGACTTTTGCACAAAGAGATAAAGTAGAATATCTATCCAATTTTGATAAGGCGGAACTTCGATGGGGTTTTTATCTAGGGATGAATAAAAATAATTATACGATTTCCTACAAAGCACCGGCTGCATATCCAAACGCATTTATAGAATCTCAAGCAAATATAGGGTTTAATCTAGGTTTAATAGGCGATTTACGTTTGCATAAAAATGTGAGTTTGCGATTAGAACCGGGATTGGTTTCCAACTCAAAAACACTGTATTTTAGACATCTGAGCACCGAGATGGACAGTGTTCGCAAGGCGAGTGGCACCTACCTGCATGTTCCATTGTTACTGCAATTCAATGCCAACAGGCTTCACAACATACGCCCTTATGTAGTAGGAGGCATTGCTTACGATTATAATTTTGCCAGTAATTTTAACAATCCGGATGATAATTCTACCGGCGAGTTTAGAATGCAAAAGAACAACTTTATGTATGAAGTTGGGATTGGGATGGATTTTTACTTTTATTACTTTAAATTTTCGCCTTCAATCAGAGGTATATTTGC
>CAYNFJ010000170.1:0-2910 GCA_964396505.1 uncultured Polaribacter sp. | reverse complement strand
ATTATCAAGACTGGGAAGTGGATGCTACTTCGCATTTTGTTGAAACACAAGCCGATTGTGATACTATTCTGGCAATAGATGACAACGAACAGATTGATTTTGCCGTATATCCCAATCCTGTTACCGGAGAATTCACCATACAAAGTGGTGATAACAGTATTGAACAAGTAACAATTTACGATCTATCCGGTAAATCAATACAAACATACACACCGCAATATCAGTACGACACCAGTACCATTGCAGCAGGTGTATATCTCATACGAATAGAAACCGACAAAGGATTTGGAATACAAAAACTGATTATCGAATAACTAGGGATAAGGGAATTTTTAGTTAGATTTGAATGCCGTGGGTAAGTAATTGCCCGCGGTTTTTATATAAGTCACATTTTTTTTCTTCCTTTTGATACTCCATAAGGTATGAGTTTCTTCAACAGATCAATTCTGTTTAATTTTAACAAGGTATTTTTGATCCAATTCTGATACTCTTTTTTATACCAAAAAAAGAATTGATGTTGTTCCTGCCTTTCTTTTTTGGTTCTGGGAGTATAGGTTTTCTTTAAGGTGTAAGGGTGATATCCACTATAATAAATAACCGTGGCGACTGTCATAGGGGTGGGTGTAAAACCCTGGACTTGTTCCAATTGGAAGCCCATATCTTTGGTTTCACAAGCTAAATTGGCCATATCTTCCAATTCACTCGCCGGATGACTGGATATAAAATAAGGGATTAATTGCAGGTTCAACCGCAATTTTTTATTGATTTCGTCAAATTGTTTTTTGAACAAATGAAAGTAGGTAAATGAAGGTTTCCGCATCAACTTGAGTACCCGGTCAGAGGTGTGCTCGGGTGCAACTTTTAATCTTCCAGAGACGTGTTTGGTCAGCACTTCTTTAAGATAGGCTTTTAAATCTTGTGGTTGAGCTTTTTTATTAAATTCGGGCACAAGCAAATCGTAACGGATACCACTACCGATAAAAGATTTTTTCACCTTTGGATGCTGATCTACAGCTTGGTACAATTCGGTAAGTGCTTGATGAGAAGTATCTAAATTGGAACAAATCACCGGAGAAATACAGGATGGCGCTATACATTTATCACAGATAGACTGCACCTTACCTTTCATCTTATACATATTAGCCGATGGCCCACCAATATCGGATAGATATCCTTTAAAATCAGGCATTTTGGTGACGGCATCTACTTCTTTCAATATAGATTTTTTACTACGACTGGCTATAAATTTGCCTTGATGTGCTGATATGGTACAAAAACTACAACCCCCAAAACAACCGCGATGTATATTGACCGAAAATTTAATCATTTCATAAGCCGGAATAGGACCTCGTTTGGCATATTTGGGATGTGGCAAACGGGTAAATGGCAGATCAAAAGAAGCATCTATCTGCTTTTCATTCATCGTTGGAAAAGGGGGATTAATCAGTAAAATATCCTGATCTACCTTTTGTAAAATACGCCTTCCATAGACTTTATTGGATTCTATCTCTATGGTTTTAAAATTTTCTGCAAAGGCTTTTTTATCTTGTAAACAAGTTTCATGCGAATGAATTTCCACATCTTCCCAATGCTTGTTTTTTGGAATGTTATCGTATTGCGAAACTAATACCGCTGTTTGTTTGATGGTTTTAATTGATTGAAAAGGCACCCCTTTTTGCAAGAGTGTTACCAATTCTTTTAAAGGTAATTCACCCATTCCGTAAATCAACAAATCGGCTTTGGATGCTGATAAAATATTTTTTTTAAGCCGGTCACTCCAATAATCGTAATGGGTTACACGACGTAGAGAAGCCTCAATCCCTCCTATTACTACCGGAACATCGGGGAATTTTTCCTTGAGGATATTGCTATATACAATACTGGCATAATCCGGTCTAAAACCCTTATCGCCATTGGGCGTATAGGCATCTTTATCGCGTTGTCTTTTGTTGGCCGTATAATTACTCACCATAGAATCCATAGCGCCTGCCGTAACGGCAAAAAAAAGCTTGGGCACCCCCATTTTTTCAAAATCTTGTAAATTATCCTTCACATTGGGCTGTGGGATAATCGCTACACGAAGCCCCAAACTCTCTAAAATACGACCCAATACAGCCGGTCCAAATGCGGGATGATCTACATACGCATCTCCACTAAAAATAATTACATCCAATGCAGTCCAGCCCCGTATCTTCACCTCTTTATTGGTGGTCGGTAACCAATCGGATAAGCGGTATGTAGCTGTTTGATTCATTTTTTTCTTATCTGCTTATTTAATTTTCAGTCTCTAGTATTTAGTATTCAGTCTTCAGTTGACAGTATTCAGTTACTGCCAACTGTGAATCACCACACTCTCAGCTAAATTTTTCCGGATTCTTTATCATAAAATTTAATAATTTTCCTATTTCAATATTCTTTTGTTCAAGTTTATTTTTCATTTCGCAAGATATATAATTACAAGCTAATGAAAATTCTAACCAAGTCAATGTTTCTGAATTTTCAGCATCAGCATCGGTCAATTTACTAATAAAATGTTTCGGGTATAGCCTTTTTCTATATGCTTCTGTTATATTGGCACAAACGGAACGCGAAGATCTCCTTATTTGATCAGTCAATGAATAAATTTCTGCTTTAGGAAAAGATTTAGATATTTCAAATATTTCCATTGCAATTTCAAAACTTTTTTGGTAAACTAATAATTTTCTAAATGACATTTTTCCTATTTTTATGATACTCTAATTAGATATTGATTGAATATTTATAACTGCAAACTGCCAACTGAAGACTACCAACTGCAAACTGCAAACTGAAGACTACTAACTAAACAACAGGTTCCCCAATCAAATCAAAATCAGTAGCTTCTGTAATTTGAACTGCTACAAATTTACCAATATTAATATAATGTTTGTC
>CAYNFJ010000169.1:0-3261 GCA_964396505.1 uncultured Polaribacter sp. | reverse complement strand
TTACTTTGATTATTCTGAATTTATGAAATTAGTAGATGCTAACAATGAATTTTGTAAATTTTACAGAAAAGCATTGGAGTATTATATGCACAAACTAGAACGAAGCACTATACGGTATGTTACGACCAATGCCACACAACGTTACCTATTATTAAAAAGGGAAGCTCCTGATATAGAAAAATATATTGCACAGTATCATATTGCCTCACATTTGGGAATTACCCCTATTCAGTTGAGCCGTATCAAAAAGAAATTGAACAGTAAGAATTAGCATTTTTTACTTTTCTAAACCTATGTTAATAATCTGAAGGTCAGGTTGTCCTAACTTTGTACCTTTAAAAAATCGGATTAAGTTTATTCTTTTTTTATCCCCCAGTATTCATTCCCCTTTTTTTTAATAAACTTAATCATACTTAAAGGCTCTCTTAACGGGAGCCTTTTGTTTGTAATTGTGTTTGTAAAAAACCCAAACCATAACCGAAAAACTGTACAATGCTAGTTATCACACTCATCAAACCAATCTGTAAACTTTTATTCTTAATACCAGCATCAATAAAGATAGAAATACAATACAGTTTCAACAATACAAAAGGTATAAAACAACGAAAAAACAAAAGAATAACAGCGGTAATAAACCCTATTATAAAGAGTGACGGAAACCAATAGGTTAACTTGGCTGATCCGGGATATTCTTTATTTAAAACCGGGCGTTCTTTACCAAAACGATAGGTTTGTTTAAAAAATGCCGAAAGGCTAGTCCTTCTTTTATGATAGACAAAAGCATCAGCTATAAATTGTGATTTAAAACCTAGCTTTGACAAACGAAAGCTCAAATCAATATCTTCACCTATTCTGCGTTTGGAAAAACCTCCGCTTGCATTAAACGCTTTTTTAGACAGTCCCATATTGAAACTCCGTGGTTGGAAGTTTTTGGTATTTTTTCTACCGCGTAAACCTCCGGTGGTTAAAAAAGAAGTCATAGAATAATTAATAGCTTTTTGCAATACATTGAAGCTATTGTGTGCTGCATCAGGTCCACCAAAAAAATCGGTGTAATGTAAGTCTAATGCCTTATCTACCGTATGTAGATAGGTCGGAGGCAGAATCACATCTGAATCCAAAATGATAAAATAATTTCCCTGTGCATTTTTCATTCCAAAATTCCTACTCAATCCGGCACCGGTATTTTCTTTGTAAAAATAACGAATCGTCAGTTTTTCCTTATATTTTTCAACAATCTCATCGGCTTTCTTATTTGACCCATCTTCCACAATAAGTATTTCATATGCTTCTTGATAAGTCTGCCGGGTGAAACTATCCAAAAGCTCATCAATCTCATCGGGACGGTTATAGACAGGAATTATTATGGAAAAAAAAAGTTTCAATACAACTATATTTATTTAGGACAAAACTACAAAAGATTAGGAGAATGGCATAAAAAAAGGGCTCCTAATGGAGCCCTCTCTCGGTAATTGGTTCTATATTTATTATTGTTTGATTAAATTGTAAGAACCTAACTTATTTCCTGCTTGCACTTTGACAATATAGGTTCCCACAGGAAGTGTACTCATATCCAATTGTACTTGTGTAGCAGCCGGTGAATTTGTAAGGATCTCTTGACCTAACATATTATAGATGCTAATATTATCAATAGCTTGCCGGGCTTTGAGATAAAGGATATCGGCCACAGGATTGGGGTACATCACAAATCCTTCCAGTACAGAATTGGCAATACCCAATAACTCGGCATCCGGAGAAGTAATATCCAATTCAAATACGCCTTCTGCATAATCATGATTAGCACTCCAGCTACCAATATTCACCCAATATTGTGTTCCGGCAACTGCTGTAAAAGTGATGCTTTCTGCATCTCCATCATAACCGGAATCGGAATTATCAACACAAGTAAAAGCACCACACGAACCGGTATAGACCGCTATTTCAACATCCCAATCCGTAGGATTGGCTGTTACTGTAATATCACCACCGGTAGTTACCGTAAAGGTGTACCACACACCATCATTCATACCGCTTCCACAACCAGAAGGTGTGATATATCCATCATTATTAGTATCATAGGTAGCATCTTGCGTGATGTTATACGGTAATGTATCCACAATAACGGCTCCATCACAAGCATCATTGGCAATGGGAGTAATAGTCAAGGTAGCAGAATCATGATCCCAAGGGCCATTGATACCTCCATAAGTATAATATCCATCATTAATCTTAAATCTACTGGCCAAATAGTAAGAACCTACGGGCAAAGAAGGGCCTACATTGGCCATAAACTCATCATTATTACCGGAATCCAAATTATAGGTTGCCGGTATCCAATTAGTCCAAGTAGCCGGGTCAGTATCCGTATCACTATAGCCTATCCAAGCTAGAATACCATTACCGGGCGCACTAGAATCAGCATCTGTAAGACCAGGTTCATAAATTTGAGCATATACACTATAATCAGTACCTATTTCACTAGTTCCGTTGGGTGGCCATTGCAGGTTACACCAATCAGCGGCTTCATCGGTGGTGGTTGTAAAAGTAATACCTACCCAAAGGCTGTAATTTCCATCTCCACAATCGGAACGAACATATAAATCATAAGCCGTATCAGAATTTAAACCGGTATCATGTGCCGGATTATCCATTGTATAAATACCCATATCACTACCGGAAGGTGCCGGATCGCCATTGGGTCTAATATCATAATACCATTGGGTAGCACCGGCGTTTTCAGTCCAGGAGAAGGTTACTTCATGGTTCGTTACATTTAGAACCGTTAAATCAGTAGGTGCTTCACAAGACTCATAGTATCCGCATAAATCAAAAGTACCGTCTTGATCATTACCATAATCCCATACTCGTAAGAAATAGGTGTATCCATGATTCAATCCGGTAATTTCCCAAGGCCAACCGCTTGAAAATTCAGTACAACCTATTTCAGTATAATTTCCACCACTTTCTATGTATAGCGCTCCTGCTACAGAAGTCATACCATTGACATTGCTTACATTCAATGTTACCGTTTCATAAGGAGCATCGAAAACATACCACAAATCGCCGCGTTCTGTAGGGTTGCCATATGAGCCACAAGATGGTGCCGGAATACCGGAATCTGTACTTCCCGCATTGGATATTCCTGTTATCATATTGGGGCCACAATCTGCTCCTCTATCAATAGTCAACGGAAGGGCATTTTGTGGCAAATCATTTTCCAATGTAGTTGTAAAGTTAAGTTCACTCCAGTCACTATAAAGC
>CAYNFJ010000168.1:0-3287 GCA_964396505.1 uncultured Polaribacter sp. | reverse complement strand
CAATAAAAAAACGCTTTTTTAAGATTCTATTAACATTTTTTTATTTATCTTGGCAACCAATCCAATACAATTAGATTTATGTCCGATAAAGTTAAGTTTCAAATAGAATTTCCCATCCACGCCTCTCCACATATGTTATATCAGTATTTTTCGCAAGCATCCAGCTTGGATGAATGGTTTGCCGACAATGTGAATTCCCGGGGAGAAATTTATACTTTTATCTGGGATGACAGTGAAGAACAAGCCCGTGTATTAAAATATGAAACCGAAGAATACATGCGCTTTCAATGGTTGGAAGATGAAGGAGAAGATGTCTATTTTGAATTTAAAATACAAGTCGATGAATTGACCAAAGATGTGTCTATTATCATCACCGATTTTGCCGAAGAAGACGAAGTAGAAGACAGTAAATTATTTTGGGAAAATCAGATCAATGAATTAAAGCAGACTATAGGAGCATAAGATTTTCCATAAAAAAACCATTTTACAATCACTATTGCTTGATTATTTTCCGTAATGGAATGGGTAAATTTACTCCTTCTTTAATGAACCTTTTGTGCACAGATTCTCTTAGGATACATTTATTAGCAAACTCATTTGTAGGACCGTCAATCCACACATAGGCACGCATATGAATGACCGATTCCTTAGTATTTACCACCCGTACATTGACAATAGGTTTATTATTCTTTTTATCTTCTGCAGTTCTTTTATCAATGATATCCGGTAGTTTTGCCGCTTCTTCTGTAATGATTTTTCGTGCTAAATCAATATCTGCATACATTCCCAAAATAAAATTATTGAATGTCAGCACTTGGGAATCTTCAATCGTATGATTCAGAATAGATTCTTTACTGATAAGAGAATTTGGGATAATTAAACGTTTATTTTCAAAATTATTGATGATGGTGTGTCGCAAGGTAATATCAGATACGATTCCCAATCGCTTATCATCCAACTTAATATAATCCCCTACCCGGAAAGGTTTAAATAGTACAATAAAAACACCGGAAACCAAATTGGCCAAAGCCGATTGCGCTATAAAACCAATAATTGCCGCGAAAACACCCGCTCCGGAAATAATCAACACTGCTTTTTTACGCAAAACCGGAATGGTATAAATGATATAGAAAATAGCTAAAATTCCCAATATCATTTTGACCGAACTACGAAGAAAAACTAAGGTAGTCTCATCAAAAAAGTTGGATTTATTGTACTTAATTACTTTTACAATAATAAATCGTAAAATTCTGGATAACAACCAAGTAATAAATATTACAAGGACTGAAAATCCTACAATTTCCCAAAAAGAATCTATATGTGCCGGATCAAACCCAAACATCTGTAAGTGTGAATCAGGAGATTATAATTCTCCAAAAATCATATGCATCAATCGTTTTTTGTCATTGATGCTTTCTTCTAAGGAAATCATGGTTTCCGTACGATAAACTCCTTCAATTTCATCTATCATAAAGATGATATCTTTGGCATGATTTGTGTCCTTGGCTCGTATTTTACAGAAAATATTATACTTCCCTGCCGTGATATAAGCTATGGTCACAAAAGGGATTTTTTCCAAATCAGCAATAACACTCTTAGTCATAGCTGTTTTTTCTAAATACACTCCGATATGTGCGATAAAAGAATAACCCATTTTTTCATAATCTACCGTAAGTGTAGCACCTTTAATCACACCTTCTTCTTCCATTTTTTTCACACGAACGTGTATGGTTCCGGCAGAAACATTCAATTTTTTAGCAATATCAGTAAAGGGAGTTCGGGCATTTTCTATGAGCGTATCCAAGATCTGATGATCAATCTCATCCATAATGTATTTTTTCATTTTTTCGGTATTTGATAATTATCTACTATTATTTTGCAAATATAATACATTATATTTAATTAAAAAGGCGTAATATTAAATAATTATTAAGAAAATTGATCAAAACTCCTTCCATTAGCATCGATTACTTTATGAAAGAGTTGATTTGTTATTTGATTGCCAAATAATAAACTATCTTGGTCTATGACACGATGTAAGCCATTTTTTTGTAATTTATATTCATACCGATAGGCTATTTGTGTTCTTTTTCCATTGAAAATGACATTGCGCAACAGACAATCATAGTAATTCTTTACATTCATCGGAATGTCAAAATATGGTTTTGAATCCAATAATTGATTTGTAGCAATGGCTTCTAAAGCTGTTAATAATGCGATAAAATGATATGTACGCGTGATTTCGCGTGTTTCATCACCGGGATAGTAGCCCGATTCAATTAAAATGGTTGGGATTTGCATCATTTGGAAATAATCACCAAAGCAATTTTCATTAAAAGTATCGTCATAACGCGCCATTTGATCGGGTAATTGCGTTTGTAATGCACGAAACATCGTAGCGATCACCTGCATCGCTTGAGCTCTGGGTGGAGTAACTTTGCGACTTATATCGGCGGCAGGTGCCAGAAAAGCTAAAACCGTAGATTGATGAGTTCCTGCCACACTATAATAGGTGCTCTGATCGTGTAAGTTAAAGGCAAAATAGGGTTTAAAATCTAAAATAACACGATTTAACAAGCGTCCTTCCGCAGTTTTTAAATGAATCGCATCGCGATTCAAATCCATTTTATCAGCATTTTCACGTGTGTAGCGCGCTGCTCCATCCGGATTGAGCATCGGGATAAATAAGAATGTACATGCTTTTAAGAGTTTTATGACAGCTGCTTTTTCTTGTTCAGCTTGTAAATAATTAAAGATATCAAACATCGATTTTGTCGCCGTGCTTTCATCTCCATGCATTTGAGACCATAAAGCTATACGTTTTTTTCCGCTTCCTATTTGGAGTGAATAGATTGGAATATGCCTTTCAGAATAACCTAAAAGCGTTTTTTGGAACAAATCCGGGGATAATTTATCGATTAAAGGCTTTATATCTTCAAAATGTATCTGAAGTCCGGAAATTTTTTTTTCACGATATACGGTGTGTTTTTTTTCTAGGTTCATATTGAATAATTATTTTACAAATGTAAACTCTATATATTTTACAAATGTAAACAACAAAATTGGGGCTGTTGTATATTATTTGTAAACATGGTAAGCTTCATTTTTGTGAGTAGAATCGTTGTTGTAAACAGTCATCAATAAATTTTATTAGTTATCTATATATACTTATTAACCAGTCTTTTAATTTATTTCAGTTATAGTTTACTTTAAAGTAAATATCCTTTGTATTTGTATATTACAAATGTAAATTGTATATTTGTAAACAGATTGTTACAATTATATAA
>CAYNFJ010000167.1:0-3299 GCA_964396505.1 uncultured Polaribacter sp. | reverse complement strand
CGTACATCTTCTACGACACATACCAATTCGCTATTTCTTTTGGGATTGGCACAGATTTCACAGATTTCGCTATCCGAAATATTGTGACAATTCTTACAAAATAGCGTATTTTCAACCAAATTTTGTAAAGCGGTTGTCAATTGTATCGTTTGAGATTTAGGGCGATTCAGCAAATGTAATACCAAGCGTAAAGCAGTACGTTTACCGATGCCGGGCAATTGTGCTACTTCCTCAACAGCTTTTTCCAATAATTTCGATGAAAAATTCATAAGGCAAATGTACAAGAATATCTTAATATTATCGATGATTCTTACTGAGAAAGACTTGATAGATAATAAATAAAAAAACCACGTTACAATTAAGTTAACGTGGTTTTGTAATCCCCCAAAAAATAACTACACAATCATATAGTTATGTGATTATAGTGTTCATTTATTAGCTATATTTCATGATGTAAAAATAGGCTCTTTTTGTGAATTACGAATATTTTATAGGTACTCAAAAGGTACTCATCTCTAAAAAATAGGTACTTAATTAGTACTCATTTAGACATTTTGTTGAAAAATTACATAAATTCCTTTTTAGGAACGCGTTTTTTCAAAACCTATGTACCGGAGACATCCATAATAGCACCACAGTAATAAGAATGATAAGAAAACCTATAATAGTATCATTGTACGGAATATCGTGTTTATCGCGATATTGAAATAATAAAAGAAATGCAGGATTTTGTATAGAAGCAAGAAGATGGTATGGTTGGGAACTATTTGACATAATATAATTATCGATTTTTCGCAACCCAAACCGCAAAGACGTAATTTCCTTTAACATAATTGCTGACGTTATAGTGCTCTCACACGATAACTACAATTATGTAAATTTGCCGCTACGCGTCTAAACGGAAATCACTATGAAAAACAACTATAATTTATATTATGTTAAATAGGATTTTTTAATCCTATCCAATGAGATTAAATTAGATGAAAATAATACCTTTGTTTCTTACCTACTAGTTAAGAGAAAAACCGATGGAGAAATTAGATCATCATTATATATTCAATAAACCCTATGGTGTATTAAGTCAATTCATCAGCCGGCAAACGACCCGAAAAAATAAGAAAAAATTGGGAGAATTCTATGATTTTCAAAAAGGTACAATGGCTATTGGTCGTCTGGATGAAAAATCCGAAGGCTTGTTGTTATTGACTACAGATGGCAAATTAAGCGAATATATACGCAGTGCGCATATTGAAAAAGAATACTATGTACAGGTAGATGGAATCATAACACAACAAGCTCTGATTCTTTTAACTAACGGGCTTAGCATTCGTAATAAAGGAGAAAACTATCTTACAAAACCCGCCGTGGTGCGACTATTAACAAAAATTCCGGAGTTACCAAAACGTTCGAAACCAATACGAGATGCACGCCACGGTCCTACTTCTTGGATTTCTATTACGATTCGTGAAGGCAAATTTCGACAAATACGTAAAATGACTGCAGCGGTTGGTTTTCCTACGCTTCGTTTGGTACGAGTTCGTATTGGTGAAATTACTTTAGGAGATTTACAACCCGGTTCCGTTAAAAAAATGAAGTTTTTAGTATAAATTCAATTTTAAAGTATCGAAACCTACCTGAAACAGGTATCAATAGAACCTTTTAAATTGTAATTTCTTCAAATCGAATATTCAATTTCTTTTGCAAGCTATAGATTTGTTCCAATTCACTAGGCAACAACAAGGCAATAGAATGGCCTTTGGCTCCTGCCCTGGCTGTTCTACCACTTCTATGGGTATAATACTCGATTTTTTCGGGTAATTGATGATGAACTATAAATCCGAGATTTTGAATATCAATTCCCCGTGCTGATACATCGGTCGATACGAGATATTGTAGGGAATGATTTTTAAAAGCACGCATCACCTTATCACGTTCTTTTTGTTGCATATCACCTTCTAATGCGGCAACTGCGAAACCCTCTTCTTGTAATTCATAGGCTAATTTTTGAGCACCCAACTTAGTTCTGGCAAAGATAATACCTCGTTCCTCCCCTTTTTGTTCTAATAGATGCACTAAGACAGAAAATTTATTTTTCAGATTTGTTAAGACATATTGGTGTGTAATATTCGGGTTAATTAAGGTATGCTTATCTATTACTACTTTATGGATGGCCCCTTTCATATAGGTTTTTACCAAACCCTGAATTTCGTCAGGAAATGTAGCAGAAAATAGCCAGATTTTACGCGTGCCATTGGTGTATTTTAGAATGGAATTTAACTCTTTTTTAAATCCCATACTTAACATTTCATCAGCTTCATCTAAGACCAAGGTAGTAATCTGCCGTAAATCAATAGCCTTACGTTCAATTAAATCTAATAATCTACCGGGTGTGGCTACTATAATATGAGTAGGTCTTTTTAAGTTATTGATCTGTTTATCAATCTTTTCACCACCAAAAACAGCTTCGACAAATATTTTAGAATCACGGTATTTGGTAAACTTAAAAAGCTGTTTTTTAATCTGTTGCGCCAATTCTCTGGTCGGGGCAAGTATCAAAGATTGCACTAAGGGAACTTCCGGATTAATCTGCTGTAAAATAGGTAAACCAAATGCAGCCGTTTTACCGGTTCCGGTCTGAGCCAAACCTATAAAATCAGTTGCAGAGCCCAATAGGATGGGAATAGATTGCTCTTGAACCGGAGTCGGTTGAACAATTCCTAGTTCTGTAAGTGCCTTGCTATATGTCTTGTCAATTCCTAACTGTAAAAAAGTTTTAGCCATCAAATTTTCTTAACTCTAACAGCATTTAAACCTTTTTTTCCTTGTTCCAATTCATAAGCCACTTTATCGCCCTCATCAATTTGATCCAAAGTGCCACTCACGTGCACAAAGTATTTTTCTTTTGTCAGATTGTCAATAATAAAACCAAAACCTTTGGAATTGTCATAGAATGAAACCACTCCTTCATGTACAGGGTCTATCTCATCTTCTCCTTTGACCTTTTTGGGGATTCCCAATTCAATATCTTCCGCTTCAATCTCCAATTTAACAGAAGGATCCGGTGGTGTATCTGTCAGATTGCCATAGGCATCTACATAGACAAACTCGTTTAAACCTCCTTGTTCTTTTCTGGCTAATCTTCTTTCCTCTTTTTCTTTACGTTTTTTGGCGCGTTTTTTTTCACGTTCTTTTTTACCATAGGTTTCTTGTGATCCTGCCATTTGTATTGTTGATTGTGTTTTTGGTTATTAAAAATAAATATATAATATGCGTCAAAGATAGTACATAGTTTTCATTAT
>CAYNFJ010000166.1:0-3357 GCA_964396505.1 uncultured Polaribacter sp. | reverse complement strand
ATGCTTTAGCGATAGGTTTAAAGCTCTCTGCCAAGGCATTATCGTCGGTTTGTGCTGCCAGCGCTTTTGCCCAATAACTTGCCAGGTAGTAATGACTGGCTTTTGCGTCGGGTTCTCCACTGATTCTGGAAGGGGATTTTTTATTGGTCAAGTATGCGTCGTTGGCATCATCTAACGCATTGGATAGTGTCTCAATAGCTTTATTTCCTAATTTTTGGTAAATGAATCGTAAAGATTCTGCTAATGCTAGAAATTCACCTAAAGAATCCCATCTTAAATGCCCTTCTTTTAAAAATTGTTGTACGTGCTTGGGCGCAGAACCCCCTGCACCGGTTTCAAATAAACCACCTCCTGCAATTAAGGGTACAATAGAGAGCATTTTGGCAGAAGTTCCCAATTCTAATATGGGGAATAAATCGGTTAGATAATCTCTAAAAACATTACCGGTTACCGAAATTGTGTTTTTCCCTTCACGAACTCTTTTGAGTGTGTATTTCATCGCTTCTACAGGAGCCATTATGGCTATTTCCAATCCTTTCGTATCGTGATCTTTTAGATACGTATTGACTTTTGAAATGATGTTAATATCATGAGCTCGTTGGCTATCCAACCAGAAAACAGCCGGATATCCGGTAAGTCTGGCTCGTTCTACTGCCAATCGTACCCAGTCTTTAATAGGGATGTCTTTGGCTCTGGACATACGCCAGATATCGCCTTTTTCTACGGTGTGCGCCATCAGTACTTGGTTGTTTTCATCTACTACGGTTACTTCACCATCGGCTTGAATTTCAAAGGTGGTAGGATGCGAACCGTACTCCTCTGCTTTTTGCGCCATCAGTCCAACATTGGATACATTTCCCATAGTTGCCACGTCAAACTGGCCGTTTATCTTACAATCTTCTACGCATTCTTTGTAGAAAGTGGCGTAGGTTCTATCGGGAATGACCGCTTTGGTTTCTTGTAATTGACCATCCCAATTCCACATTTTTCCGCCATCACGTATCACTACCGGCATAGAAGCATCGATGATGACATCATTGGAATTGTGAAGATTGGTAATTCCTTTATCACTATTGACCATTGCAATGGCAGGTTGTGATTGATAAGTAGCCATAATGCTATCTTGAATGGCTGTCTTTTTTTCTTTGGGTAGTTTTTCCAATTTTTTATATAAATCGGCGAGTCCTAGATTTGGATTGACTCCTATTTCATCAAATTCTTTTTGATAGGTTTCAAAAACATCTTTAAAAAACACAGAAACAGCATGGCCAAACATAATAGGGTCGGATACTTTCATCATGGTGGCTTTTAGATGCACAGAATACAGTGTATTTTCTTTCTTAGCATCTTGAAGTGTTTTGCTATAGAAATTTCGCAGAGCCTTGGCACTCATAAAGGTAGCGTCTAAAATTTCTTTGTCCAAAGCATCAATTTCTGCTAAAATGGTTTTTTGTCCGTTAGTTGCTGTCAATATAATTTGCACTTTACCATCACCTTTTTTGATAATGGATTTTTCATTTCCAAAGAAGTCATCTTTTTCCATATGTGCTACATTGGTCAAGCTATTTTTTGACCAAGGTTTTAATTTATGCGGATTGTGCTGTGCATATTTTTTTACGGCTACGGCAGCTCTACGATCGGCATTTCCTTCGCGCAATACAGGATTCACCGCAGATCCCAGACATTTGGCATATCTTTTTTTGATGGTTTTTTCGGCTTCATTAGTCGGGTTTTCCGGATAATTAGGTACATCATATCCTTTTTCTTGTAATTCAGCGATGGCAGCTTTCAACTGAGGAACTGAGGCGGAGATATTGGGTAGTTTAATAATGTTTGCATCTTTCTCTTTAACCAATAATCCTAATTCAGCCAAACTATCATCAACTTTTTGATCCGGTTTTAGGTTTTCGGGAAAATTAGCTAGTATTCTTCCAGCCAAAGAAATATCTTTGGGGTCTATATTGATAGCAACTTTTTTAGTAAAAGATTTGATAATGGGTAGTAATGAATAGCTGGCCAATGCGGGTGCTTCATCAACTAGGGTCCAAGTAATAGTGGCTTGTGACATAGTGTATGGTTATTTTAATAATTAGACTTTGTTTACAATATTTAATTCCAATTTATAATTGGATTCAAAATCCTTGCAAAGTTAATAAAAAACAGCTTGATTAATAAGTTTTGTTTAGAATAAAATCAGCGATTTAATGTATATCTTATTGATAGTGTAATTCAATATTTTATTAGTAAATTACTATCTACTGAAGTTGGCAAGTAAAAACACAAAAGCCACAATAAAAAATTAATTTCATTATGGCATTTTGCTAGAGTGTAAGTAAAGAGTAAAAATCAACAGTTTAATTTTTCTTGTTGATGTCTCACGGACACAACATCTCCTTATTAGTGACTCCGAAATCTTGAAAGATTCGTTAAACCTTTGTTGTAATTTCTTAATAGAAACTACTCGATTTAAACAATCTTTTAAAATGCTTTTCAAAATCATATAATCAGATTGTACTATATGCTAAATACGTTCCGGCTTATACTTTCGAATGATTTTGAAAAATGTTCAAGAACATAGAATTGATAAGAAAATTGCTTGTCTTATAATTCTTACACAAAGATAAGATGTAAATAAAATAAAATGCAAATTTTTAACTAATTAGTTATCAACAATTTATAAACCTATCTTATGAACAATTGTTAACAAAAAACCATCTTAAAAATTTTAAGATGGTCTTGATAGATGGTATAAAAAAGATCCTTAACGTCTCTTCTCTTTGATATTTGCTTTTTTACCGGTAAGGTTTCTAAAGTAAGTAATACGTGCTCTACGTACTTTACCGCGTTTATTCACTTCAATTTTTTGAATAGCAGGCATGTTAACCGGAAATATACGTTCTACACCTACTGTTCCGGACATTTTACGGATAGTAAATGTCTCAGTAGCACCACTGCCTTTACGTTGAATAACAACTCCTTTAAAAAACTGTGTACGGGATTTTTCCCCTTCCTTGATTTCGTAATAAACGGTTACGGTGTCTCCGGCTCCAAATTCCGGTAATTCATTTTTTGTTACAAACTCGTCTTGAACAAATTTAATTATTGATTCCATTTTGAATTATATAAAGTTTTACCAAAACCAACATACACGATTCTCGTCAGAGGTTGAAATTGAGTCTGCAAATTTATAAAAATTATTTAATTTGAGAGATAAGTCTGTTATTTTTTTAATTGGATGGGTTTCGTATAGCGGTTTTTACAATTTGTAATTAATTCCTATCAACAAATGGGGCATCAATTGTGGTTGGTTAATGGCTGCGTTGGCATCTTTATAGGTAAAGGGGGTATTGTCATTTT
>CAYNFJ010000165.1:2320-3377 GCA_964396505.1 uncultured Polaribacter sp. | reverse complement strand
CCATTGGAATAATATTAGCATCTGAAAAAGACGATATTTTTGTTGAATATGCAACTGCAAGTGTTACAAATAAATTGGCAATTGGGGAATACCAATTGTATCTGCCTGATAAAGAGGTATTAAAAGAAAAAGTAAAAGATATATTAGAAAAATAATGACACCATAACATTGCCGATAAGCGGTTAAATCAAAACGCAATGAATATAAACTAAGGATATAGCAGATTGAAAAATTGTAACATAAAACCAGCATCGCCTCACAGCTATGCCCGTTATAATCGTATCTTTGCCTAAATTTTGTAAGATTGAGTTTAAAAAATATTTCCCGGCTTTATGAGCAATCTTCCATAACGAAACAAGTTGTGCAGTTTATCCATTCCGGAAATCCGGATCAGATGCCCATTCCGCACTTAACCGGATCGGCTCTTTCTTTTTTTATCAGTGCATGTTTTAAACAAAGTGACAAAGCCTTTTTGCTGATTTTTTCAGATAAAGAAGAAGCCGCCTATTACTTAAATGACTTGGAACAACTCATCGGGGAAAAAGAATTGTTGTTTTTTCCGGGTTCATACCGGCGCCCCTATCAGATAGAAGAAGTGGATAATATCAATATTCTATTGCGAACCGAAGTCTTAAACCGGATTAATTCCCGTCGGAAACCGGCTGTTATTGTCACCTATCCGGATGCCTTGTTTGAACAAGTAATTACCAAATCAGAACTGGAGAACAACACCTTAAAAATCCATACCGGCGAGCAACTTTCTCTGGATTTTGTCAATGAAATGCTGTTTGAATACCGGTTTAACAAGGTTGATTTTGTCACAGAACCCGGTGAATTTGCCGTTCGAGGCGGAATTATCGATATCTTTTCTTACAGTTACGAAGAGCCCTATCGTATTGAATTTTTTGGCGATACGGTAGAGAGCATCCGTACCTTTGATATAGAAACGCAACTGTCTATAGATAAAGTAAAACGCTTCAATATTACATCGAATATTACCAATAAAAAACTAGAAGAAAAACGGCAACATTTTTTGGAATACTTGGGGAACAAAACC
>CAYNFJ010000165.1:0-2220 GCA_964396505.1 uncultured Polaribacter sp. | reverse complement strand
AATTACCTGTTTTGTGATACGCAAAAACAAGCCCAACGTTTTCGGGATATCTTTGAAGAAATAGAAGAAAAAATAGCCTACAAAATCTTGGTTTTTCCACTATATCAAGGCTTTATTGATTTATCATTACAAATAGCCTGCTATACCGATCATCAGATCTTTGGTCGCTATCACAAATTCCGGTTAAAAAAAGGATACCAAAAAAAACAAGCCATCACCCTAAAGGAATTGACCAATCTGGAGATAGGAGATTATGTCACACATATAGATCACGGCATCGGAAAATTTGGGGGTTTGCAAAAAATTGAAGTAGAAGGAAAAAAACAAGAAGCTATTAAACTTATCTACGGCGATCGGGATATCCTGTATATCAGTATCCATTCGCTACACAAAATTTCAAAATACAACGGTAAGGATGGTACGGCTCCTAAAATCTACAAACTAGGCTCCGGTGCTTGGAAAAAACTCAAACAAAAAACAAAAACACGTGTCAAGGAAATTGCCTACGATTTAATACAACTCTACGCCAAGAGAAAAATGCAAAAAGGTTTTCAATACAGCCCTGATAGTTTTATGCAACACGAGCTGGAAGCCGGATTTATGTACGAAGATACACCCGATCAATCCAAAGCCACGCAAGACATCAAAAATGATATGGAAAGTGAGCAACCTATGGACCGATTGGTTTGCGGTGATGTGGGCTTTGGAAAAACCGAAGTGGCTATTCGCGCCGCCTTTAAAGCCATAGATAATGGCGTTCAGGTAGCCGTATTGGTTCCTACCACTATATTGGCTTTTCAGCATTATCGCAGTTTTCAAGAACGTTTAAAGGATTTTCCCGTTACAGTAGATTACCTAAACCGTTTCCGATCTGCCAAACAACGAAAAGAAATTTTAAAAAACCTATCCGATGGAAGTCTGGATATTGTAATCGGAACCCACCAATTGGTCAACGACAAAGTAAAATTTAAAAATTTAGGCTTGTTAATCGTCGATGAAGAACAAAAATTTGGTGTGGGAATAAAAGACAAACTCAAACTTATCAAAGAAAATGTAGATACCCTGACACTTACCGCAACACCCATTCCGCGCACTTTACAATTCTCATTGATGGCGGCACGTGATTTATCCTTAATCAATACCCCGCCACCCAACAGACATCCCATAGAAACTCACGTTATCCGCTTTAATGAAGAAATTATCCGAGATGCCTTGCAATATGAAATATCCCGTGGAGGTCAAGTGTTTTTTATTCACAATCGTATCGAAAATATCCGCGAAGTTACCGGTATGTTACAACGCTTGCTACCGGATGCCAAAATAGGTATTGGACACGGACAAATGGAAGGGAAAAAACTGGAAAAACTGATGTTGTCATTTATCAATAATGAGTTTGATATACTGGTTTCCACCACCATTATTGAAAATGGATTGGATGTACCCAATGCCAATACCATCTTTATCAACAATGCCAATCGTTTTGGCTTATCCGATTTACATCAAATGCGTGGTCGCGTAGGGCGCTCCAATAAAAAAGCCTTTTGTTATTTAATTACACCTCCTTACGAAGTGATGACTCCGGAAGCTAGAAAAAGAGTAGATGCCATTCAGATATTTTCTGATTTAGGCAGTGGATTTAACATTGCGATGAAAGATTTGGAAATAAGAGGCGCCGGTGATTTATTAGGCGGTGAACAAAGTGGATTTATCAATGATATCGGCTTTGAAACCTATCAAAAAATCCTGAATGAAGCCATCGAAGAGCTCAAGGAAAGTGATTTTAAACACCTCTACAACCACAATGATAAAAAACCCAACACCTTTGTAAAAGAAGTACAGATAGACACCGATCTGGAACTGTTAATTCCGGATGATTATATCAATATTATCAGTGAACGGCTCAATCTTTACACCGAATTAAGTAAACTATCTACTCCGGAGGAACTCCAAAAATTTGAGAAAAACACCATAGACCGTTTTGGTGAATTGCCCGTGCAAGTAATTGATTTACTGATGAGTGTACAACTCAAATGGCAGGCTCAAAAATTGGGAATAGAAAAAATAGTCTTGAAAAAAAATACCTTAATCGGCTATTTTATAGCTGACCAACAATCCGGTTTTTACAATTCCCCTGTTTTTCGACAAATACTCCAATTTGTACAATTACATACCAACCGATGTAGTATCAAAGAAAAACAAACAAAAGGAGGATTACGACTG
>CAYNFJ010000164.1:0-3384 GCA_964396505.1 uncultured Polaribacter sp. | reverse complement strand
CAAAATAGAGTTTGCTGTCATCACCGGATAAGGTAGGATGACCTACCGAGTAATTATTATTGTTGAGAGGTAGTGGGCTAACATCGGTCCAGGTGCCATCTTCATTGACCGTAGCTTTAAAAAGTGCCAAGTTGGTCATTCCGATAGAATCTTTTGCCAGTGTAGCACCATAATAATTATCTCTGGTAAAATATACGGTAGAAAAATCGGAAGTAAAGGCTACATCGGCTTCATGCCATTTGGAGTTAACATCTTTGTTCAATTTTGTTTTATTGATCAATTCACCGTCAATATCCATATCGGAGACATACAGGTCTAGGTATTCTTGTTTGTTAGGTTCCCATTCACTTTTAATGATATAGGAGAGGAGTGTTTTCTTTTTGGGACTGGAAAACACCACTTGTTTATTTTTGTAATAGGCTGTTCCAAAATCGGAATATTCGGTATTAATTTCCAGATTTTTCACACTGTATTTACCGGATTTTTGTGCAAAACTATACAGTGAGCTTAAGCTTAAAAAGATGATTAATATTTTTTTCATTGTAAAAGTTTAGTTTGTTAAAAGAATCGGGGTGATTTGACATCATGAGAAGGCATTTGGATATCCCATAGTAGAATAATTTCGTGCGATCCGGAATTGTAATCGCCCAGATTGGAAAGGGTATAATCATACGCATATCCTACTCTGAAATGCTTACTCGTGTTTAATAAGAAAGTTCCGGAGACTGAATCCTCATAGCGATAATTGGCTCCCAATTCAAATTTATCATTGATTAAGAAACTACCCGACGCATCGAAAGATAGCGGTGCCCCCTTGGCTATTTTGACTAAAGTAGCCGGTTTGAATTTTAAGTGGTCATTTAAGTCAAATACATATCCGGCAGTAAGAAAAGCGTGCATAACTTCGCTGGCATCACCGATGGATTGGTCATAATGCAGACTTTCAATAAAATTAGGCACTGATAAACCTACATAATAGTTATCGGAGTAAAAATAGACGCCGGCACCAAAATTAGGATAGGTGTTATTCAAATCACTTTCAAAAGAGGGGTCCATCAAGGGAGAAGTATCCGGCAATGACAGTTCAGAAAGATTGACATTCATAATACTAAGCCCTCCTTTTAAACCAAAAGCCAATTTAGTATTTTCCGATGTAGGAATAGTATAAGAGGCATCTACATAAATATTCTGTTCCTTTACCGGTCCAATAGCATCACTAATCACAGATAGTCCTAGCCCCATCCGCTTTCCAACGGGTGCGTGAACTGCCATGGTAAAGGTTTTAGGAGCATTGTCAAAGCCACCCACTGTGTTCTGCCCAACAAGCCAATACTTAAAGTGCCTTTAGATCCTGCATAAGCAGGATTAAGAACGTTCATGTTATTGGTGTAATGGGTGTATTGTGCATCTTGCTGAGCTTGTAAAGTGCTCAAAGAAAGGAATGAAAATAACAAAAAGAAAAATGTAATTTTATTCATCATATATTAAATTTGTATAATAAAGTGTAAAAATAGTAAAAAAAAACAAAAAATAGTTTTATTTTGATAGATAAATAAGTGAGCGGTGCTTTTAAGTGGTAAAAGAGTAAATTTTATCAAAATAAATAGGATGATTAGAACATTAAGTTGTACATTTGCCGCTCAAAATTTAATAACTTAAAAATTAGACAGTTGAAAGGAGGTGCCACACTATGTTAATTATTCCAATTAAAGACGGAGAAAATATCGACAGAGCTTTAAAGAGATTTAAAAGGAAATTTGATCGAACAAAGGTGATGAGAACATTACGTGATAAGAAACAATTTACCAAACCATCGGTAAAAAATCGTAAGCAGAATATTAAAGCCGCTTATATTCAACGTAAGAATACAGCAGAAGAACAATCGTAGTATTCAATAAATACGATAAAATACCGTTAGGGTACAAAGACTTTAGTAACTTTGTACCCTAATTTTTTTTATGCCAATTGCTAAATTTATAGAATATTTAAAATACGAAAAGGGCTATTCCCAGCATACCCTGTTGGCATACCAAAATGATCTGCATGCATTTCTGCAATTTGTATCATCTAATTATCAAACCGCTAGTTTGTTCCAATTGTCCTATAAGCAAATCAGAGCTTGGATTGTTTTTCTGATAGGAAAAGGGATTAGCAATAGAACGGTCAATAGGAAATTAAGCGCCTTGAAATCATTTTATAAATTTTATGAAAAAACAGGACATATCGAAGTAAATCCCTTGGTAAAACTTCCTTCGCTTAAAACAGAAAAAAAATTGATCATTCCCTTTTCTAAAAAAGAATTGGAAAAACTCAGTACATTTTTTAAAGACACAAACACCTTTGAACAACTTAGAGATCAATTGGTTATTGAGCTGTTATACACTACAGGAATGCGACGTTCAGAGTTGATACATCTCAAACTATCCGATGTAGATGTCAATCGTAAGACTCTTAAAGTTTTAGGTAAAAGAAACAAAGAACGTATCATTCCGCTATTGGATTTTAGTATTGAAATTTTAAACCGTTATTTACAACTAAAAAACACGATACCGGTAGATCACGATTATTTATTAATTACCAAAAAAGGTAAACCGGTTTATGATTCATTGATATACAAAATTGTACACACCTATTTTGAAGTAATTACAAGTAAAGAAAAGAGAAGTCCCCACGTATTGCGTCACGCTTTTGCTACACATCTGTTAGATGAAGGAGCCGATTTGAATGTCGTTAAGGAATTGTTAGGGCATTCCAGCTTGGCATCTACACAAGTCTATACACAAGTAAGTTTATCTCATTTAAAAAAAGTCTATAAAAATGCACATCCTAGAAACAAACCAAAAAAATAAGATAAAATTATGATTTGTATGAGTAAATCATAAATTAAATTTGTAACTTTACCCTATCAATTAATATCTAAAAATATACATTATGAAAGTACATGTGCAAGCCGTCAATTTTAATGCAGACAAAGAACTGGTTCAGTTGGTTGAAGAGAAAGTAAACGCTCTTTCGAAGTTTTATGACCACCTAATTGATGCTAAAGTATTTTTGAAAGTTCAAAAAACCAGTGAAAAGGACAATAAACAGATAGAAATAAAGCTGGGAATCCCTGGAGATGATCCGGTAGTAAAAAAAACATCAAATACCTTTGAAGATGCTTTGCTTCAAGCAGTTACTACTTTGAAAAAGACTTTGATAAAACGTAAAGAAAAGCTACGAGCCAAGTATTGATAAAAAAACACAAAAAATATTCTTAAAAAGTTTTGTGATAAAAATAAAACTTTATACATTTGCAGACCGTTTGAAAAAGCGGTTTGTTTTGTTAAAAGCCGATGTAGCTCAGCTGGCTAGAGCAGCTGATTTGTAATCAGCAGGTCGTGG
>CAYNFJ010000163.1:1677-3422 GCA_964396505.1 uncultured Polaribacter sp. | reverse complement strand
GATAAGGCGGTCAAGCATTTTTTAGAAATTAACGGTACGATGGGACAATACCACGGAGCCGTCAATGAGTTTATTACAATGCTAAAATCTCAGTACAAAGACGCCGGGGTATCCGATAAAGACTGGGAAGAAGTACAATTAATGGCAGAAAATTCACTCACCGGATTATCCGATGATTTGGTGGTTATATATAAAAAATTCTTTACTTTTGATGAAATAAAAGAGCTCAACAAGCTGTTTGAAAAAGAAATTATGCAGAAATTTATAAATAATGTTGTAAATTTGTCCGATGCCTCGCAAGAAGCTTCTGTGGTTTGGAGTAGGAGTTTATACAACAAAACACAAGATTTTTTACAATTAAAAGGATATACTAAATAATATTTAACCCAATTTATAATTTGAACTTTATGAAAAATTTATTTTACACTTTCATTGCATTATTAATGAGTATAGCTTCTTTTGCTCAAAGTAGCCAAGCCAAAACACAAAGTATCGAAAAGTTATTAGATGCCCGAAACGGATCTACCATCTTCACCCGTATTTTGGACAGTAACATCGATCAAGTAGCCCCTGACAAACAAGCAGAGTTTAAACAAAAAATCAATGCAGAAGCGGCAGCCATCCGCGCGGATGCCATACAGTATTTTTCAAAAAAATATTCACAACAAGACATCGATGCCATCTATGCTGAATTTACCACAGAAGGCCGTATCGATTTCAGTCAAAAAACACTTTCCTTTATCAGAGAATGGCGTAATTTTAAAGGGAAATTTCAACAAAGATTTAAAGAAATATACCAATCATTATAATTTTATAATCGACACTAATCTTAAGCCCTTTCGTTTGCGTCAGGGCTTTTTTTTATTCGTATGAAAAATAAAAACCTACTTTTTCCTTGGCATTTCATTCTATGGGTACTCACGCTCAGTACCGGTTATGCTGTGGTGCGCTATGTTGTTTTTGGAGCTACGGCGGTCAAAGATATTCCATTATATATCGGTAATAAAGTATTGGCCATCAGTAGTCTTATCTTTTTTATACGTTATCTGATGCACAAAAATTATTATTTGGGCGGTTTGAGTTATTTGTTTCTCATCGGGCATTTAATCATAAGCGTTCTAATAGTATCACCGGCTTATTTCTCCCATTTTTTCAATGCCCAATCTGAGTTAAATGGGTATGCCAATTGGAGTTTGTTTTTTGGCGTCTTTTCTTTTTTGTCAATCTGGGTTTTTCATCAGATCAAAAAAGGCAACCAACTATTTATCATTTTTTCTAATAAAATTTTGATACGTCTTATACTGACAGGAATAGGTTTGCATCTGTTTTTTATGGGATTTGACGGATGGTTTCAGCCCGGACAATGGAAAGGAGGCTTGCCTCCCATTACACTGGTAGGATTTGTACTGTTATTTTTGGTGTTTTTTAGGAGAAGATAGCTTTTCCCTTTTATTGAGAATGGCTTTGTGTGCAATGATAGACACACCCCTAACCCCTCTCTAGAGGGGAACTGTGGAAGCTTATTTATTGAGAATGGCTTTGTGTGCCAGACTCAAAATCTGTTGGAACTGTTCTTCTTTATCAATATTTGATGCGTCTATCTCAACGGCATCCGGCACTTTTATCAAGGGCGAATCGGTACGGGTACTATCGATATGATCCCGTTCCAATACGTTGTTATAAATGGATTCAAAATCTACCTGCACCCCTTTTTCCTGCATTTCCAATAGGCGTCTTTCTGCTCT
>CAYNFJ010000163.1:0-1577 GCA_964396505.1 uncultured Polaribacter sp. | reverse complement strand
ATATTTTTTAATTGTGCAATAAGTTCTTTTTTATCAAAATGATTCGATGAAATCAATTTGTTTTGTAAGGCATAATAGGTCACTGCCCGATACATCGCGCCGGTATCAATATAGATATATCCCAAGGTTTTTGCCAGTCTTTTGGCAACCGTACTTTTTCCGGTAGAAGAAAAACCATCTATGGCAATTGAAATTTTAGGTAAAATTTGCGACATATTCTAATTTAAATTAATTTCCAAACTAAACGAATGACTATCGGCAACTGGATGAAACTTAGCAAAAGCATAATTGAGTTTTATCCGCTTCACCTTAAGCCCAAAGCCAAAGGACAAACCGGCAAAAGTTCGCACGTTATTCAAACCCAATTCCTCCGCACGTTGCACATTAAAACCCATACGTAGATTAAAGCCTTTCTCAGGAAACAGCTCGGCTCCTACGACCACATGCCTCATTAAGTTATCAAAAAAACCGGGTGAATTATCAATCGTATTTCCTTCTAGATCTGTAGTGGCATCAGAGGGATTGGCATACGCCAACTGCCATTGTTGCAAATTATCCAAAGTACCGTAAATTTTTATAGGAACGTGTTCCAGCCGGTAACTTCCTCCTACTTGAATTTGAAAAGGAATGCTTTCTCGAGTCCTGTCGTAGGTGGTTAATTGTGTTCCCAGATTACGAATTACCGCGGCAAACTGATAGGGTTTGAATTCACTTTCATACAAAATACCAAAATCAGCTGCAATACCCATGGACGTATATTGTTCAATTACGGAATTGATTAATTTTACATTCATTCCCAGATGAAAATCAGTATGTGGGATTTGATAAGCATAACCCACGGACAGAGCCATATCATAAGCTTTGAACGTACCGGTTTCTGTCCCGTTTTCATCGGCTGCGATAAAAGTGCCATAATTCAGATACGTAATACCTGTGTGAAATGTGTTGAGATGATCGTTGAATGTATAAGCATAGACCGCCGATAAATAATTGATTTCCAATAAATAATTTACATAATTGAAAGAAAACCGGTTGTCCAAATTTTTATTAATACTCGCCGGATTCCACAAGGGTTGATTGACATCATCCGTAAGTGTAAGGATGCTTCCACCCAAGGCGGTTTGTCTGGCAGAAGTAGAAAAATTTAAAAATGAATATACATGCTCCCCTCCTACTTGGGAAAAACCCACAGTAGAGATAAAAACAAAAAGTAAACTCAGATATTTCATTTTCCTAACATGTAACGAGAAATAACACGTATTATTCTAATACACTAGCTATTTTCATATATTTTAATTTCACGATCATAAAATTCTCCTGCTTCCTCTATAAGGTTCGCCATTTCCAAGGCGAGTTCCGCTTCATCTGCTTGAGATAAATCTTCCAGCCAAGTTACTTCATCATCGACCAAATTGATTATAAAATGAGGGTATTCAGTATGAATAACAAAGATCGCTTCGGGATAAGCAGCATGATCTCCCAATAAGAATTTAGGTAATTTCATGATGTAGGCGTATTAATTTTTTGGTTTTGTAATTAAAGCGTAAAAATAGTAAAAATGCCGAAGTTGACAATCC
>CAYNFJ010000162.1:0-3427 GCA_964396505.1 uncultured Polaribacter sp. | reverse complement strand
GAAAAATAATATCCAAAAATTTTGATAAATACAAAGTAAGTATTCCCTTTCCTCAAATGGATGTACACATTAAAGAAAGGGAAATAGTTACAAGTTCATAAAAAATTTACCTATAAGATATCTTACGCATACGTAAGCTCAAAGGTGTTACTTCCAAGTATTCATCATCACGTATATATTCCATACATTCTTCTAACGAAAAAGTGACTTTTGGGAATATTTTTGAAGCATCGTCGGTTCCGGACTTACGTACATTGGTCAATTTTTTTCCTTTGATAAGGTTGACACCCATATCCTCTTGTTTGTTGGTTTCTCCCACTACTTGTCCTTTGTAAATATTTTCATTCGGATCTATAAAAAATTTACCTCGGTCTTGAAGCCTGTCAATAGCATAGGCCGTAGCTTTTCCGGTTTCTGAAGATATGATCGCACCGTTTACCGTGACATTCATTTCGCCTTTATAGACATCGTAACCTCTTAACCGATGGTTGATAATGGCTTCTCCTTGGGTGGCAGTTAATATTTTATTACGCAAGCCTATCAGCCCACGGGCAGGAATATCAAACTCCATATGCTGCATATCTCCTTTGGGTTCCATCGCCAATAAATCTCCCTTGCGTTGGGTAACCAGATTAATCGCTTTGCTAGCTAAATCTTCGGGTACATTGATTACTAAAGTTTCATAAGGTTCCATCTTTTGTCCATCTATTTCCTTAATAATCACTTTGGGACGCCCTACTTGTAGTTCGTAACCTTCACGACGCATCGTTTCAATCAAAACAGAAAGGTGTAAAATACCGCGACCATATACATTAAATTTCTCTTCACTATCGGTTTCTTCTACACGCAAAGCCAGATTTTTTTCGACTTCTTGCATCAATCGATTTCTAAGATGTCTTGAGGTGACATATTTTCCTTCTTTACCATAAAAAGGGGAGTTGTTAATAGTAAATAACATACTCATGGTTGGTTCATCTACATTGATTCTAGCCAATGGTTCCGGATTTTCCAAATCGGCAATAGTATCGCCAATGTCAAAACCTTCAATACCGGTAATGGCACAAATATCACCACTTCTAACAGATTTGGCTCGATCCTTGCCCAAACCTTCAAAAGTATGTAATTCTTTGATTTTTACTTTCTTAGTGCTGCCATCTCTTTTGCAAAGGCTGTATTCCTTACCTTCAATGATGTCTCCTCTATACACACGTCCGATAGCAATTCTACCGGTATAAGACGAATAATCCAATGATGTAATTTGCATTTGAGGCGTTCCTTCTTGATAAGGCGCTTCGGGTATTTTTTCTATAATTGTATCCAAAAGTGGAAGAATATTGTCAATTTCATTTTTCCAATCATAATTCATCCATCCGTTTTTTGCTGATCCATAAATGGTAGCAAAGTTCAATTGTTCTTCGGTTGCATCCAATGCAAACATCAAGTCAAATACTTTTTCGTGAACAATATCGGGTGTGCAATTTTCTTTATCAACTTTATTGACAACGACAATAGGAGTCAAGCCCAATTGTAAGGCTTTTCCCAATACAAATCGTGTTTGTGGCATCGGTCCTTCAAAGGCATCGACTAGTAATAATACACCATCTGCCATTTTTAGTACCCGCTCCACTTCTCCTCCAAAATCGGCGTGACCGGGTGTGTCAATTACATTTATTTTTACTCCTTTATAATTTACGGACACATTTTTAGAAAGGATGGTAATGCCTCTTTCGCGTTCCAAGTCATTGTTGTCCAATAATAATTCGGTTCTGACTTTACGTTGATCAAATATTTTAGCTTGATCTATAATTTTATCGACCAAAGTTGTTTTTCCGTGATCTACGTGCGCAATAATTGCGATATTTCTGATTGACTGCATACTTGTTTTTTACAAGCGGCAAAGCTAGTCTTTTTTAATGAATGGCAAAATCTAAAGCCGGTTTTACCTTTATATTTAATTGTGAAGCAAGTTTTTTTAACACCAATGTGTCATTTTTCCGGCTAAACCACAAATCATTTAATAGCAGTGCTGATAGGTAATGATCGGGGTTTTCTTTGATATAATTCAATAGATATGTTTGATTCTCATCCATAATGGTTTGAATCTCCAGGTTGATTTTTTTTAGATTTTTACTATCATTTTCAATACGTGCTTTTTGCAATAACGGATACAAATAATCAATTTTACGATAAATATGGGCAGAAGCTTCTTTTATTTTGGCTAATTCATCATTGATTTTGGAGTTTTTTATTTGACTGTTTTCTATTTGATAAGCATCCAGATTTACTTGTACGTTTTCATTGGATAAGATAAAAGGAAATTCATTGTTATGCCCTTTAAATAGGAGGGAAGCTTTGTGTGGATAATCCAATGCTCCTGTAAATTGAAATTCTTGATTATGAATTTTGACGGAATCAATTTTTTGTATTTGGTTATTTTTGAAAATATGCAAATAGAGGCTTTCGCCGTCTTTATCAAATACAGTTCCCGTTAGCGTGAAGCCGGTGGGCTTTTGTGTTGTATCCTTTGTGGAAATAGGCGTATTACAAGACATATTAATGAATAAAGCCAGACTTAAAAGATAAGTGATTTTCATTGGATAGGTCTTTTGGTAAAAAAAGCTATAAATCTAGTAACAGCATTGATAATCGGAGAGAGATTAATCATGCCCTTATCGCGAGTTGCCCGGTAGGTTAAATAGATGCCAAAGGGCAGTAGAATGATAGTTGATAACCAGCCTCCCAGCCGGTTATCAATAGTGCTGGTTTCTGCCATATTTCCGGCAAATGTGGACATAAAGTGATACACTAGATAGATCAGTATGGCCAAAACCATCGGCAGGCCAAAACCACCTTTGCGTATCAGGGCTCCTAAAGGTGCGCCAATTAAGAAAAGTAACAGCGCACTAAAAGCAAGGGCTATACGCTTATGGGTTTCCGTGTCGATTAAGTTGAGTTGTTTACGTTTCCATTGAAATGCTTTCATATAACTCTTGATATTTTCAACCGACCGACGTTGTTTGTTGATAGCGTTTTCAATAATTTTGACTTGTCCTTTGGTGTCAAAATTACTGAGAATAGGCAGTTTGATACTGGTTTTAATACTATCGGGAAGTGGGACTAATTTATTGGATGCTACCTTTATTTTAATACTTTTTGCTTTGTTGGCAATGGCTTCATCGTAGCGTATCTTTAAAGAATCCGAGGCGTGATGCAGTTGTTTAAAACTCAACATCTCTCTGTCTGATTTTCTTTTTTCTTTATCCAAATCATCGGTATTAAAAGAGGATATATCGATATTGACCGTATATTTATCAAAATGTGTTTTGGAAAAAGGCATGCGTTGTCTTTCTTTTTTCTTACTTCCCCGTGTCCAATGTTCTTCATAATTGTACCCGTCTTCCAGCTGAAGACGCATATATTTGCTATT
>CAYNFJ010000161.1:0-3498 GCA_964396505.1 uncultured Polaribacter sp. | reverse complement strand
TAACCGCAAAAACCGAAAAAATTGGAAAATTTAGTAGCAGAAAAGGTACACAAGACCTACACTTATGAAGAAGTATTGGAAGCTTCCTTAACGTATTTTAAAGGGGATGAATTGGCTGCGACCACTTGGATAAAGAAGTATGCTGTCAGAAATATCAATGGGGATTATTTAGAACTGTCACCGGACGATATGCATCAACGAATGGCCAAAGAATTTGCCCGTATTGAACAAAAATATACATCTCTAACACAAGATGAAAATTTTGAAAACCTATCTAAATACGGTGCCAAAAGAAAAACTCTGACGCAAGAAAAAATATACCAACTTTTTAAAGATTTCAACTATGTTATTCCACAGGGAAGCGTGATGTATGGCTTGGGTAACAAAGAAATTATTGCTTCTTTATCCAATTGCATCGTTATTCCTGCGGTAGAAGACTCTTATGGAGGTATATTTTATGCCGATCAGCAAATGGCACAACTTTTCAAAAGAAGATGTGGTGTAGGAACTGATTTATCCAAACTCAGACCGAAAGAAGCCTTGGTATATAATGCTGCCGGAACGACTACCGGTGCAGTTTCTTTTATGAATCGATTTTCCGGAACCACACGTGAAGTAGCCCAAAACGGTCGTCGCGGTGCCCTAATGCTTACTATGGATATTGCACATCCCGATATTTTGGACTTTATCACCATTAAACAAGATTTGACCAAAGTAACCGGTGCCAATATCTCTATTCGATTATCCGATGAGTTTATGAACGCTGTGGTGAATGACGACACATTCACGCTGCGTTGGCCTATTGATAGTCCCAATCCAAAAATAACCAAAGAAGTACGTGCTAAAGAAATTTGGGATGTAATCATAAAAAGTGCCCATAATACCGCCGAACCCGGATTGATATTTTGGGATAAACAACACGATTATTCTACTTCATCGGTCTATCCCGGATTTAAAAATGTTTCTACCAATCCTTGTTCAGAAATTGCGATGCAAGGTGGGGATAGTTGCAGATTGATAGCCGTTAATCTGTATAGTTTTGTCGATAAACCCTTTACCGACAAGGCCAAATTCAATTACAAAAAATTCTACGAAGTCGTATATGAAAGTCAACGATTGATGGATGATTTAGTCGATTTGGAATTGGAATCAATCGATAGAATTCTCACAAAAATAGACCAAGATCCGGAACCGGATTATATCAAAGATGCCGAACGACGCACTTGGGAACTATTAAGAGATACCGGTATAAAAGGAAGACGCACGGGATTAGGATTTACCGCCTTAGGTGACGCCATAGCTGCTATGGGTATCAAATATGATTCTGACGAAGCCTTGGCTTTTGTAGATGAAGTGATGCGTGCCAAACTCAAAGGGGAATTTGATTCCAGTATAGATATGGCTATCACCAGAGGACAATTCAAGGTTTTCAATCGAAATATAGAAGACAAATCCGATTTTGTTAAGATGCTACACAATGAGTTCCCCGATTTATACGAACGCATGATGAATAACGGACGTAGAAATATTTCTATCAGCACCGTAGCTCCTACCGGAACACTCAGTATGTTGGCGCAGGTTTCATCGGGTATAGAACCGGTGTTTTTACTTTCTTACAAAAGACGAAGAAAAGTAAATCCCAATGATGAAAATATCAAAGTTGATTTTACAGATGATATGGGTGATGCATTTGAAGAATTTACCGTTTTTCATTCCAAGTTAAAGAATTGGATGGAAATAACCGGAGAAACAGATATTACTAAAAGCCCCTATCACGGTGCAACAGCTCCTGAAATAGATTGGAATAAACGGGTAGAATTACAATCGCTGGTTCAGAAATATACGACCCATTCCATCAGTTCAACAATCAATTTAAAATCGGATGTGCCGGTAGATTTAGTAGGTGATATCTATATTGAATCTTGGAAAAAAGGTTTAAAAGGCATTACCGTTTACCGCGATGGATCTCGCTCCGGAATACTCGTTGCTTCTGATGATAAATCCAATTCGGGAACCAAAGACAATGCCGAAACATTCCGTGGAAAAAGACCCAAACGTCTGGAAGCAGCTGTAGTGCGTTTTTTCAATGAATCAGAGAAATGGCTCGCAGTTATCGGACTCATGGAAGGTCAGCCTTATGAAATATTTACCGGTAAAATGAAAGATGCTTTTAATTTACCCGATTGGGTAGAAGGTGGATGGGTAATTAAAAGTCGCGATGAAAACGGTGTTTCCCGTTATGATTTTCAATATAAAGACAAAGACGGGTATCGTGTAACGATAGAAGGACTATCCCGATCTTTTAATAAAGAATTTTGGAATTACGCCAAATTGATTTCCGGGGTATTACGACATGGTATGCCATTGCAATACGTGGTAGATTTGGTGAATAATCTCAATTTATTTGACGAAAACATCAATACTTGGAAAAATGGTGTAGCTAGAACCTTAAAACGTTTTATACCTAATGGTACAGAAGCGGTCGATAAAAAATGCCCAGAATGTGGTGATCCGGATGGATTGATTTATATGGAAGGCTGTTTGAGTTGTAAGAGTTGTGGTCACTCCAAATGTGGTTAATGAATTATTTATAAAAACAAGTTATATTTAACCAAAATCCACAATGTCCTTAAAATAGACGAACTCGAATAAGACATAAAACTTATAAAAATGAAAGATGAATACAAACTTGAAAAAGAAAAAAGAAAAAAGAATATATATAAAGTTGTTTTTTGGTGTAGTACCATTTTAATGCTAATTGTTGTATTTCTAATAATAAAAAATGTTAAAGAGAGCGACATAAGCACATTAGAAGGACTTCCTTTTGCTATTATACTTGTTCTAATTTGTTGGGGATTTATGTATTATAGTAGAAAGAAACTCAATAAACAAAAGAAAGATCAATATAAAATAAGTCTAAATTCAATAAAAAAATCATTTATTCCGTCAAAAGCACAATGGTCAAGTTGGAAACTACAAAATAAACTAACCTTAATAAGTACTTATATTGTTATTGTTTCTACATTTATATCTTTTCTAATTTATTCTGGAAATTTTTATAAAAAAAACAGCAGAATTACTGAAATAAAAACAATTTTAGTAAAAAATAAATGGGCTTTCAACAACTTACCTTCTTTTGCTAAATATAAAGATAAAATTAAACCAAGTGAATTAAAAGAAATCGAATCTGAATTTGGTATGGATTTTAACTTAATTCTTTTGTATATGGGTTCAATGATGTCAAATGGTCTTATGACATACGAGTTTTTTAGTGATGGCACATATAAATTTAATTTTGTTGGTGATGTAAAAGCAAAGAAAGAAAAATATGAAATTTCAAAAGAAAATAATAAGTATTTTTTAGTTTTAAAACCTGAAAATATTGACCGTAAAGAAAAATTCATTATTTCTGAAATTAGTGATGATAAACTAATTTTAATTCAAAAAAATGAAAAATTTAATATTGATATGGAGTTTGAATATAAACCTATAGAAAAC
>CAYNFJ010000160.1:0-3601 GCA_964396505.1 uncultured Polaribacter sp. | reverse complement strand
TCAATATCCAATTTGGTATGCAATCCCAATGACGATTTTTGGTCTATTACGATATGGCTGATTTTGCCTGTCAAGAGTTTTTGTTCTTTTAGAAATACGCTTTTGCGTGTTGCCAGTATGCCGCCCGTATATTTGTACAACGATTCTCTTTCCAACTTTGTAAATTTATCTTGGTTGAGTATCGGCTTCATACCGTTTCCGTCGTGTTGAAAAAACATTTGGTTTTCTTCTCTTACGCTGATCACCACATCGGAATTGAAAATTTGCAAAGTGTTTAGGGCGTCGTCGATGGTGGAGGAGGAAACGAACGGATATTCAGGGGATAAGATTACCAATACATCGGTTCGGTCTATGTCGAACAGTTTTTTCCGGATAATGTCGTTTATTGTGCCGGTAAGTCCGGTATTTAATCTGGCCAGCGATTCTTTTCGCTTGTGAAAGATTACCTCGGGGTATCCGGAATAATGGGTGGTTACATAGTTTTCTATTTCTTCACCGGGAGACGATACGATGATTTGTTTGATTCTTTTGCTTGTGAGTGCCGATGCTATTTTTCTGTCCAGAATGGTTTTACCTCCTAGTTGGAACAATGCAATGTTTTTGTTATCGTACTTGCTCCCTCTGACCGGAATAATGGCTACTCCCGTTAGCGGTTGTTGGTTGGTTTTTTTGAGGTAATTTTCTTTTATCTTTTTTCTGGTTTCAAGGATTTTGTCTTCATTGGTGGTTAGATTGTTGCCGTGCCGCCTGTAATAGAACAGGGGTTCGTTGATGTTGGTTACTTTATAGCGGTTTATAAATTTTATCCACAGCTCGTAGCCATCTTGGCAGCGGTATTGTTCGTCGTATCCTCCGAGTCTTTTCAGGAAACTTTTGCGTATCATGGTACAGGCGCCGTGTGCCGGCATGTCAAGGAGAGAAACATCTTTGTCGAACGAATGTCGCTTGAATTCGTTGATGATGTTGCCTTCGGCATCCACTATGTAATAGTCTGGAAACACCAGCCCCAATTCATTGTCTTTTTCCAAAACCGTCACCATTTTTTCCAGTGCTTCGGGGTGGAGGTAGTCATCGGCGTCCAGCCGCATAATATACCGACCTTTTGCCACTTTCAAGGCGATGTTGTTAGTTACATTCAGCCCTTTGTTTTGCTGGTATATGATTTTTATTTTCGGATGGGGAGCGTATTCTTCTATTATATTCTTTGAATTATCCGTTGATCCGTCATCAATAATTATCAGTTCAAAATCCTGATAAGTTTGATTTAATACGCTTTCTATAGCTTGACGGATGTATTGGCCATAGTTATAATTTGTTATGTATATTGTAACGAGTGGGTGATTTATATTCATTTTTTATTTTTTTGGAACTCCAACTAATGTTAATCCATCGGAAAATCTCATTTCATCAATAAATTGTTGCAATTCCATTTGTAGTTCTCCGGTTTTTACAAAATGATCATACGAATCAATTTTGTTACCGATTTGCATTAATGTTTCATAAATATCCATACCATAATACCATGCAGCTACTGGCTTAAAATTGTGTAGATAATATAATTCAGCAGCAGAACTATCCGAAAATAACATTATATGTCCCATAGGATCCATGTGCCTGATAATAGTGTCTGTCGATAATCTTTGAATAGCACTGCTCAGAGATAACCATCTTGGTAATTTTGATATAACCATGCCTCCGTGAGGACTTTGAGAAACTATTTTATAAGCAACATCTAATAGTGCTCCTGGATTGGGTGTATGCTCTAATAGTCCCCAAAAAGTTACAATATCATAGCCAATAAATTTATTGTAGGTTTCTTTATCTAAAAAGTTTCCGCCACATAATTCTATGCCCCATACATTTTTGGCAAATTCTCTGCTTGATTGGCTTAACTCAATACCCGTTGCTTGAATGCCTGCTCTTCGTGCGGCTTCTACAAAATGTCCGGCTCCAGACCCGACGTCTAAAATTTTCTTCGGTGCGTAACCATATTTTTTCTTATATACATTTATTGTCCATTTGAGCCAAGGAACTGCTATTGATTTTAGTCTGAATTCAGCAGATTTTTTGTCTGTATAAGTAGATGCATAATTCACATTATTCAGATAAAAATCATGAATTGTTTTTTGGGTTGGTCTGTTTTTTACATACAAATGGGTACACTCATTGCATTCGACATATTGAGCGCCATATATATCCACAATAAATGTGGAATTAGTTGATGAATTTCCACATACTGGGCAAGTTTCAACTTTTTCCAGTTCTCCTTTATATAATTGTGTTCTGGACTTTTTATATTCCTTTAAATTTTTTTTGATTGACTCAATTATATTTTTTTTAAATTTTTGGAGGTTGGTTTTTTTCCCGATGTTTATATCAACTTCAAATTCTTCATTACGGTTGTTTTCTTTTCTTATCCAGGTTTCTTTATCAATATCACTTTTTACATACGATAATTCTGATAATTTATACCAATTCATTTTTTATTTTTTTTATTTAGGTTGCAATGATAATAAAATTATTTTACATAAATTACTTTTTGAGGCTTACTGTTTTTTAGATCATCTGATTTGATTCGTAAAAAGTATATCCCGTTGTGGAGTTTGTTTTTGATTTTGATCTTGTGGTAACCTGATGAAATGTTTCCTTTTAATAGGGTTTCCAATGGTTTTCCTTCCATAGTAATCAATGTGACAGTAGCATTGTTGAGGTTTTTATTTACAAGTAATCCAATGTAATTATCATTAATCGGATTGGGATATATACTTATACCTTTTTTAGTCTGTGAGAAGTCTAAATTTGTTATTGTAAATTCGTCTGCTCCTATATCAGGGTGAGACGGATCTCTATTTTCATGATCAATGTCGTAATCTATTTCAGGTATAGGTGTTCCACTTCCATCAAGTTCTTGTTGCAAAGTATGATAGTCATTAAAAGAAGTAAATACAGGTTCAATATTCAATGAATTTAATTCATTATTTGTAAGTTGTTGCCATTGATTGAAACTAAAAGAATTACCTCCCGAATAATAATGGTCTTCTACATAATTTGCGTTATCTGTATATAACACATTGAAATCAGAATTAAAAGGACTTCTAACAAGAAAAGCTGCTCCGTAATTTTCATTAATGAAAATATTGTTTCTTACAAAGATTGCAGAATTATCGTATCCGCAATAATATGGAGCAGTGTATGATGGCCCTCCGACAACTTTAACAGTATTATAAACAACTTTGACATACGAGCACCAATGATTGATGATACCGGACCCATAATCTGTTCTCACAAAATTATTTGCTACAATACTATAATTACTGGGTGAAGCATAGCAATATTCGGCAACAATTCCTCCTCCCCAAGTTTTATTATTGATAATCTTATAACTGCTATCCACATTTTGTATCCATATTGAGTAATAACCGTGATTTGAAAAAATAGTATTTTCTCTTATTTCACAAGCAATTTGATTTTCCAAATAAATTGAGCGTTTCCCTTGTGAGTAAAAAAGGTTTCCATTTATGATTGTGTGGCTTTCTTTTTGGTTGGAATCTCCGAGCCAATATATTCCGTAACTTCCGCCTTCGAATCTTGTGTATTCTAT
>CAYNFJ010000159.1:0-3797 GCA_964396505.1 uncultured Polaribacter sp. | reverse complement strand
ATATACGGTGTGTTTTTTTTCTAGGTTCATATTAAATAATTATTTTACAAATGTAAACTCTTTATATTTTACAAATGTAAACAACAATGAAACTCGTATTGTATATTTATGGTAAACTAATTTTACTCTTGTAGCGGGTGTTAAAAGTTTGTTGTAAACAGGTATCAATTAATTTTATTATTTAAGCATATTAACTTATTTACCAGTGTTTTATATATTGTACATTAGAGATTAGTTTAACTTAATTTACCCCTTTATTTGTTTGTTTTACAAGATAATTGTATATTTGTAAACGAAATATTACATTTATATACAAACATATAATTTACAATGTTAAACAGCGAGATATTTACCAAAAGACTAAAAGAATTGATGGATTATTACGAACTATCTGCTTCTAAACTGGCAGACAGCATCGGGATACAACGTTCCGGTATTTCTCACCTACTCTCGGGTAGGAATAAACCCAGTTTGGATTTTGTATTAAAAATTTTGGACACCTATCCTGAGGTTCGTTTTGAATGGTTGGTTTATGGAAAAGGAAGTTTAGGGACAGATGAAACGATTGATACGTCTCCTACTCTTTTTGATACTCCTGTACGCGAAAAGAAAAAAGAATTAAACAATCCGGAAAGAGTCAGCGATACTCCTAAAAATATACAAATGAATAAATCTGAAATTGAACGAGTGATTCTTTTCTATAAAGGAGGGTATTTTAAAGAATATACAGAAAAATAATTAACGTAAATTCGATGTGAGAATCGACCCTATTACTAAATTCCATATTGGTATCTAGAATTTTGTATATTTTGATTTATTGTAGCTAAATTAATACTCTATTTTATCATTTTAAACACACTCTATTCCAATAGCGCAGCCATCCCTTTTTTAGCTATAAAAATAAGGTGTTCTTTATCAGAATTTTCAGAGGCTGTTTGTTTTTGTACAATGCCTTGCAACAGCATTAATGCCATCTGATTGACCCCATATTTTTTATAGCGTTTTCCTTTGTTTACCAAATCAGTCACCAAATTTTGTATGGCTTTTTCATTGTTGCTTCCGGCTATCCAATCAAATGTTTTTTCAAAATCTTCTTTGTGATATTGTGAAAAATTGGACATAAACATGGTCGCCAACAGGTTTTTGGCAATAAATGGCATTTGGGATTCGTCGTTCTCTTTAATATAAATTTTAGTCAATAAAGGTGCTAAAAACGCTTTGGCATCTTGATCAAAATTTTTCATTGCATCCAAAGTTGCTATTTTATCAATTTCATACATTGCCAAGGTAGAACTACCCTTTACAGCATAAGATTCACTTTGCATACCACGCGCAAAAATAGGTTTGTAAACAGCATCTACCAATTTACCTAAAATACTGATAGCCACACCTTTTACTTTTGTTTTAGGGTCAGAAACTGCTAACTTTTCAATGGCTTTGATGGCAGCTTTCTTTTGGTATTTTCCACGTAAACTAATTTTTTGAAGTGCCAGAATACGCAAACCAAAATAGGAATCGTTCAATGCTTTGGTAAGTGCGGCAAAAGCCGTTTCATCATCCTGATGTTTGGCGAAAAATTCGATTGCCTCTCTCCTATCCACATAATGGGGAGCGTGATTGTATTGAAAAATATAATTTTCCAAAGTTTTTTCATCATCCGTAATTTCACATAAGAGCGTATGATTGGCATTGATATTGACCAAATCCGGTTTTTTGTTATATTGAAAGGTAAATTCCTGCTCTCTTTCAGTTACTTGAACAGTATGATTGGCTACTTTACCACTTTCATATACATCTATTTGCAAAGGAAAATGAAAAATTTTATCAGCTTGTTTTACAGTGACCGTTACGGTATTGTACAAATCGCTGTATTCATAGCTGATATGTAAACGAGGATGCCCATTGGAATAGTACCATTGATTAAAGAACAGATTCAAATCCCTACCACTTATTTCTTCCAAGGCAATTCGTAGTTGTTGTGCTTCGGCAGTACCATATTCATGTGCTTTAAGATAATGCTGCAATCCGCTAAAAAAGGCATTGTCTCCCAATTTATTTCGTAACATATTAAGTATAAGGGCGCCTTTTTGGTAACTTACACCATCGAACACATCTTCCCGACTACTATAATGAAAACGCACCAGATTTTTATCATAATTTTGACCTTTTAGATATTCTTCTTTATTGGCGTACAAATGGGCATCGGCGTGATCTTTTCCATACTTATATTCTCGCCAAAGGTATTCACTATAATCTGCAAAAGATTCATTTACAGTGATATTGCTCCAACTTTCGGTGGTGACCAAGTCTCCGAACCAATGATGTGATAATTCATGTGCAATGACATCTTCCCAAGTATTTTCATCTATCAATTGTCCTTTTTTCTGATAAGCTGTTTCAGCATGCAATGTACAGGTCGTATTTTCCATCGCACCACTTACATAATCTCTGGCTACCATCTGACTGTATTTTTCCCAAGGATAACTAACACCGAATTTGTCCGAAAAAAATTGAATCATTTCCGGTGTATTCCCAAAAATGGCTTTAGCTACCGATTCGTATTGCGGTTCTACATAATAATTTACCGGTAACCCATTCCAAGTGTCTTTTACGACAGCATATTCTCCAATTCCCATAAAAAATAAATAGGGAGCAATGGGTTGGGACATCTTCCAATAATCGGTGCGGGTTCCATCGGTATTGTCCTGTTGTGAAATCAACAGGCCATTGGATAAAGTGGTGTATTTAGCGGGAACAGTAATGTAAATTTCACCGGTACTTTTTTGATTGGGACTATCGATGGTCGGGAACCAACAACTGTTAGATTCTGTTTCTCCTTGTGTCCATATTTCAGTAGGTTTATCCGGATTTGTTTCATCCGGGTCAATAAAATAAAGTCCTTTGGCATCCGATATAGCCATACTGCCTTTTTGATTTACTTCTTCGGGTCTGGCCGTGTAATCAATATAGACTTCAAAAGTTTCTCCTCTGGCATAGGCATTGCCGAGATTGATAATCAATTCTTTACCATCGTAATTGTATTCTAATTTTTTAGTTCCCATTTTAACACTATGAATCAACATAGCTTTGGCATCTAAAGTAAGATTCTGAACGGCATAAAAATGGGGTTTGGCGGTAATCCAGGCCTCGCCATGCATTTGTCTTTTGGCAAAATCAAAGTCCACTTTGAGTTTGGTATGTACCAAATCATGTATTTTGGTACGCTCTGCGCGGTAGGTTTTTATCGAGTTTGATTTTTCTTGAGAAAAGACAAGAAATGAAAAGAGAATGAATACTAAAACGGTAAATTTTTTCATATTATAAAATGATATTATTAACATATATACTGTTTGTTACATGTGTTAATGGAAGTAATTGCTAAAGTGATTTTCTTTTATTTTGTAAATGGTTAGTTAGGTTTAGCATAACAATAGTTGCGGACTTTACATGCCGAAACTTAAGGTTAAACTTACCTTTTATAAAGGCACTAAATTTTGAGTTCAGCACAAAAACCGCAATTATCGGTTATACATCGTTGCAGCGGTCTTATTATGCAATTTCAAATTTTTCATCCATATATTCAAGACTAAATTTGATATTCGTTTTTAGTGCTCTAAATACCTTTAAAATAGTTTCTATTGTTACATTTCGAGTATTAGTTTCTAATTTAGAAATTTGAGATTTTTGTACTCCAACTAATTTTCCTAATTGTTCCTGTGTTAGATGTCTTTCCTTTCTAATGGACTTTATCATTTCTCCTAAAACATCTACTTTTAAGTCAAATTCATATTTGTCTC
>CAYNFJ010000158.1:0-3808 GCA_964396505.1 uncultured Polaribacter sp. | reverse complement strand
CCACTTATCATAAAGGGCTTTTACTTTTTCATTTCCGGTAATCATGTAAGCTATTTTTAAACCGGTAGTAGCCATAATTGAGCTTCCCGAAGGCCGTGTTGTTCCACTAAGCGCCCGCCAGCCGCCAATCAATTCCGTACTGATACTTTCTCCGTCTTCAAGCATCACGTTCATATTGTTTTTAAGATGTGCCCAGTTTGACATATCTTCAACAATCTCCCTGATTGCTTCTTTTTGAGCACTATCTGCAGCAATAAAATAGTAGATACCCAATCCTCTGAAAACATGATCGTAATTATGATGGCTTGGACCGCCACGATAGCGAAGATCTGCATATTCTCCAACGCCTTGTTTCCAAAGATCATCCACATCTTCTGCGCCCCAGTTGAATTCGCGTTCATCATAAGAGGGCCCATGTCCGAATGCTATCCCACGGGCAAGATATCCGGGTTGTCCGCTAACCAATGTGAGTATCCTAAACCCGGAAATTATTTCATTGGCTCTTTCATAAGCCGCTTTATATTCCGGGCTATTCTTACCTTTTGTTTTTTGTAAAAATAGAACATGGAAAGCCTGAGCTATAATCAGATTTCCTGTCCATGAACTTGTATGAGCGATGTTCGACAATCCTGTTGTTCCATGATCAACAAACCAGCCTTTAGGTAAATTACCTGTTGTATTTATTGTTTTCCAGGCATCTTTCTGTGAACCGGCATAGTTTCCTGTTGGCGGGTGCAACCGAACAGATGATGGATAGGTTCCTAAAATATTATGTCGTTCTTTTGTGTTCTTTTCAAAATAAACGGCTTTGCTGTGTAAGGTTTTTTTCCAACTACCATTATCGTGGTAATATCCGGTAGTTCGACCTTTTACTTGCTGTTTATTTGAAGCATAAGCTTTAGAGTTGATCTCCACTTCCATCTTTTGTGCGAACAGATTAAATGTTAAAACAGCACTAAAAATAGTCAGGTAAATTAATTTTGTGTTTTTCATCTTTTACGGCATCAATATTTATGGTTTCTATAACACCGCTTTTTAGTACCGGATACTTACCCAGATCTGCGATGCTTTTCAATTTTCCTTCCTTATAAATATAATTCAATCCGGGTTTTAATCCGCTAACCGGTTTTGAAGGGTATATATCGACGTTATTAAATATTGCTGTTATCGGATATCCGGGTTTTATCCCTTTTATAAAACATGCAGCTTTCAGTACACTTGTCTCTTTTATTTTAAAGGGCTTTGTATAGAGCGTTGAATTTTCATCAGGCTTACTACCATCTAAGGTATATCGAATCTCTGCATTCTGTTCATCACATGATAAGGTGATGAGGCTACTCTCTATAAACGTATGGTCTTTAAAACTAATATTTGGCATTGGAGCAAACTCATACGCCTCAGAATAGGGACGATCCTCTTTTTTAGAACCCCATTCTTTATTCGGTGTATTTCCCATTTCAAAAACAATCTTACCACCATTTATGATATCCTGATGTTTTATATAGGATTTTGAATATGCTTTACCATTTAATTTAGCAGACTGGATATACATATTTTCCGGTCCGTTATTATTCGCTATAATCTCAAATGATTTTCCGTTTTCAAGTTTTAATGTGACTTTATCAAAAAGCGGACTGCCAATTACATAATAGTCCATTCCCGGAGTGACTGAATAAAAGCCCATAGCGCTTAAAACATACCATGCCGATAGTTGTCCCAGATCATCATTGCCTATTAACCCATCAGGTTTATCATTATAAAGTGTTGTGAGTATTTGCCTAACAATTTTCTGGGTTTTCCAGGGTGTCCCTACATAATTGTATAAATAAGGAATATGATGACTCGGTTCGTTTCCATGAGCATATTGCCCAATGGTACCTGTCATATCTACTATGTTTATCTTAGTAGAATCCATCTCTTTGGTGAAAAATGTATCCAGCCACTTTTCAAAGATGGCTTCACCACCCATCAACGCAATTAATCCTTCAATATCTTGCGGTGCAAAAGTGGTGTACTGGTATGAATTGGCTTCGGTAAAGTAACCGCTCTGTTCCATTGGGTCAAACTTATCCAACCATTTATATTCACTGTTTTTTGGCCGCATAAAATTGATTTCTTTAGAGAATAAATTCTTATAAAATTTTCCTCGCTGATTGTAGTAAAGGTTTTCATCTTCATTAAAATCTTTCGCCAATCTTGTAACACACCAATCATCAAAACTGTATTCCAATGTTCTTGATACCGCATCTTTTCCGCTTAGATCATAGGGTATAAAACCATATTTTTTATAGTATTTTAGTTCGTCACGTGAGTTGTCGGCCAATTGTTTCATCGCTTCATATACTTTTGGAATATCATAATCCCGAATACCTTTTACGTAGGCGTCAGCAATTACCGGAAGTGAGTGGTAACCAATCATACTCGACTCTTCATGACCAAAAAATTCCATCATTGGCAAACTTTGAGAATGCTCAAACCGCTCTATGAAAGTTCGAATAAATTGATTCGTTCTTTCCGGATTTAGAATTGTATGCAAGGGCAATTGACCTCTGAACAGATCCCATAAGGAAAAATTGGTGTAATTGTCAAATTCGGTGGCTGTATAGATTTTTCTATTTGTACTTCTGTATTTTCGATCAACATCCATATAGATATTTGGATGAATAGAGGCGTGGTAAAGTGCCGTATAAAAAACCTTTTGCTGTTCTTCGGTTCCTCCTTGTACTTCAATTTTACCCAATTCCTTGTTCCAAGCCTCTACGGCTTCAGAACGGGTTTTTTCAAAATCCCATCCAGCTAACTCTGCATCCATATTTTTTCTTGCCCCTTCAATGCTTACCAGTGAAATGGCAACTTTCATTAATATAGATTCATTTTCTTCGGTAGTAAAACTGAAATATCCTTTCACATTTTTCCCTTTACCGGATGTAATACCTTCTTGGATTTTATCGTCAATGGCTATTCCATAATTTGAAAATGGTTTTGAAAAACGCGCTACAAAATAAACGGTATTGTCCATGTCCAGATTATGACCATCTGCTGCAGGAGATGCTTTACGGTAGCCCGAAATTTCATTTTCGGTAATATTAAGATATAAACTATCAGGATAGTCCTCAAAACCATGGTCCAAATCAAGAATGATATTGGCTTTATCGGAAGCAGGAAAAGTATAACGGTGTAGAGCAACCCTTTCGGTAGCAGTCAGTTCCACTTGAATTTTATAATCTTCTAAAAACACACTGTAGTACCCCGGTGAGGCTTTCTCTTTTTTATGCGAGAATTTTGACCGGTATCCGGTTTCGGTTCTTGCTGTATCTCCGGGGTTCAATTGTATATCGCCTACGGTAGGCATAAACAGAATGTCCAATCCGCCTCCTGCACCCGGACCGCTTAAGCGAGTATGGCTAAAGCCCAAAATACTGTTATCGTCATAATGATATCCGGAGCAATAAGCCCAACCATCAGAACCCGTATCAGGTCCCGGCTAAATCATCCCGAAGGGAAGGACAGGCCCCGGAAATGTATGTCCGTGCCAGGCAGTACCAATCATTGGGTCAACAAGTTTTACATAATTATTAATGCTATTTTTATTAGAACACGATATCATGATCATTATTGATAGCGCTACACAAGTATTTATAATCCTATTCATCTTAATTCCTTTTGGTATTTTGAATAATTATTTACTCAAATTTCGCAGTAGTGTAAGTTAAATAAAAACCTATAAATATTGGAGAAAAAAAGTAGAATATTAGATTAAGTCCGTAATTTTGTGTAAAAAGAAAAAAAAAGTGAAAATTTGCCACAT
>CAYNFJ010000157.1:0-3813 GCA_964396505.1 uncultured Polaribacter sp. | reverse complement strand
AAATTAAAAAAAGAGGAATTAGAAGGTTCCTTAATGATAACCAATTCGGGGTGTAGCGTAGCCCGGTTATCGCGCCACGTTTGGGACGTGGAGGTCGCAGGTTCGAATCCTGCCACCCCGACAAAAAAAGCCTTTCACAAATGTGAAAGGCTTTTTTGCTTTTATATTCTTAAAAAAATCGAAACTGACTTTCAATCCGATGCCACAAGCGAAGATTGATATTGATATAAATACGCCATTATCTTCTTATCGGTTTCTTGTGCAGCAGCCTTAAGATAAGCCGGCTTTGATAAAGGTTTAAACTTGTATATCAAATTGTTATCAATCATTATTAAAATTTCAGTGAGTTCAGAATTCTCAATCGGATTTTCAATAAGCTTGATTCTAAAAGGATATTTAATATTCTTATGATGATTCATTGTATTCAAATACTGACTGAATACATTTCCTTCAGCTGAATAAACATTGTCAGAATTTGCTTTATTAAAATTCTGCCTATCCATTACAAACAGTGAATGTTTACTCAATAAATTCCCTTCTTGACGAAGAAGTAATACATATTTGAGTGATTCTTTCTTGCCCAATCGTATTTTTTGTTTGGTCAATATAATGGTTTGACCTGAATCAACTGTCAAAGCTCCCGAATGTATTATTTTACACGAATTGGAATTTTTGACTAACACCAATTCATAAGTCAATGATTCTTGTTTTACCTGTGTATGATTTATGGCCGTGGCTTTAATCCATAAATCAGCACCCGATTTGGCAACCGACAATTGTGCTTGTATTTTTGCCGTTTCTTGTGCTTGGCTAAAAGCAATAGATAAAAGGGAAGTAAATAATAAAAGCATCCATTGCTTACTATTATTTAGTGTTTTCATGAGCGTATATTTAAATTTTTCTTTTTCAACATTACAATACCGGAATCCCACCATACAGCTTGAGAAAACCTATGGTCTTGTTCGATGTAAATGTCGAAATAATCGGATAGGTGAACAATGAGCGGAATCAGTTAATAGACTGATTATAATCATTAAACAGAAAATTTATATAAAACTATCAGTCCTAATTATTCGTACAGACTAATTGATAACCAGTGATTTACAGTTATCTCTCGATGGGTCTCCACAGAAAAGAAGCCGGCGTATCGTCCTGCAATTTTTGATGCTTAATTCTTATTTTTCCCCGGGTTATCACATAGTCAGGTGCTCCTTTTACGGGTATTCCTTCAAATATGTTAGTGTCTGCAAGGGAATGATGGGTTTTTGCAGAAATAGTGCTTTCTGTATCCGGATTCCAAATAACCAAATCGGCATCTGATCCCACTTGAATCACTCCTTTTTTGGGATATAAACCAAAAATCTTTGCAGCATTTGTACTGGTCAATGCTACAAAATCTTGTAGTGAAATTTTATTTTGCAACACCCCATAAGTATAAAGAAGTGCCAAGCGGTGTTCTACTCCACCGGCACCATTCGGTATTTTTCTAAAATCTTTTAAGCCTGATTTTTTTTGATCCAATGAAAAAGGGCAATGGTCAGTTCCCATAGTTTGAATAACTCCCTTTTCCAAGGCTTTCCACAAGCCCTTATTATCTTCTTTTTTTCGTAAAGGCGGACTCATCACATACGGAGCAGCTGCGTCAAAACTGCCTTGATATTTGGAATCGTCTAACAATAAATATTGTGGGCAGGTCTCTGCAAATACAGCTTGCCCTTCTTCCTGTGCTTGTGCAATAAAGGGGATAGATTGTGCCGTTGATACATGTACGATATACACCGGACAGCCTGCTTTTTTACCCATTTTTATAAAATTATCAACGGCTTTTGCCTCTAAATCAGAAGGTCGTGATAAAGGGTGAAATTCGGGTGCCGTTTTACCGGTAGCGATCAAGTTTTCGCGTAATTTCTCTATCTCATCGCCCAATTCGCAATGCGCCGTTACCAATCCGCCATATTTCCCTACGGTTTTTAATACTTTTTGAATAATATCATCTTCCAATCCTATGGCTTTTTTATAAGCCATATAAATTTTAAAAGACGAAATCCCTTCTTGTTCTATACAAGTTTTGATTTCGGCTGCTGTGGTGTCCCGCCATTCTACCGGACTTAAGTGAAAAGAATAATCGGTCAATGCATCAGCGGCGTCATCTTTTCGTTCCTTCAGGGCGTCTATCAAACTTTGTCCCTTAAATGGCGTGACAAAATCTATCAGAGTTGTTGTACCACCAAAGAGCGCTGCTTTACTACCGTGGTAAAAATCATCGGATGAAAATCCTGCTTTAGAAGGTAAATGCATATGTACATGCGGATCTATTCCTCCGGGAAAAACATAGCATCCTTTTGCATCAATCACCTGATCGGCTTCTTGTTCGGGTAGGCGTGTTTGTAATTGGCTTATTACTCCATTTTCACAGAGAATATCAAGTTTTTGATCGGAGTCTGCTTGGATAATTTTCCCGTTTTTAATCAATAGTTTCATACGGGTAAAGGTACACATTTGAGTTGAAAACAGAAAGTAAAAAGCTAAAAGTAATGAGTATAAAGTTTGAATCAAACACGGTCAATTACAAAAACAGTATCTTTTCAGCCTAATAAATCACTTTTTAGAACTATAAGGGTAAATCCACAAAAGGTTGTCTAGTAAAACTTACAAATCTTTGGCGTAAACACCTTCAGAAATATTTTTAAAACCCAATTTTTCCAAGTATTTACCGTGTGATTTAGATACATTTTCGGCAATAATACGCTTGTACCCGGCTTTTTTAAATCGCCCTCGTAGCGTACCATATACGTATTTCCCATTTTTGTAATCTCTGTATTCCGGAACGACAAAATCAAGTCCAACTTTTAATACATCTTTATCCTCATCGCGATGCGCCAAAAAAACACCGGCTACATTCATATTTCGCAATATAAAAAAACTCACCGTGTTCATCTCGGGTTTATATTTAAAATTGGGGAAAAAGCTTTGCAAATCCTTTTGATAATAATCGAGAAACTTGAGTAAATACTTGTTATCTCCACGGATTTCCAGCGTATCAAAAAGATTGGGTTTGGTATAAATTCGATATAAATAAAATAAATCTACCATCACAATAATACTATTCAATCCCATCACCGGATAGGCACCTATCAAAAAACCGTATAAAGCAAAGGTTGATGCTCCCACCAGATTGACCCATCGAAATTTGACAATGGAACTCATTGTCATAGAAAGAGCAATCACGGCTGAGGCAAAATAACCTATCCATTGTAATATCTGTGCGTCCATAAGTTTCAAAATTTAAGGGCGCAAAAGTAGGTAAAAAATTTTAGACCCTATGTTGTAACTGCATTTAAAAAAATTATACCGGAAATGAAAAAAATAACAAATACCCAAATCCTATTTTTTAAACCCGGAATCATGAACGTTCCCCTACTTCAATTCAACGAGTTACTATTCTGCCTCCAAAGCAGTCTTATAATCATCAAATTTGGCTCCTGTTTTCGACACTTTTTCAGCCTTACAAGCATAACATATTGATAATTAGCTATTTTTAATTTTACAAGCTTGAATTTGGCTGACCCGAAGTTGATTATTATGGTATTTTTAGCACCATTTATAAAGTAAAATTGAACTTTGTAAGACTAAAAGGCATCAATAAAATATTTTTTAAAAGTAATATTCAAAGAAATACATCATACCATTTATTTTACTTTTTTCCATCGCCGAAAAAAGTAATACCGAATAAATCGGCATTGGATTAAAAATCCAACAGTCTAGGCTTACTAAATTTTGCCTAAATTTTATTTTAAAAAACTAAAATATAAG
>CAYNFJ010000156.1:0-3833 GCA_964396505.1 uncultured Polaribacter sp. | reverse complement strand
CGTATAAGGGTTGCATATAAGGGTCTAATTTTTCCTTCAGATCACCGGGTAAAAATCCTAAGTTTTCTCCGGCTTCTACAGCCGGTCGTGTCAATACGATACGTCGTACCTCTTTATTCTTCAGAGCTTTAACCGCAATGGCAACAGCCGTATAGGTTTTTCCGGTTCCGGCGGGTCCTACAGCAAAGAGCATATCGTTCTTTACCAATTCACGCACCATATCTCTTTGTTTTTTGGTTTTGGCTTTAATAGACCGTCCATTCACGCCATGTACAATAACATCTTTTTGATCTTTTACAGATGCTTCCGGTTTATCACCATTGGATAGCAATAAACGCTCAATACTATTTTCGTCCAGACTGTTATACCTGACTTGATAATCGATTAGCATTTGTAATCTTTTTTCAAATTCATCAATAATTTCTGCTTCACCAAATACCTTTATATGGGTTCCACGTGCTACAATTTTTAATTTTGGAAAATGTTTTTTAATCATTTCCAGATACTTGTTATTGACACCAAAAAGCTCAGAAGGATTAACCTCAGTCAGTTCAAAAAGTCTTTCGTTCAAATGTGATAAATTTTAGTTGGTTCTGTATAATTAAAGCTATAATTTGTGTAGCTTTGTCGCACTAATTATGTTGCTAAGTTACTAAAAAAGAGCATAGCTGCAAATAAATCGTATCAATTAAATATATCCGATGTCAATCATTACATTAACAACTGATTTTGGTCTAAAAGACTATAGCGTATCTGCTATAAAAGGGCGCTTATATCAGGATTTGGCACAGGTAACTATTGTTGATATCAGTCATCTGATTACTCCGTATAATGTTGCAGAGGCGGCCTATATTTTAAAGGGGGCTTATCCTAACTTCCCTGATAAAACCGTGCATATTATAGGTGTTGATGCAGAAATGACAGAAGCGCACAAACATTTGGTAGTTCAGCTGGATAATCATTATTTTATAGGAGCAGATAATGGCTTATTCTCTTTATTATCTCATAAAAATCATTTTGAAAATATTATTGAAATACATCACCCCAAATCGGCTTACAGTTCTTTTCCAAGTCTGGATGTTTTTGTAGATGTTGCTTCAGAAATTATCAATGGAACACCACTGCGTAATCTAGGAGACCCTTTGAAGGAAGTCAAACAATGGAAACAACATCAACCCGGTATTTCTATTGAAAATAAATTAATTGGTCATGTTATCTACATTGATCATATAGGAAATCTCATTATTGATATTACCCAAGATTTATTGGATGATTTCACAAAGAAAAAGCCGTTTGAAATTATAGTTGGCAGTGCAAAGATCACAAAAATTCATACTCATTACGGAGCTTTGATAGATTATTCATTACCGGAACATCAAAGACAAAAACCCGGAAAAGCTATGGCTATTTTTAATTCCCTAGGTTTTTTGGAAATAGCCCTCTATAAAGGCGCCCCTCATTCAGGAGGAAGTGCTGCCGGATTATTGGGACTTTCTGTTGGCGATAGTTTAAATATAAGTATTAATTAAATGGATAAAATATGTTTACTCGAATTGTAAAAATGCAGTTTAAAGAAGATAAGGTAACCGCATTCATCAATCATTTTAACCAGGTTCGTGACCGTGTACGAAATCAACCGGGTTGTCTTTCATTACAACTGTTGCAAGACCAACACAAACCTGAAGTTTTTTTCACATACAGCACTTGGGAAAAAGTTCAAGATCTGGAAAACTATCGAAAATCTGATTTTTTCGGTCAAGTGTGGCAAGAGACCAAACAACTCTTTGACGGTAAACCGGAAGCTTGGAGTGTCCAAGAAGTAAAAGCTTAATCCCGACAAAATTATTATTCTATGTTTTCCATTTTAAAAAAAGAGTTCAACACCTTTTTCAGTAGCTCAATCGGCTATCTGGTGATAGGATTATTTTTGCTTTTTAATGGATTATTACTTTGGTATTTTAAGGGGAATTGGAATATCTTCAATACCGGATTTGCCGATATGCAAGCCTTTTTTGACAGTACTCCTTGGTTATTAATGCTTTTGATTCCGGCTATCAGTATGCGCTCTTTTAGTGATGAATATACTACCGGCACCATTGAAATTCTCAAGACAAAACCCATTGGTGGCTGGCAGATAGTCGGTGGGAAATTTTTGGCTGTATTTTCTTTAATTTTCATGAGCCTTTTACCCACACTGCTATACGTGGTCGGTATTTCCAATTTGGCATATCCTGAAAGTATTGATTTGGGTCGAATTTTAGGTTCTTATTTGGGTTTATTGGCTTTGAGCCTGAGTTTTTCTGCAATTGGGCTTTTTAGTTCTATCCTGTCTCAGAATCAAATTATTTCTTTTATCATAGGCGTTTTGCTCTCCTTTTTACTATTTTACGGTGCAGAGCAATGGGCTATTTGGAATACACATCTTCCCGATTTTATTCAGAATATCGGTCTTATTTCGCATTACAAAAGTATGGCTAGAGGCGTATTGGATTCCAGAGATTTTATATATTTTTTGAGCGTTTGCCTGTTCTTTTTATTGCTTACTAAATTAAAATTGGATAAATAAGATGCGTAAGAATATACAACATATCATCTTTCTAATACTGGGCATCTTATTCTTAAATATGGTCGCTTCAAAATGGTATTTTCGATGGGATGTAACCCGGGACAAACGCTACACTTTATCTCAAGCAAGTAAAGGAATATTGAATACAATAGATAAAGATCTCGTGATAAAAGTATATCTGAAAGGAGATTTTCCATTGGATTTTAAGCGTTTGGAACAAGCTACTAAACAGCATTTGGACGAATTAAAAATCTACAATTCACATATCCATTACCGGTTTATCAACCCCAGCGGTATGGAAGAAAAACTTATTAAAAAACAGTTACATCCCAGTACATTAACTGTTGAAAAAGATGGCGGAATTACTGAAACGCTTATTTTTCCTTGGGCAATCATATCTTATAAAAATAAAGAAGTGGCGGTTCCGTTACTCATCCATAGTACACATCCGGAAGAACAACTTCAAAATTCTATCGAAAATTTGGAATATGCCTTTAGCCAAGCCATTTATCAAGTGACACAAAGCAAAAGAAAAAACATTGCTATTCTCAAAGGAAACGGCGAATTGGAGGACATTTATTTATATGATTTTCTGAAAGCATTGAAAGTAAAATACAACTTAGCACCTTTTAGTTTGCACACATCTCAAAATCCGGATAAGGTACTGGACGATTTAAAAAAATTTGATTTATGTATGATTGCCAAGCCCAAAATTGCTTTTACAGATACTCAAAAATATATTTTAGACCAATATATCACACATAATGGCAAAACGATGTGGCTTATAGATCAAGTAAATGCTGAAATGGATAGTCTGCAACAGAGTGGAGCGGCTTTATTTACTCCTAGAGATTTGAATCTTACTGATTTACTATTTTCGTATGGGGTACGTATCAACTACAATTTGGTTCAGGATTTATACAGTAGCAAAATAGCTTTGGCTACAGGAAATATAGGGGATAAAACACAATTTAGACAATTTTTATGGAGTTACTATCCTTTGATTAGCCCCAATAAGAATCATCCAATCACAAAAAATATAGAAGCCGTTAATCTTAAATTTCCTTCCGGAATAGATACTTTAAGAAATGCTGTAACAAAAACTATTTTATTACAGAGTTCCCCGCTTACCAAGGTAGAAGGCTTACCCGCTATGGTTAGTCTCAGTAGTATTGCAGATAAAAAAACACCCGAAAAGTTTCATTCCAAACAACAGGTTTTAGGGGTTTTACTCGAAGGTCATTTTACATCGGCCTTTGCCAATAGA
>CAYNFJ010000155.1:0-3856 GCA_964396505.1 uncultured Polaribacter sp. | reverse complement strand
TATGAAAAATTCTTTTTAGAGATGGTTGTAGATTTTTGTCGAGCTTGCAGAGAACTAATAGTTCTCTGCAAGCAAAAAGGGTACTCAAAACAATGCAAAAAAATAATAAACTATTATAATTTACGTTTTAACATTAATCACATAGATATTAATAAAATCAAAAAATGAAAATAATTAGATTTTTAGTAATTATTAGTTTTTTCTACAGTTGTAATAATATAGAAAAAACCGAAAAAAAACTTGTATTTAATACTAAGCCAGCCGAAACATTTATTGAAATAATGGAACATTTATTTCAAAATGAAATGAATATACAGAATGATTCATTAACAGATTCCTTAAATTTTTCAAACAATGAAAAAGATTTAATTCTCAATGAAAAATTAAAAAAACTATTTTCATTTCCTATATATGAATCTCTAAGCAATATTATGATAGCTCACAAAAATGGTGTGAAATTACAGAATAAAGAAGCGTATAAAGCAGGATTTTACGATCTTCCTAATCTAAATGTGGATATGTCAAGTGGTGTAAATCAACAATGGAAAGAATGGTGGGAAAAAGGAAATTTCAAAAAATCTTTTGAATTTATAAACAACATCAAACAACAACAACTCAATATATCTAATAATTCAAAAGACAAAATTAAACACCTTTTACCTAAGAATAAAACAATGGATAAAAATGTAGAAGTGTTATTTTGTTTTGACGGAAACAGGGGAAGTTACACAACAGATAGCATTATTGTAATGGATATGCTTGATTTTAAAAATTATAACATTACTAATTTTACTAATGTATTAGCGCACGAATTACATCATATTGTTTATGGGAATTGGATAAATTCTAATTACGATAAATCAACGATGAATGAAAAACAAAAAACTTTGCTTAGCTATCAAAAAAGAATTCTTATGGAAGGTATTGCTCAGCAAATTAATTATTTAGATTACAAAAAAGAAATTAAAGATTTATACTTTAACAATGAATTAATGTTAGAACTTTCTGATGATTGGTTTAACAGTTTACGTGAAATTAATTCTTCTCAAAATTCAACTGAATACTATAATTCTTTTAAAAATACTATGTGGAATAACGGATTTGATAGATTGAAAAAGTATTACATAGGAAAAATTGATGATTCGGTCTTAGGAAGGAGACCAACAATTGACTATTACATAAGTTACTATCTATATTTCGCAATAAACAAAAATGGTGGCAAAGAACGTTTGGACTATGTAATTAATAATCCCGAGAGTTTATTAAATGAATATAATACGTTACGAAAAAAGGAAGACCTTATCCCGTTGATACCAGATGATATAAAAGAAATATGGGAGAATAATTTAATAAAACAGTAAAAAAACCAGCAGAGAACACTGTATAAAACCAATAGCGGCTAATTGTAAAACTCAAAGTACAGTAACATTTACTATCTTAGTTTTTTATCTGAAAGATAGAGTATTTTAAACCGCTACTGTTTTTATACCAACCGTTATCCCCATCTAAAATTCTGCCTAGACCTCCTAGAACGGAACCTTCTCCTTTCTCATTCCCTCCTCTTGAAGGGGCACTTTTGATAATTCTATCGGCTAATCTGGAGAAAGGCAAGCTCTGTAAATACAAGGTGCCGGTTCCGGATATTTTGGCTAAAAACATTCCTTCACCACCAAAAAACATAGATTTTAAACTCCCTACTCTTTCAATAGTATATTCCAATGAAGGCGTAAAGCCCACAATACAACCGGTATCTATCAAAATAGATTCATTCTTCAGCTCTTTCTTCACAACAGTGCCGCCTGCGTGCATAAATACCTGACCGTCACCGCTTAATTTTTGTAAGATAAAACCTTCGCCACCAAAAAAACCGGTACCTAATTTTTTGGTAAAGGCTATGGAAACTGCTGTCCCTTTTGCCGCACATAGAAAAGAATCTTTTTGACATAACAGTTCGCCTCCAAATGCTTGTAAATCTACCGGAATAATCTTACCCGGAAAGGGCGCCGCAAAACTCACCTCTTTCTTAGCACTTCCCATATTGGTAAAATGTGTTAAAAAAATAGACTCACCGGTTAACACTCTTTTTCCGGCATCTAATAATTTTCCGAAAAGTCCGCCGGTTTCAGCTTTGGAACCATCTCCCATTTTAGCTTCAAATTGGATAGCACTATCCATCCAATTCATCGCACCGGCTTCAGCTATAACGGTTTCTTGCGGGTCTAACTCGATAGCTACTACTTGCATATCATCACCGTGAATGGTGTAATCAATTTTGTGTGAGTTCATCTGTACAGTTTTAATGGTTAATACCTTCCAAAGATAATAAAAAAGCGTATTCTCTAGCAACATCTTTCAACGCATCAAACCGACCTGAAGCACCGCCATGACCTACCTCCATATCAGTGTGTAATAGCAATAAATTCGTATCGGTTTTTAACTCTCTTAATTTGGCAACCCATTTGGCCGGTTCAAAATATTGCACTTGAGAATCGTGCAATCCGGTTGTTACCAACATATTGGGATAGGCTTGTGCCTTGACATTGTCATAAGGTGAATAGGATTTGATATAATCGTAATATTGTTTATCGTTTGGATTTCCCCATTCATCGTATTCTCCTGTTGTCAGCGGAATCGTGTCGTCCAACATAGTTGTCACCACATCGACAAAAGGTACAGCAGCTATAACACCCTTAAAAAGCTCCGAATTCATATTGACAATAGCACCCATCAATAATCCTCCTGCAGAACCGCCTTCTGCGTACAAATGATCGGGCGAAGTATAGCCTTGTGCAATCAGGTAATTCGCACAGCTGATAAAATCGGCAAAGGTATTTTTCTTATGCAATAATTTACCATCTTCATACCAATCTCTGCCCAAATATTGCCCACCTCGAATGTGCGCAATAGCAAAAACAAAACCTCTGTCCAATAAACTCAAGCGTGAAGTACTGAAATTAGGGTCAATCGTATGGCCATACGAGCCATAAGCATATAACAACACGGGCGTTTCGGGAGTCAGTTCGGTTTTTTTGTGATGCACTAAAGAAATGGCTACTTTTTTGCCATCATCTGCTGTAGCCCAGATACGTTGACTTGTATAATTATTCTTGTCAAATTTTCCACCCAACACCTCTTGTTCTTTTTTAATTTCAAAAGTGTGTAATTTCATATTATAATCAATCACCGAAGCAGGAGTCGTCAAAGAATTGTATCCGTATCGTAGAATATCCGTATCAAAATCGGGATTGGCATAGACATAAGCATCGTAGGTCTCTTCGCTAAAAGGAAGGTAATAATCCTCTTGATCGTCCCAGCGTTTGATACGAATTCTATTCAATCCATTGCTGCGTTCTTCCAGCACCATATACTCTTTGAACAGCGACATATCTTCTAGTAATACATCTGCTCTATGAGGAATAATTTCTTGCCAATTATTAATATATGTTGCCGTTTCAGGAGTTCTCATAATTTTAAAATTACGCGCTTTACCGGCATTGGTCAGGATATAAAAATAGCCGTTGTAATGTGCCAAACTATACTCCAAATCTTTTTTCCGAGGCTGAAATATCTTAAAGTTTTTATTTGGGTTATTAGCGTCTAAGTACTGATATTCAGTAGATAAGGTGCTATATGAACCTATCAAAATATAGGCATCCGATTTAGTTTTAGTCACATACACGCCAAAGGTGTCATCAGCTTCAAAAAAAACCTCAACATCTTCTTTGGGGTCAGTGCCTAAGACATGTTTAAAAATACGTTCGCTACGTAATGTCGTCGGATTTTTTTGGGTATAAAAGAGCGTTTTATTGTCATTAGCCCAAACACTGCTTCCGGTAGTGTTTTTGATAATTTCCGG
>CAYNFJ010000154.1:0-3874 GCA_964396505.1 uncultured Polaribacter sp. | reverse complement strand
AACAACACCCGTTCCCCAAATGATTTACTGATATTTTCGATTGATAGATAATTCACCTGACAAACCTACATAGTATATATTAAACGACAAATATTATTTAATAAAAAAGCCAAGAATTATCAATTCTTGGCTTTAATACTTATTTATGAATATTTATTGTTTGATGAACTTGCGATTTAGTGATTTTTTATCACTTCTAAATTCTATAATATATACTCCGGATTGTAAACCACTGACATCAATAGAGTTATTTCTTAATTGGTTAAAATCAACTCTTTGTCCCATTAAGTTAGTTATTATGTATGATTTCATTTTTTTATCTTTTAACTCAATGTTTAAAATATCTTTAACCGGACTCGGATACAGCACAATATCAGCAATTGAAGTGCCGGTAGGCTCATTATAAATAGAATAAGCGGCGGCAGTATTAATGCAGAAATTTGTTGCATCTGAGCTAGTGAACGACCCTCCGGAAGCTAATACATTGCCGTTACTGTCTTGCGTATAAGTATAGGATCCATTACCATACGAACAGCACATGCCATCACCATAAGCATCATACACAGTAAATGTATAACAACCGGAATCAACACATAGAGGGATGTTTAAAGTAGATCCATCTGCTTGTGAACCATAAGTCCCTCCTGAAAAGACAATCGTACCATTAGCGTCTTTAATATCCCAGCTGGTTTCTTCCGGATAATTATCAAATGTAAAACTTAGAGTAGTTGCTTCACAAGAGCCACCGGAAGTACCTCCATTAATAGTAAATGCATCAACGGCCATATCACCTTGCCAAGTTGTACCAGTAATTCCATTGAAACGGAATTGAACAGTTCCACCAATAAAATTAGCTAAATCAATATTGGCAGTTAACCATGAGTTTCCTTGATTACCTGATTTATTCCAAATTGAGGACCAACTGGCACCATTATCACTACTAACCTCTAATGCCAAACTACCCATATTTGATGCACCATACATATGGTATTTAAAAGTCATTGTTGCTTGAGATTCATTGGATAAATCAAAACAAGGGCTTTCTAAAATAGCTCTTTTATTAGAATAATTTGGACTAGATGATTCCATATAGATATAATAGGTTCCAGCTGATGCGCTAGACGGACCCGTATTACTAGAGGGTGTGGATCCGGAACGCAATGACCAATCAAAATCATCTCCTGAATATTGAGTCCAATTACCAAAAGTGTTCTCAAAACTTTGATTATATGGGTAGCTTGTGATACCGTTTGTGCATCCACCAGTTGGAGGTTGCGTAACATAAACAGTTCTAGAAACTTCAGAAGCAGCATTTCCTGCGGCATCACTTACATTGTAGGTTACTACATAAGTACCGGCAACATTTGTATTTACAGTGTCACCTCCGATAACAATATTTGCAGAAATATCACCATCTACATTATCAGTTGCAGAAGCGCCTTGTTCTGTATATGTATCACCTACATTTAAATTGATAGTAGAAGAACCAATTAGTGTGATAACCGGTGGGGTTGTATCGGCAATACTACCTCCAATATTTACACTATAGTCTTCAACTTCTCCATAAGAAAAAGTTTCACAAGGGGTGGGAATACCATTATATTTCATTGAAACACGCATTCTAGTTACTGTTTGAGTTGCCGATGATGGTATAGTAAAGGTACCGGTATTAGGTGTGTTTTTGGAAGCAGCTTTACTCCAGACTAATTCACCTGAATCATCAAAATCACCGTCATTATTATAATCAATCCAAACAGCGTATCCTTCATTGTAAACAGTTCCTGTCCACTTGGGTGTAATGGTAACTGTATATGAAGTGTTAATTGATAAATCTGTACTTATGGATGTGAAATCCGAATACCCATTTCCATTTCCCGAACTGTTGTCAATAGAATTAATCTGTACTCTTTGAATATATTCGTCATTGACATTGTTTCCTTTGGAAGCACAATAGCTGGTGTTTCCATAAGCAGCACCTATCCCGACCGCATAAAAGGCATTTGTTACGGCTATTTCTTCATTGGAGCCTGATCCATATAAATCTACAGCAGATTGGATAGCGTAAGTGCGAGCATCTGCATATTGAGAACTAGAGGTTAAATAGACACTCTCCATTCTGTAAGCAACGTTCGAAGCCTTATCTATTCCTATACCGGAAACAGAATATGAGTCTCCATTATCATTAGTACCTGATCCACCCATTGACACTAAATAATACCAATAGTTTAACACACCGGAGTTGGTGTGAACACCTCCATTATCACTTGACCCTGTAGCCCAGTTAGTTCCTTGATAAGTGTCAGGCTGTCCTTCTGATTTAGGATCACTCATTGAGCGTAAGGCTAGATGACCTGAACGTCTCTCAATATCTTCACCTATTAGCCAAGTCTGTTTGGTAGGTTCTGCAAAGTATTCTACTGAAGCACCCCAGATATCCGAAAAGGCTTCGTTCATCGCACCGGATTCATAAGAATATGTTAAATCTGCTGTGTAAGACATAACTGCGTGTCCAATTTCATGTGCAGCAACATCCAAAGATGTTAAAGCATCAAAATAAGTGTCGCTTCCATCGCCATAAGTCATTACACTTCCATTCCAGTAGGCATTATCATAAGCGACATCGTAATGAACGTAACTTTTAATTGCAGATCCGTTATTGTCAAAACTATTTCTACCGTGTTTGATAGACCAATAATCATAGGTCATTTGAGCTCCGTAATGTGCATCAAGAGCCGCATTATCTTTTGCGTTATTATTATATTCTGCAGCACTCCAATTATTATCATTATCCGTAAAATCAACAGCATTGTTATAGTTGGTTCCGGTATTCATATCATATGTTTCTATTCCATTTCCTCTGGAATAATCTCTTAAACGATAACTTCCATTATAACTATCTGTTTTTAATGATTTTGTTCCACTATATCTCGTGTCAGCCGATGAAGTGGCAACAGCGTGATGAATAATACGATCTGTATATAATATTTCACCTGTATTGGCATCTACATAAACATAAGCTCTACTCACAGGGTCTGAAGCATAAATATCAAATCTATAGGCTAATTTTGGTTGAGCTTGTTGTTTGGAGTCTTTATGCAATAAATCCGGCAATATTACTAGATTACCGATGGGTCTAGAATAGTTAAATAGCTCAGCACTAGGGTTGTTCCACATATATTCACGAGCCCCGACAGATGATATTGCAAATTGTAAGGCTGCTTCAGATGATAAAGCGGGAGTAATGTTTAAATTCCCAACTTTAAAAAAGTCACCATTTAAGGATTTAATAGTCCCATTTTTCGAATGGATATACTGATGTCCAAAAATAACTTCTAGTCCCTTGTAAGTTTCTTGGTATTTTGTGTGTTCAAATCCAATAAGATCACTTTCATCTTTAATAAAAGTGAAATTAATGTCGTTTGAAACTTGACGTTTTGCTTTAAGTAATGCAACAGATTGAGATTTCGGATAATTATCGGACTTGTCTAGAATGATAAGTTTGGGGGTTCCTTGTATGTAAGATGGTTTGCTTTGTTTGTTCTGCGCGAAAATAGATAGACTGACAAAAGTCATTACAATAAAAGCAGAAATGCTAAAATAGTTATTATTCATAAAAAAAATTAAAGGTTAGTTTGATGTTATTGATGCAAAAGTAATATTTTTTTGTATTATTTTCAATTTTTTTTATTTTATGATTCTCTTTCGATATTTTTGGTGTGTTTTTGTTAAATATAATTTAAAAATATTAAATACTAAAATGATACAATTAATCAAAACTAGGAATGAATGTTAAAATTTATATAAGCTCATATCTTATGGGTTTTATTTTGGTCCGATTATTGTATTTTCGTACGCGATAAAAACATTTAAGATG
>CAYNFJ010000153.1:0-3875 GCA_964396505.1 uncultured Polaribacter sp. | reverse complement strand
CTCCGATTTATGTTAAATTCCAACCCCATTACTTTAGTAAATAAAGAATGGGGTTTCTTCTTTGTTTACAAATGATTAATAATCCTTTCTATAATCACCGAAGTATCTAATAAAGTTAAACTGAGAACACCTAGTAATATGATGATTTTTAGCAAATTATGGATAAATAAATAATGTCTTTTCTCACGACTAAACCATATCAGTATTACAATAATAGTCAAACCAAACACGGCAAAAACAAAATAATATTGCATCCATCCGATTTCAGGATATTGCAATAAAAAATAGATAGGGAATAAAGTCAAAACAATGATTAAAGTAATCAAAAGTTTGGTAAAATGCTCACCATATTTTACAACAATGGTTTCATAATTATACAGCATATCCCCTTTTAGATTCTCCAAATCCTTAACCAATTCACGAATCATTAGGATAAAAAACAGAAATCCGGCATGAGCAAAAATAATTTCAGAAAAGTTTTTATAGTATGCAAAAACAGCAAAAAAAGGCAATAATGTTAAGATGGCACCTCCAAACAATCCTGTCAAAGGATATCGCTTTAATTTATGCGAATAAAACCAAATAGCAAAAATATAAACTGAGAAGAACAAACCGGCACGCCAAGATACTAACAACCCCACCAATAATCCTACGAAATTTAAAATAAAATAACTTTGCAACTTGGTTTTTTGACTGATATAAGTGTCAATTTGCGTTTTAATAGGTCTGTTTATGGTATCCTTACCTTCATCGTAAAAATGATTGATTATATATCCTCCGGCAACAACAGCAGCAGTAGCAAACATCAAGAACCACAATTTATAATCAAAAACTACATCTTGTAAAACTTTGTTGGGAGCAAAAACAAATACAGCCGATAACATTTGTGCCAAAAGCATCACTACAATATTGTATCCTCTCACAACCGAAAATAAGCTGAAGAATTTATAATAAAAAGGTGCTTTGCGCTTCGTATTTATTCTTGACTCATTAAGCAAATCCATTATTTTACGTATAAAAGTATAAATTAAAGTGCCCGTTTGGTAAAAATCTCAAAATAAAGACCGATTTAGAATTGGTAAACCAACTCTAATTTGTAGTCTTTAAGTAATTCCTTGGTCCTAGGATAATCTTCTGTAAAACCTAAAAAATAGCCACCTCCACCAGAACCACATAACTTGAGATAATAATCTCCTGAGTCCAATCCTTTTTGCCACATTGTATGAAATTTTTCAGGAATCATCGGTTTAAAATTGCCCAATACAATTTTGGATAGATGCTTAACATTATTAAACAATGATTGAATATCACCTTTTAAAAAATCATGAATACATGCATCGGAATACGTGGCAAACTCATCACTAAGCATCTTTCTAAAACCTTCATTTTTCATTTTTTCCATAAAAATCTCAACCATAGAAGAAGTCTCACCGACTTGCTCAGAATCCATTAAAAAGACGGCTCCTTTACCTTCTTTTTGAGAAGGGATACCGGTAGCCTCTAAATCGGTTTTGGAATTGATTAAAATCGGTAAACTCAAATAGCTGTTTAAAGGGTCTAATCCGGAGCTGGTTCCGTGGAAAAAAGATTCCATCAGACCAAATATTTCTTTGAGATTCAATAATTTATCTCTAGTCAGGTTTTCCAGTATCGTAATTTTATCTTCTGCATATTTATCATAAACAGCTGCGACTAAAGCACCTGAACTGCCCACGCCATACCCTTGAGGAATACTGGAATCAAAATACATCCCCTCAGATAAATCTGTAGCAAATTCATCCAAACGAAAACGAACCATTTTAGCATCTATTCCGATTAAATACTCATAAAACAGTCGTAATTTATGGTTAGAATCCTTTTGTTCCGCTGTCAAATCTTCACTTTTTCTCAAAGCGCCTTTGTACGAATTATATGGTATTGCCAAACCTTTGGAATCTTTAATAATTCCATATTCACCAAAAAGTAAAATCTTAGCATAAAAAAGTGGACCTTTCATTGTTTGGGTACTGGTTTCATTTATCTATTGTATTCAAAGGCTTACTGCCTTCTCCTATTCTATCGCAAATATATTGATTATTTTCACAATATGGGACTAATTCGGTAACTATAAAATTGTAAATCAATTTTTTTTCTTCTTCAGGATATAACACATGTACATTGGCTCCCGCATCTAAAGTAAAACAAATCGTGGCTTGGGTCTGTTCTCTAAAAGCCCAAATTTTATGAATAATCGCCAAGGTATTGGGTTGCATCAATATAAAATAAGGATCTGCGGTCATCATCATAGCGTGCAGACTTAAAGCTTCACTTTCCACAATTTGGATAAAAGGTTTTATTGCACCGGTTTGTAACACCTTACTTAACAGAGCCATATTATGATGGGCTTGTTTGAATCGTTCTTCGGAAAAAGGATGTTGGTTCATCAGTTGATGTCCTAGGCTACTGGAAACCTTTTTGGTTCCTTTATCAACTAGTAAAATCGTATCGTGAAAATTTTTAAAAACCGGATGAATCTGAAAAGGAAATGCAACAGCATACAAATCTGAGCTCTGAGGTATTTCAATATGATGTCCCCAAACAACGACACTTCCCTTGACACTTCTAGCCGCACTACCCGACCCCAATCTGGCTAAAAAAGAGGATTTCTTAAAGAAAAAATCATCTGTCATAGATGGATTTAAGGCTTTTTCCATACTCATAACACACAAAGCCAAAGCACTCATACCACTGGCAGAGGAAGCAATTCCACTGGAATGAGGAAAAGTATTTCTCGTAATAATCTTATATCGATACCGGGTTATAAAGGGGACATAAATTTCAATACGCTTAAAAAAAGTGGCAATTTTCGGTTTAAAACCGTCTTTCTTTTGATCGTCCAAATACACTTCAAAAGCAATTTCATGCGATATGTTTTCAATAGGGGTATATTCCAATTGAGTAAAGCTGGCAGCAGCATCTAACGTAAAACTTAAAGAGGGATTTTTAGGTATTTGATCTGCTGATTTTCCCCAGTATTTAACCAATGCAATATTACTGGGTGATTTCCAAAAAAAAGTCCCTTTGGATAATTTTCTAAGTGTATCCTTATAAATAAAATCTTTTGTTTTCAAACATTTGTTATTTTTTACAAAGATATTTATTTAGATGAAACAAATACCATACAGGACAAATTATTCAATCGAATGGACACTGAAAAAAGATTAAAAAAAAAAGTTATTTTTTTTGTCAATATAAATACTAATAGTACATTTGCACTCTCTAAAACCAAATCAGGTTATTTGGATAAAAAGGAGAGGTGCCGGAGTGGTCGAACGGGGCTCCCTGCTAAGGAGTTGTACCCATTGCGGGTACCGGGGGTTCGAATCCCTTCCTCTCCGCAAAATGAGTTACAGGGTCGCGTAGCTCAGCTGGATAGAGCATCTGCCTTCTAAGCAGACGGTCACAGGTTCGAATCCTGTCGCGATCACAAATAAGTTGATTGCAATGGGTTTGATAACTTAGGCGATTGATATAATAGATAACCAATTCGGGGTGTATCACGCACGAGCGTGACAGGTCTAGCACGGTTATCGCGCCACGTTTGGGACGTGGAGGTCGTCACGCTCAAAGCGTGACCACCCAAAGAATATGAAATATTGTGTTTATATTTTATATAGTGAAAAATGGAGAAGGTATTATGTGGGACAAACACAAGATTTTAAATCACGACTTGACAGACACAACAAAGGTTTGGTAAAGTCAACCAAAGGCGGTGTTCCTTGGGTATTGAAAAGAAAAATTGAAGTTGAAAATAGATCAGAGGCAATGAAGTTGGAAACAAAAATTAAAAAAAGAGGAATTAGAAGGTTCCTTAATGATAACCAATTCGGGGTGTA
>CAYNFJ010000152.1:2449-3896 GCA_964396505.1 uncultured Polaribacter sp. | reverse complement strand
ATTGAATTTTACCTTCAAATTCAGAAATAATCACCCCATTATGCGGATCCCATTGACAAACGACATCACCCACTTTAATTTTCTTTTTGCCTTCTAAGAAAAATTCAGACCCGTATGGAATGTTTTTCACACTCAACACAATAGCTGTTTTGGGATCTACAATACGTATTTCAGCCGTTCTGGAAACTACAATATTCTTAGGATCTCCTTTCTTATCTTTTACTTGAATGGTTTTCAATTCGGTAAGCTCTATGTCACCGTTAAACTTAGAAATTAGTTTATTTTCTTCAGATACATTACCGGCAACCCCACCTACGTGGAATGTACGTAAGGTCAACTGTGTTCCCGGCTCTCCAATAGATTGCGCGGCAACTACACCCACTGCTTCACCTTTTTGTACCATCTGATTGGTTGCTAAACTACGACCATAACATTTGGCACAAATTCCTCTTTTGGCTTCACAAGTCAATGCGGAACGTACTTCGACCGTTTCTATAGTGGTCGCTGCTATTTTTTCAACTACTTCATTATCTATTTCTTCTCCGGCAGCCACAATTATTTCATCTGTTTCAGGATGATATACATCATGCAAAGAGATTCGTCCTAGAATACGTTCACCCAATGATTCGACCACTTCATCGTTCTTTTTCAATGCAGAAACTTCTAATCCACGTAGTGTACCACAGTCTTCTTCATTGACAATAACATCTTGAGATACATCTACCAAACGACGTGTTAAATAACCCGCATCGGCTGTTTTAAGAGCCGTATCGGCAAGACCTTTACGGGCACCGTGCGTTGAGATAAAGTATTCCAAAATGGACAGCCCTTCCTTAAAGTTAGAGATAATCGGATTTTCAATAATATCTCCACCGGCTGCTGTTGATTTTTTGGGTTTAGCCATCAATCCACGCATACCGGTTAACTGACGGATTTGGTCTTTGGAACCCCTTGCTCCCGAATCCAACATCATAAACACAGAGTTGAATCCTTGTTGATCTTCTCGAAGGCGTTTCATAGATAATTCGGTCAGTTCATTGTTTGCTGCTGTCCAAACATCAATCACTTGATTATATCGTTCTTTATGACTCAACAGACCAAAATTATGACTTTCAATGATGCTATCAACCTTCTTACGAGCTTCAGCAACCATGGTTTCTTTTTCTTTCGGGATAATAATATCACCTAAACTGAATGATAAGCCTCCTTTAAAAGCGTAGTCATATCCCATAGATTTGATGGCGTCTAAGAAATCAGCCGTAGTGGGAATATCGGTTTTCTTAAGAACATTACCAATGATATTACGCAATGATTTTTTAGTCAAAACTTCATTGATAAAGCCGGCCTCCTCGGGAACCACCTCATTAAACAGGACACGACCTACGGTAGTATCAATTAATTTAGTTACCACTTGATCATTTTCATCCAAATCTTTGGTTCTCACCTT
>CAYNFJ010000152.1:0-2349 GCA_964396505.1 uncultured Polaribacter sp. | reverse complement strand
TTAAAGGCTGTACAGGTTAAAGGGTGCAAACGGATGGCTTTCCCTTCAATCATTTTAGGTTGGAAAGCCTGAATACCTAGCCGGTGCAAAGTTGGCGCACGGTTTAGTAATACCGGATGTCCTTTGATCACGTTTTCCAAGATATCCCAAACCACCGGTTCTTTACGATCGATGATTTTTTTGGCAGTTTTAACCGTCTTAACAATACCCCTTTCTATCAACTTACGAATCACAAAAGGTTTGTACAATTCGGCTGCCATATCTTTAGGTAATCCACATTCGTGAAGTTTAAGATTGGGTCCTACTACAATTACAGAACGTGCCGAATAATCTACCCGTTTACCCAATAGATTTTGACGGAAACGTCCCTGTTTACCTTTTAAAGAATCTGAAAGAGATTTTAAAGGACGGTTATTGGCTGTTTTTACAGCGGATGATTTACGTGTGTTATCAAATAAAGAATCTACAGACTCTTGTAACATACGTTTTTCATTCCGTAAAATCACTTCAGGAGCTTTGATTTCCATCAATCGTTTCAAACGATTATTACGGATAATTACCCGACGGTATAAATCATTTAAATCAGATGTGGCAAAACGTCCACCATCTAATGGCACCAATGGTCTTAATTCCGGCGGAATAACGGGAATTACTTTCATCACCATCCATTCCGGTCTGTTTTCTCTATTTTTCTGAGAGTCCCGTAATGCCTCTACTACATTCAAGCGTTTTAAGGCTTCTGTCTTACGTTGTTTGGATGTTTCCGTATTGGCTTTATGTCTCAATTCATAGGAAAGGGTATCCAAATCAATTCGCGACAGTAAATCGATTAAGCATTCGGCACCCATTTTTGCGATAAATTTATCAGGATCGCTCTCATCGAGATATTGATTTTCTTGAGGAAGCGATTCCATAATATCCATATACTCCTCTTCTGTCAGAAAATCCATTTTTTGGACAGGTTCTCCTTCGGCATTTTTCGCAACTCCGGGTTGAATGACTACATAACGTTCGTAATAGATAATCATATCTAATTTTTTGGAAGGCAATCCCAAAAGATATCCCATTTTATTGGGCAATGATTTAAAGTACCAGATATGTGCTACGGGCACCACTAAATTGATGTGACCTACCCGTTCTCTACGAACTTTTTTCTCGGTTACTTCTACCCCACATTTATCACAAACAATTCCTTTGTAACGAATACGTTTGTATTTACCACAAGCACATTCATAATCCTTTACAGGACCAAAAATACGTTCACAGAATAACCCGTCACGTTCCGGCTTGTGTGTACGATAGTTGATAGTTTCAGGTTTAATCACCTCTCCTCTGGATTCTTTGAGAATCTTTTCGGGAGACATTAATCCTATCGTAATTTTATTGAACTTTTTTACTGTATATTTTTCGTTTCTTCTTGCCATAATGATTTGTCTAATTTAATAACCTATTCCTCTAGTGTAACATCCAATCCTAAACCTTTCAATTCGTGCATTAACACGTTGAAAGATTCCGGCAGACCGGGTTCCGGCATAGGTTCACCTTTAACAATTGCTTCATAGGTTTTTGCTCTACCCATGACATCATCTGATTTAACAGTTAAGATTTCTCTCAAGATACTGGATGCTCCGTACGCTTCCAATGCCCAGACCTCCATTTCACCAAAACGTTGTCCACCAAATTGGGCTTTACCACCCAAAGGTTGTTGTGTGATTAATGAATATGGACCTATAGAACGGGCGTGCATCTTATCTTCAATCATATGTCCTAACTTGATCATATAAATGACCCCTACCGTTGCCGGTTGGTCAAAACGTTCACCGGTTCCACCATCATATAAATAGGTGTGTCCAAATCTGGGAACTCCTGCTTTGTCAGTCAGTTCATTAATCTGTTCTAAGGAAGCACCATCAAAAATAGGTGTAGCAAATTTCTCTCCCAATTTTTGTCCTGCCCATCCTAACACTGTTTCATATATCTGACCTATGTTCATACGGGAAGGTACACCCAGTGGATTCAATACAATGTCAACCGGTGTTCCATCTTCTAAAAACGGTAAATCTTCTTCACGGACAATTCTGGCTACAATACCTTTATTACCGTGACGACCTGCCATTTTATCACCCACCTTTAGCTTCCGTTTTTTTGCAATATAAACTTTGGCTAGTTTAACGATTCCTTTCGATAATTCATCTCCTACCGAAATCGTAAATTTCTTACGTCGAAGGGAGCCTTGAAGGTCATTTAATTTGATCTTATAGTTATGAATTAATTCGGAAATCAATGAATTCAAATCCTTATCTGTAGTCCAAGTTCCTTTAGTCAAGTGTGCATAATCTCCTACAGTAC
>CAYNFJ010000151.1:1905-3991 GCA_964396505.1 uncultured Polaribacter sp. | reverse complement strand
CGTGGTATTGTCCCATCGTACCGTTAATTTCTAAAAAATGCTTGACCGCCTTATCGTAATTGGTGTTTTGTGCTTGCGAGCTGAAAACGCTGATAAAAAGCAATAATAAAAATTTGTATTTCATATAAAGGATGTTTTAGGCAAATATAATAACAAATAGCATACCAAAAAATATTACGGAATATTTAGGTATTTGTGCATTTGAATAGAGACTTTCCATTTGGGGTGCGCCATGACATAATCGGTTATAAATGGAATCATTTTTTTACGAACACTCCATTCGGGTTGTAGGTATAATTCACAGGTGGCGGATACTTTTTTGGCTTGTGCTTCGGCAAAGACAAAATCTTGTTTGGACCGGATGATGACCTTGAGTTCATCGGCTTTTGGATAGATTCCGGGATGGGGTAATTTTTGGGGTTTTGGAGAGAGGCATATCCAATCCCATTCTCCGGTTAATTCGGTAGATCCGGAGGTTTCTATATGAATTTTAAAACGCTCTTTATGCAATGCAGCAGTGAGATAATCCATATTCCATTGCAAGGGCTCGCCTCCGGTAACAACCACTGTGTCCGGATATTGCAAGGCGTTTTGTACAATGGTATCCGTATCGGTAGCCGGATGTAAATCGGCATTCCAGCTCTCTTTTACATCACACCAATGACAACCGACATCGCAACCGCCTATTCTAATAAAATAGGCTGCTTTACCGCTGTGATGTCCTTCTCCTTGAATAGTGTAAAATTCTTCCATCAGCGGGAGCATCTGTCCTTTATCTAATTGTTCCTGAGTTGTCATTTAATATTGGAATTCTATTTGGGCGACAAAAGTAAGTAATAATTAGATACTTTTGCAGTGGCGTTTATTTATTTGAAATTTTTCGTAAGATTTGCGGGTATTCACAACTGGCAAAAATAGTATCCATTACTTCTATAAGAATTGCGCATCCTTTTTCTATTTCATCATCTGAAATATTTAAAGGCGGGGTAATTCGTACCGCTTTTTCTTCAAAAAGTAACCAAAACAGCAGTAAACCTTTCTCTAATGAATCCAGAATAATCCGGTTGGCTATTTCGGCATCTTCTACCAATAAAGCTAGCATCAGGCCTTTGCCTCTTATTTCTTGAATCAAGGGGTGTACTAATAATTCTCTAAAGCGTTTTTCTTTACGGGCAATGTCTTGCATCAAGCTTCCGGAAACGATCTCGGTTAGTGTTGCCAAGCCGGCTGCTGCAATCACGGGATGTCCGCCAAATGTCGTAATATGTCCCAGTTTGGGATGTTCTTGTAGTAGCGACATATAGGCTCCGGATGAAATAAAAGCACCTATGGGCATACCACCGCCTAGTCCTTTGCCGGTAATTAAAATATCGGGAGTTACTTCTTGATTTTTAAACTCAAATAAACTGCCGGTACGTCCTATTCCGGATTGAATTTCATCCAATATCAATAGTGCGCCTACTTTCTTACATTGCTCTTTTACGGCTTTTAAATAGCCTTTTTCAGGGAGGATAAATCCGGCACCTCCTTGTATAGTTTCCAAAATCACTGCAGCGGTTTGACTTGTAATCTTTGAAATGTCATCCAAATCATTGAATGTAATAAAACGGCTACCCGGTATTAAAGGTCTAAAAGCGCTTTTACTCGTTTCATTTCCCGCTACACTCATAGCCCCTTGCGAGTTGCCGTGATAGGCGTTTTTTGCTGCGATTATTTCATAGCGGTTCGTTACTCGTTTGGCTAGTTTGAGAGCTCCTTCGGTGGCTTCTGTCCCGGAATTGGTCAGGTAAACCGTATTCAGAGTATCCGGTAGATGTTTTGCCAGTAATTTGGCAAGGGCTACTTGGGGTTCTTGAATAAACTCTCCATAGACCATTACATGTGTATATTGGTTTAATTGCTCGGTAATGGCTTGAGTGACGGCCTTGGGCTGGTGTCCTAACGGATTGGCCGAAACACCGGCAATAAAATCCAAATAGGCTTTACCCGAGGTACTGTACACATACGATCCTTTAGCCGATTGAATTTCCAACGCCAATGGATGTTTGGATGTCTGTGCCTGGTATGTAAAAAAATCTTTTTTCAA
>CAYNFJ010000151.1:0-1805 GCA_964396505.1 uncultured Polaribacter sp. | reverse complement strand
CTATACGCCAGATAAATCCGGGAAGCTGTTTCTCATCTTGCGGAAATTGGGAAGGAGGATAGGTTTTGCCGGTGGGTTTGGTGATATACTTGATATTGATAATAGTCCCTTTGTCAAATTTGAATTTAATATTACTACAGGTCAATTTGGTAATCCCGATGAGTTCTTTTTTTTCATTGCGATTATAATTAATCATTTGACCGTTACCGGATACATAAATATGTTGAATCGTATCATTTTTAAACCGTGCAAACAGATTTTTTCCTTTGATTTGACTATACCCGCCGCTACTGTCTTTTTTTATGACAAAGGCTTTGGAGTACACCTTAAGGGAGTCCAATTTATTCGAAATGGTATCGGTGATAAATTGAATACTATCTCCGGTAATCTGATTGATATCACTCCACAGCACGGGATTTCGGTACATTTTAGTGATTCCTTTTTGTTCATCGGTATAGAGGGAATCGCACTTCCCTTGTAAATTTTCTTTAAAAAATTTCACGTGATGATAGGCGCGTAAAATCCTGTTTTTTTGTTTGCCGGTAACCAGTAATCTGTCGCCGTGAATATACATAGAATCTTTATCAACTAAAGAGATAGCAACCGGTTTTTGAATGATAAAAATCGAGTCTTTTGCTTGAAAATATTCGGCGTATCCACCGGTGATTTTTGAATTATTGATCGTGTCCAATACACTGATATGACCGGTAGCAGAAGCAAATTTTCTATGTTCGTCATAGTAGAGACTATCCCCTTTAATAATCCGGTCTTTGTAATTGATTTTGGCATTTTTTACAAAATGAGATATCTTGGTTTTGCTGTTGTGATAGCCTTTTTCACTATAGATGGTATTGTTGTTTTTTTTGTCCAATATGGTCGTAGGACCATATAAATTGGAAATCCCTGTGGACGTGTAATAATCTAATTTGTGAGAAGTAATTTTGTGATCTGCATTGTCAATAACCACTTGAGAAATAGCTTGAAATTTTTTTTCATTCAAATAGTAATTTCCTATTTCACTATGTAAGGTGTTGCTACTATCCCGAATAGTCGCAAAATGCTTGTAGTATAGAAGTTGACGGGTTCTGTCAAAATCCAAGGTATCGGTTGTCAAGGTCATTTCGGGATCTTTTAAGATTACATTGCCCCAAGATTTTGCAATTTTGGTATTGCCGTTATACGATACAAATTTGCTGTGTTGTGTAAGGGTATCTCCTTGGTTAATCAACACATTACCAAAGGCTTTGATTAGATTACTTTCTTGATAGATCAGCGCTTGATTGCATTGTAGGGTAGCACCTTCGTGTTCGACCATCACATGTCCTAAAGCGACAATAGCACCCGGGTATTTTTCTTGGTTTTTAAAGGTGTTGTCAGAGTGTAAAATCTTAATCTTCTTATGCTGCGCAAATAGCGTAAGAGAACTGAATAGCCACAAACAGGTTATTAGATACTTCAATGGTTTACATTTTGGGCAAAAATAATTAAAAAAAACAGCTTAAGATAGGAATTGTTTTTTTTTGGAAAAGATTTAACAACTCTGTTTCCCCAGCACCCCTCTTAAGAGAGGTGTTTCCACAGCTCCCCTCTTGAGAGGGGTCGGGGGTGTGTTTATCATAGAACCCAAATCATCTTCCTAACAGCTCCCCTCTAGAAACCTATGGAGCTATACGTAAAAAGAACAAAACTTGGTATAACTAAAATATAAGAACTCGCCTCTTTGGTTGTTGTGTGTTGGTTATTTTTAGTGCCTTACCTTAAATAAGTCTGTGTTTAAAAAGTATAAGATGGCTCAAACAGCTTAT
>CAYNFJ010000150.1:0-4066 GCA_964396505.1 uncultured Polaribacter sp. | reverse complement strand
ATACGACCGGTGGTCACATTATTGGCTTGCGATGTCGGGGTATCCAAAAAACGTTCGTAATGTCCTAAATCCAAATCGGTTTCTGCACCGTCATCGGTAACATAACATTCGCCATGTTCATATGGATTTAAAGTTCCCGGATCAATATTGATATACGGGTCCAATTTTTGAATGGTCACAGAAAAGCCACGTCCTTGTAATAATTTTGCCAATGAAGCAGCAATAATTCCTTTTCCTAAAGAAGAAGTAACTCCTCCTGTTACAAAAATATATTTGGTTTGATGCATTACTAGTTGGTTTGCGCAAAAGTAGGAAAAAGATTTGTTTTTAATAAAACTGTATAAAAATATTCCTTGTATTTTTGCACAAATTACAAAACCGATGAAAAGATTAAAAAATATCGTTGAAAAGGCTTGGAATAAACGTAGCTTGTTACAAGACCCTGAGACCATTAAAGCAATACGTGAGCTTATAGCACTTCTTGACAACGGTACCCTACGGGTAGCCGAACCCACTTCTGACGGCTGGCAAGTAAATGAATGGGTGAAAAAGGCGGTTGTTTTGTATTTTCCCGTTCAAAAAATGGAAGTATTAGAAGCGGGAATTTTTGAATATCACGACAAAATCCCTCTTAAGAAAGGCTATAAAGAAAAAGAAGTTCGGGTCGTTCCACATGCCGTTGCCCGATATGGTTCCTATATTGCTCCCGGCACTATCTTAATGCCCAGTTATGTCAATATAGGTGCCTATGTAGATAGTGGTTCAATGGTAGATACTTGGGCAACTGTGGGAAGTTGTGCTCAAATTGGAAAAAACGTACATCTCAGTGGCGGGGTAGGTATTGGTGGTGTTTTAGAGCCTTTACAAGCCGCTCCGGTGATTATTGAAGATAATGCCTTTATCGGATCCCGATCTATTGTAGTAGAAGGGGTTCGGGTAGAAAAAGAAGCCGTTCTGGGCGCCAATGTCGTACTGACCGGAAGTACTAGAATTATAGATGTGACCGGTAAAGAACCCGTCATTTACAAGGGCATTGTACCCAGCAGAAGTGTGGTTATTCCCGGTAGTTATTCCAAGGAGTTCCCCGCAGGCACCTATCAAGTGCCGTGTGCCTTGATTATCGGAAAACGAAAAGAAAGTACGGATAAAAAAACATCTTTAAATGATGCTTTACGCGAATATGATGTGGCTGTATAAGTTTCTGCGCGTCTTTTTGGACAATTGTTAATACTTTTTTGAAAACTTCTTCACAAAAATATTTGTTACAATTAAAATATTCGTATTTTTGTCGCCTAGAAACCTAAAAACATTAAACCTATTTTTTTTGGGTATGAAACCTCTGACAAGCACCCTGCTTGTTGGGGGTTTCTCGTTTACAGCAGTTTTAATTGGCTATTTCACTTAAAAACTTGATTCGCATTAATCGCAATTCTTCTTCTTCATAATCGCCGTCAAATTCTTCCATAGCATCCTGAATTTTATCGGTTTCCGATTCTAAAAAATAATCGAAAATTTCTTCTTGTTGATCTTCATCCAAAATCTCATCAATCGCATAATTGATATTTAATTTGGTACCACTATATACGATTCGCTGCATTTCTTTAATAAGTTCGTCAATATGCAAGCCCTTAGATTTGGCAATATCTTCCAAAGGGATTTTTCTATCGGTATTTTGAATAATAAACAATTTAAGGGCGGAGTTGCTTCCGGTACTTTTTACAATCAAATCATCCGGTCGCAAAATATCATTTTCCTCCACATATTGAGCGATGAGTGACACAAATTCCTTTCCGAATTTTTTGGCCTTTCCCTCTCCTACTCCATATACTTTGGACAATTCTTCCAGTGTAATAGGATATTTCAGCACCATATCTTCTAAAGAAGGTTCTTGAAAAACCGCATAAGGAGGTACCTGGTGTTTTTTTGCCACTTTTTTCTGCAAATCTTTGAGCATTTTTAGCAATTTTTCATCTGCAGCACCACCGCCTCCCTTAGCATTGGTAATAATATCACTCGTATCATCTTCATTGTAAACGTGATCTTCGGTCATCATAAAAGAAACCGGATTTTCAATATATTTTTGTGCCCGATTGGTTAATTTTAGCACACCATATTGTTCAATCTCCTTTTTGAGGTAACCGGCAACCAACACCTGACGTATCAAAGCCATCCAATACAGCGGTGTTTTGGATGCTCCCTTGCCAAAAAAATCTTTTTGATCTATCTTGTGTGATTTCAGCATTGCATTGGCTTTACCCATTAAGGTATTGACAATATTTTTTGCCTTGTACATCTGATGTGTTTCTTTAACCACTTCCAATAATAATTTAACATCGTCTTTGGCTTCATGTTTTTGTTTTGGATTCCGCATATTATCATCCATATCGGCACCCAAACCATTTACCTCGTCAAATTCTTCACCAAAATAATGCAACAAATACTTTCTGCGACTCATTGAGGTTTCTGCATATCCGATTACTTCTTGTAATAACGCATGTCCAATTTCTTGTTCTGCTACCGGTTTACCGGCTAGAAATTTTTCTAATTTTTCAATATCACTGTACGAATAATAAGCCAAACAATAGCCTTCGCCACCATCTCTACCGGCACGACCGGTTTCTTGGTAATAACTTTCTAAACTTTTGGGAATATCGTGATGGATGACAAAACGCACATCGGGTTTGTCTATACCCATACCAAAGGCGATGGTTGCTACCACAACATCTACATCTTCCATCAAAAACATATCTTGGTGCTTGGCTCTGGTTTTAGCATCCAATCCGGCGTGATAAGGGACTGCTTTAATCCCATTGACTTGCAGTATTTGTGCTACTTCTTCTACTTTTTTACGACTCAAACAGTAAATAATACCTGATTTTCCTTGATATTTTCTTACAAAACGGATGATATCTTTTTGAACTTCTTTGGTTTTGGGACGAACATCGTAAAATAAGTTAGGACGGTTAAAAGATGCTTTAAAAGTATTGGCATCGGACATTCGTAAGGTTTTTAAGATGTCTTCTTGCACTTTTTCAGTAGCCGTAGCTGTCAGTCCTATAATGGGAACATCGTCTATTTCGTTGATTATATTGCGTAGATTTCGATATTCCGGTCTAAAATCATGTCCCCATTCTGATATACAATGCGCTTCATCAACTGCTACAAAAGATATATTTTGTTTTTTGAGAAAGTCGGTATATTCTTGTTTTGCCAAGGATTCAGGTGCTACATACAGGAGTTTGGTCACTCCATTTTCTATATCACTCATCACTTGTCGTATCTCTCCTTTATTTAAAGATGAATTCAACACGTGGGCAATACCACGATTTTCCGAGACACCGCGAATGGCATCAACTTGGTTTTTCATCAGAGCAATTAGAGGTGAAACAACGATAGCTGTCCCATCCTTTATCAAGGCAGGCATTTGATAGCAAAGGGATTTGCCTCCACCGGTAGGCATAATAACAAAGGTGTTTTTATTCTCAATTACACTTTGAATAACCTCTTCTTGCAAACCGATAAAGCTATCAAAACCAAAATATTTCTTCAATGCTTGCTTTAAATCAATCTTAGAATCTTGCATATACGTGCTGTGTCAAATTTTTTAAATATTTTTGCACTTGATAGAATACTATACCATCGTGCGATTTACTACCCACGAATTTAACAAAAATATTTTTAATAAAACAAAAAACTAAACTAAAGTATTTTTCAATCCCGATGATTCGTATTATTCATCTTTATAAAAATCAATAAATGACAGATAAAAAAACAGATAAAAGCATCTTGGACATTGCCAAACAAACCATTCGGATTGAAAGCAAAGCTGTTGCCAATCTGGAAAAATACCTTACGCCCGATTTTGAAAAGGCGGTACAGTATATATTGCATTCTAAAGGACGTGTTATTGTGACGGGAATTGGAAAAAGCGCCAATATTGCCACTAAAATTGTAGCTACGCTGAATTCTACGGGAACACCGGCTGTTTTTATGCATGCGGCAGATGCTATTCACGGTGATTTGGGCAATATCCAACACGATGATTCGGTCTTATGTATCTCTAAAA
>CAYNFJ010000149.1:0-4114 GCA_964396505.1 uncultured Polaribacter sp. | reverse complement strand
TAGAATTGGGAAGCACAGGAATTTTTTAGTGAAATAATTGTAGCCCAATTCTGAGATAAATAAATTTTGAGCATTTTCAATTATAGCAGGTGGTTTGGCTTTGTAATAGGAAATGTATGAATTTTTAGGGTTAATATCTTGAACACAACTAAAAGCAGCTCAATTCTTTTTTACATCCATCGGTGGTACTTCAATCAAATTATTCAGTTAAAACATCTTTTTTTTGTAACAAAGCACACCTATATACGTCTTATTTCCGTGTTATAATATTTAATTCTGTTATGATGAAGTTTATTTACAGTGTATTTTTTAGTCTTTTTGGGTTATTAATAGGGTTTTCTCAAGAAAAATCAAAAATTTGGACCTTACAAGAATGTATCCAATATGCCGATCAAAATAATATCAGCATCAAAAAAAGTGAATTATCCGCTGAAATACAAAAAGCCGAAGTAACCCGCAATAAATACGCTTTTTATCCTTCTGTTTCAGCCTCTGTAGGTGGTAATTACAGTTTTGGATCGCCCTTGTCAGACAATTCTTTTAATAACAACTACAATATTTCATCCAATGTAAGCCTCTATAACGGAAAACGAAATAAAAACAATCTGAAAATAGCTCAAAAGAATTTGGCCATTCAAAACCTGCAAATAGAGGAACTTAAAAATGATATCAGCCTACGAGTAGTGAATGCCTATCTCAATATATTGTACAATAGAGAGAACGTAAAAATCGCTAAAGATCAGGTAAAAGTAGGAAAAGAATTGGTAAAAAAAATGCAAGAATTAGTAGATGCCGGAACCAAAGCGCGCAATGATTTGTTTCAAATACAAGCCAATCTGGCTACCAACGAAGAGAACTTGGTCAAAGCAGAAAATAATCTGGACTTGGCCTTACTGGATTTGACCTTACTATTACAAATTCCCAATAAAGGTTTTGATATTGCTGCTGTTCCGGTGAATATTGACCAAGCCAAGTTATTGTACAATGACAGTGATATTATATACCAAAAAGCGTTGAATTGGCGACCGGAAATACAACGTGCTCAATTGGATATTGAAAATTCTGAAACAAGAATAGCTATTGCCAAATCAGGTATTTTGCCCAGTGTATCTGCTTCTTATAGTTTTGGCACCAACTACTTTAATGTATCCAATGGCATCAATCAACAAGGCTATCTGGATCAATTAAAAGACCACAGAGGACATGCCGTTGGTCTTTCGATAAATATTCCCATATTCGATAAATTTGCTACCAAAACCAGTGAACAAAAAGCCATAATCCAAAAAGAAATAGCCACCTATTCATTGGAAGACGAACGCACCAATTTAAGAGCCGAGATAGAACGTGCCTATATTGATGCCAAAACCTCTTTAAAGAGCTTTGAAGCTTCTCAAAAAACGGTCCAAGCCCAAGAAGAAGCCTTTAGAACAGCCAAAGAACGCTACAATCTTGGCGTGCTGACTTCTTATGATTTTGATCAGGTTCGCAACCAATTGGTCAATGCACAATCTGCCTTTATCCGTGCTAAATACAACTTTATTTTTCGTTCAAAATTCTTAGAATTTTATTATGGTTTACCTATCAAATTATAGTGAACTATTTGATTAAAGCTACTATCCCATAGTTTCGTATATTTGTGCATCAAATAGTCGATACCTTATGGAACATATTCCTATATACAAACCCAAGAATAAAATTAGAATTGTAACTGCCGCATCCCTGTTCGATGGCCATGATGCCGCTATTAATATTATGCGACGTATCATTCAAGCTACCGGAGTAGAGGTCATACATTTAGGACATGATCGCGGTGTAGAAGAAGTAGTCAATACAGCCATTCAAGAAGATGCCAATGCCATTGCAATGACTTCATATCAAGGTGGACACAACGAGTATTTTAAATATATGTACGATTTGTTGCAACAAAAAGGAGCACCACAAATCAAAATTTTCGGTGGTGGTGGTGGTGTGATCCTCCCTGAAGAGATAAAAGAGTTGATGGAATACGGTATTACCCGTATTTATTCACCGGACGACGGTCGTAGGATGGGATTACAAGGGATGATAAATGATATGGTTAAGCAATGCGATGTATCACCACCCGGATTAAAAAATAAAGAGAATTTATCAAAAAAATTGCAAAACAAAGAGGTCAATACCATCGCTAGATTAATCTCTATTGCCGAAAATAATCACCAAACTTTTCAAGAAGTTTTTTCCCAAATCAAGGGACAATCCAACACGCCTATTTTAGGAATAACCGGAACCGGTGGCGCCGGTAAATCTTCTTTGGTAGATGAACTGGTACGTAGATTTTTAACCGATTTTCCGGATAAAACCTTGGCAATTGTCTCGGTAGATCCTTCTAAACGAAAAACAGGTGGTGCCTTGTTAGGTGATAGAATACGGATGAATGCCATTAATAATCCACGGGTTTATATGCGTTCATTGGCAACGCGACAAAGCAATTTGGCTTTATCCAAACACGTCAGCGATGCCCTTGAAATCCTCAAAGCCGCTTCGTATGATTTGATTATTTTGGAAACTTCGGGTATTGGACAATCCGATACGGAAATTCTGGATCATTCTGATATTTCACTCTATGTGATGACGCCTGAATACGGAGCAGCCACCCAATTGGAAAAGATTGATATGTTGGATTTTGCCGATGTTATTGCCTTAAATAAATTTGATAAACGCGGGGGATTAGACGCTTTACGTGATGTCAAAAAACAATACCAACGCAACCACAATTTATTTGATAAAAATATAGATGAAATGCCGGTTTACGGTACCATCGCATCGCAATTTAACGATCCGGCGACCAATATGCTGTACCGTGTACTATTAAAAAAAATCAAGGAAAAAACAGGGGTAAATTTTCTATCGACACTTCAAGATATTGCTAGCAATTCGGAAAGTAATTTTATCATTCCGCCCAAACGAATTCGGTATCTATCGGAAATTGTAGAGAACAATACGGCTTATGATACGTGGGCATCAGAGCAAGCTGCCATAGCCGAAAAATTATACGGACTGTACAAAACCATCACAACTGTTTTAGATTTGGACGCCGAAAAAGAAATGGATGTACTACTATCTAAAAATGGATTGAATGAAACATTCATTTTCAATCAAAACACAGATACCGAAAACCATGTTTTATTGGAATTACTGATCAAAGAATTTGATCGTGTGAAGATGGATTTGAACCCTCGAAATTGGGATTTAATTTTGCATTGGAAAGAAAAAAAGCAACGCTATTCCGATGCTATTTACAGCTTTAAGGTACGGGATAAAGTTATTAAAATTCCAACAACAACACAATCTTTATCGCATACCACTATACCCAAAATAGCACTTCCTAAATATGAAGCTTGGGGTAGTATCTTACAATGGATTTTACAAGAGAATGTTCCGGGAGAATTTCCTTATACTGCGGGTATTTATCCTTTTAAACGTACCGGAGAAGATCCTACACGTATGTTTGCGGGAGAGGGCGGTCCGGAACGAACCAACAGACGTTTTCATTATGTCAGTCTGGGGATGCCTGCCAAAAGATTATCTACCGCTTTTGACAGCGTAACGCTCTATGGAAATGATCCGGATAAAAGACCTGATATTTATGGAAAAATCGGGAATTCAGGTGTGTCTATTTGCTGTCTGGACGATGCAAAAAAATTATATTCCGGTTTTGATTTAACCCATCCGATGACGTCGGTTTCTATGACTATCAATGGTCCGGCACCAATTATGTTGGGCTATTTTATGAATGCTGTAATTGATCAAGAATGTGAAAAATACATCCATCAACATCATCTGGAAGAAGAAGTCAATAAGAAAATTGAAAAAATATATAGTGAAAAAGGAATCCCCAGACCCGCCTATCAAGGAGATTTACCGGAAGGTAATAATGGTTTAGGTCTATTCTTATTGGGTGTAACCGGTGATCAGGTCTTACCTAAAGAAGTCTATGAAGAGATAAAAGCATCGGCAATTACCAAAGTAAGAGGGACTATCCAATCGGATATTTTAAAAGAAGATCAAGCGCAAAATACGTGTATTTTTTCAACAGAATTTGCCTTGCGTTTAATGGGAGATGTGCAAGAATATT
>CAYNFJ010000148.1:2198-4116 GCA_964396505.1 uncultured Polaribacter sp. | reverse complement strand
TTGCTGCTGATGTCGATGTGGCTTTATGGGATGCTTGTGGTGGAAATGAATTGGATTGTGAGACACATGTGTCTCATCCTGATGGTATTTATTATGTCATTCAGGGATTAGCACCCGGTCAGACGTATTACTTACAATTATATACCCATGGAGGTTACAACAGCGGTAGATACAGTTTTTATGTTGAAGAATTACCGCCACAGCCTGATTGTGTTAGCAATCCTATACCGGCAGACGGGGCAAGCGATTATCCATTGGAACCGGGAAGAGTCGTTCATTTTTATTGGGATGCATCCGGTAATACTCCTGTACCGGATTTTTACAGAGTTAAAATAGGCTATGCTCCCAATACGTATACTTCTTATATGGAGGAGTTCGGAAATAGTACAGTGATGTCTGGATTTGCAGATAATACAACTGTGTATTGGAAAGTAATTCCTGTAGCCTCCGGTGTAGAAGCGACTAATTGTCCTGAATGGTCATTTACAACCGGTACGTTTACACCCGAGAATGATCTTTGTTCCGGTGCCATCACATTAAATGTAGATGCACAAACTTGTGACACCCCACTGTCCGGTGATACGTCTTATGCCCAAATTTCAGGTGTTCCTCCATCTGCTGTTTGTGGTACGTCTGGAAACGATTTGTGGTATCAATTGACGATCCCTGATTCCGGACATATATGGATACAAGAGGAGTCTGTGGGAGACGCTGCCCTAGTTGCTTATACGGGAGATTGCTCCAATCTTACAGAAATAGGTTGCTATGATTTAATGGAGGATATTGCAGTATTGGAATTCAATGGTTTAACACCGGGAGAAACGCTCTATGTCCGGGCTTTTAGTTTTGGAGGCTATTCTTTTACGATCTGCGCTTGGGATCCCGATGCTTCGCTGGCAGTGGAAGATACTGTGTTTTCCGGTTTTGAGTTTTATCCCAATCCGGTTCAACACCATCTAAATCTATCAGCTACCTCTAGTATTAATGAAGTGCTGATTTACAATGTTTCCGGAAAAAAAATACTACAAAAATATCCTGATATTCAGCGATTCCAATTGGATATTAGTAAGCTGAAAATGGGTGTTTATTTTGTCAAAGTCAGGATAGATGATACCAGTAAAATTTTTAAAATGCTTGTCCATTAGTCCTTTTTAATAAAGTGATTCCAAACGATGCTTTTTACTTGATAATAATCGGTTCGTTTAGCGGGAATTTGTTTTCTTTTGTGCTGCATTTTTGTAAAATGAGCATAAAATGAAAAATGGGCTTTTAGAATTGCAAAAGTATGGAGAGGTTTTCCTTCCAATAAAAATTTTACGCCGGCAATACCGTCCAATATAAGTCGTTGAAAAATAAGCCAAAGGTAGTTGCCGGGTGCATTTTTCACCAAATTATATAAGCTGTTTCTGAAATTTAGAAATGTTTTTTTCCAATGTGATTTATCAAGGGTCGCACCCCCGACATGATACACGGTACTCGCTCCAATATAGACCGTATTGTATTGCATATTAAAGGCGCGCCAGCACAAGTCTATTTCTTCTTGATGGGCAAAATAATCGGTGTCAAAACCACCGAGTTTATGGAACACTTCCGAACGGATAAATAAGCAAGCACCGGAAGCCCAAAATATAGGAATGCTGTCATCATATTGTCCGGTATCTTTTTCGATATGGTCAAATATACGACCTCTGCAATACGGATAGCCCAATTGGTCGATAAAACCGCCGGCTGCACCTGCGTATTCAAAGTATTCTTTGCGCTTATAATCCCGTATTTTAGGTTGTACAATACCCGTTTCCGGATGCTCTATAAAATGTTGATGGATAGGTGCTAACCAATCTCTGGTCACTTCTATATCCGAATTGACCAAAGCGTATACAGTTGCTTGAATGTGTTGTAAAGCTTCATTATAACCTTG
>CAYNFJ010000148.1:0-2098 GCA_964396505.1 uncultured Polaribacter sp. | reverse complement strand
TATCAAATCAGAGTCAAACACAGCAGAAATCGTATCATTTTCAATAAATACTTCGGGAGTTCCGGCTTGTATTTGTTGCTGATCCAATAACCAAATAGCATCGGCTAATTGCATAGCCAGTCCTATTTCATGGGTCGCGATGATAATGGTTTTTTGATAAGTTGTTGCTAGTTTTTTTAACAATAAAAAACTCTCCATTCTATGATGTATATCCAAATGTGCAGTAGGTTCATCTAACAATAAAATAGGCGTATCTTGAGTAATGGCTCTGGCGATGAGTGCTTTTTGTTTTTGACCGTCCGATAATTCATTGTAAAAGCGGGATAATAATGGTCTTATACCGGTCAGTTCAATAGCGGTATCCATCACAGCCATATCTTTTTCTGTCAGTTGATCCATCCAATTGGTATATACTTGCCGTCCTAAACTAATCAATTCGTGCACTTGCAACAAACTGTCCGGAAGGGGTTCTGTAAATACCACAGCCATCTGTTGTGCTAACTCATTGGCAGTATAATCGGTTATTTTTTGGTTACGGATATTGATGTTTCCGGATAATGGGCTTTGTATGCCTGCCAAAGTTCGTAATAAAGTAGATTTTCCGCTTCCGTTTTTGCCGATAATGGCCACAAAATTTCCTTTGTCAGCGTGTAAATTCAATTCTTTGGCAATGAGTAATTGTTCCCCTTTATGGGTGTAACCGATACTCAAATGTCGGGTTGTAATACGTGCTATATGTTGTGTGGTGTGATTCAAAAATGATATTTTTTTTGACGGATTAATAACCAGATTACTAAGGGGGCTCCAAAAAGGGAAGTAATGGCATTGATGGGTAATACGTTTTCACTCATAGGCAATTGTGCAATGGTATCACAGACTAATAATATAATAGCTCCGATAAATAGTACTGCCGGTAATAAAATACGATGATTGGAGGTGTTAAAAATCAGACGGGTGATGTGAGGAACCGCTAATCCTATAAAGGCAATGGGACCTACATAAGCCGTGATAATTCCTGTTATCAATCCGGAAATAAGCAATGTGTAGTTTTTGGTTCGTTTTAAATTAACTCCCGTGCTTTTTGCATAATTTTCACCTAATAATAAACCGTTTAAGGGTTTTAATAAGGGGAGAATACCTATAATTCCCAATACAACAATACCGCTTAAAAACCATATTTCGGTTTGGGATAAATGACCCAAACTACCAAACCCCCAGAATATATATTGCTGTAATTGTGTGGCCTTGCTAAAAAAAGATAAAATACCTATAATAGCCGTAGTCAAGGCGCTCAACATCAGCCCTATAATGAGAATAGATAAGGTATTTTTAATTTTGTTACTTAAGAAAAGAATAAAACTCAATACTATAAAAGCACCGATAATAGCTGCTAGCACCGTTCCTGTATTTAGGTTATTATTGATAAGTGATTCCCATCCAAAAAAACTTCCACCCATAACCAATAGTGCAACGCCCAATCCGGCACCCGAACTGATTCCTAAAACAGCAGGGCCCGCCATAGGATTTTTAAAAAGGGTTTGCATTAATAAACCCACGGCAGACAAACCGGCTCCCGTGCTGATGGCGGTTATGGATTTTGGAATACGAAAATGAAACAAAATATGTTCCCAAGACGCTTTGCTCAATGATTGTCCGAACAGGCCGTGTAGCACTTCTCCAAAAGGAATCGATACAGAACCCAGACTGATATTGATCAACCAGACCAATCCCAGCAGTAGCGCTAAACTTATAAAATAGAGTCGATATGATTTTTTGGTATAATAAATAATTTACTGTTTTTTGTTATTTAAGAATGTAATGAGTTTTTGGATAGCTTTTCCCCGATGACTGATGTTCCCTTTCGCTGTTTTAGACATTTGAGCAAAACTGATATGCAAGCCTTCAGGAACAAAAACCGGATCGTAACCAAATCCGCTTTTTCCTTGTTTTTCTTTGAGAATTTCTCCTTTACAAACACCTTCAAAAAGATAGGTTTTTCCTTTTAAATTCAGGGCTACCACCGTTCTAAATTGAGCAGATCGATTTTCCTTGTCTTGTAATTCTGACAAGAGTTTATTCATATTATTTTCAGCATTTG
>CAYNFJ010000147.1:0-4162 GCA_964396505.1 uncultured Polaribacter sp. | reverse complement strand
AATATCAGGTTTTTTCGTCCATTTTATTCTGGGAATATACTCGTATTCTCCCAACTCAATTTGATGAGATTCTGCTTTTGAAAAATTATAGATATACAAGCGCACATCCGAGTTTTTTTCACCGGCTTTCGGATATTTAAATGTAACCGGATGCGGGTACAAATCCTTGCCATATTTCATCATCGTAAACTCCGGCACCTCAGATTCATCAAAACGTAAAAATGCCAAGGAAGTGCCATCGGCATTCCATTGAAAAGCGCGTACAAAACCAAATTCTTCTTCATACACCCAATCGGTCAATCCATTGATAATACTATTGCGCTTACCATCGGCAGTGATTTGGATAGTAGTTCCCTTTGCTACGTCAAATACATAAATATTATTGGCATATACATAAGCTATCCGCTTATTATCGGGAGAAAAAGCCGGTTCCTGAATTTTATGATCACTTATTTTGCGATTTGTTTTGGTCTTTATATCATATAAAAAATAATAGGCCAATTCTGAATGGCGATAGATGGGTTCAGAAGCGGTTTTTAATAAAATTTTATGTTCATCGGGACTAAAAGTATAGGATTCAAAATAGGGAACCTCGACCAAATCTTTACTATCGACCAAAGTAGCTGTTTTTTCCAATGTTTTGTAATCGTATTGATCGACCGAAGTACTTCTGGTTTCTTTATTGAATCCTAACAAGGTATAATAGTCTCCTTTCATAGAATTCAATTCGTTCATCCGGTCGGTAGAAAAGGTATAATCACGCCAGATATCTTCTAGGCTAACAGATTTTTTTGTAATGGCTTGTTCTTTGGACTGTGCCGTTATCACTTGTGAGGTGCCACAAGAAATAAACAAGGCTACTATGGAAAAATAGGTAATAAATTTCATCAAAAAAGTATTAAATTGAGCACAATATTACGAAAAAAAATCTAGCAACGACTGTAAAAAAACCTTCCTATTAACAAAAATTCATAATAATTCTTAGCTTTGCCAAGGGATGTGTATTACAACATTTTGGTTGTAGAATCGTTGTATTTAAACCGAACTTTCTAATAAATTCATTGTATGAACAAATTTTTAGTTTTCACTTTGTTTGCCGGACTGATAATAGTTGGTTCTTGTCGTAAAGATTTTGGCACACAACCCAGCACCGGTGAATTAACTTTTTCAAAAGATACGGTCTATCTGGATACGGTTTTTACCAATATCGGGTCCAGCACCTACACGCTGAAAGTATATAACAAGTCTAATAATGATATTACCATTCCTACCATTCAATTAGCCCGTGGATCGGCATCAGGTTATCGATTGAATGTAGATGGAATCCCAGGGAAATATTTTGAAAATATCGATATTCTGGCTAAGGACAGCATCTTTATTTTTATTGAAACTACATTGGATTATTCACAAATTTCAGACCCTATTTATGAAGATCAATTACAGTTTGACAGTGGTGATAATTTACAAGAAGTTCCTTTGGTAACATTGGTTCAAGACGCCCATTTTTTATATCCCAACCGACAAAATGGGTTGGTAGAAACACTGCTTTTAGGCATAGATGATTCCGGCGATGAAATTCGAATTGAAGGACGCTATCTACAAGATGATGAACTGACTTTCACCAATGAAAAACCTTATGTTATCTATGGATATATGGCTGTGGGTGATGCTGATAACACACCGAAAACATTGACTATAAATCCGGGAGCCCAACTCTATTTCCATAAAAACTCCGGACTGATTGTCAATGAAAATTCCAGTTTACATATCAATGGAAGCTTAAACATAGAAGGACAACCCGAAACAGAAGTTATCTTACAAGGCGATAGACTGGAACCCGAATTTTCTGATATACCCGGTCAATGGGGTGTGATTTTTTTGCACTCCGGAAGTGTGGACAATCAAATAGATTATACCACGATTAAAAACGGTAGTATCGGTTTATTGGTGAACGAAGCAGTCAATAGTGCAACTCCGATGCTTCATATAAAAAACAGCCAGATTTACAATCAATCCCAATTTGGTATTTTGGGAAGCCACAGCTATATCAAAGGAGAAAATGTCGTAATCAATAACGTAGGAGGTTCTTCCTTTGCCGGAACCGTAGGAGGCAGATACGAATTTACCCATTGTACTTTTGCAAATTATTGGAACAACACTCGAAGTCTTCCTACCGTTTTACTCAATAATTTCTTGAAGGTCGATGAAAACACGTACACTCCCTATGACCTGGAAGAAGCACGGTTTATCAATTGTATCATTGATGGGCAAAACAGCATTGAATTGAATTTGGAAAAGATTGATGGAGCCACCTTTAACTATCAATTTACCAATAATATTATCAAATTTAACGATTTTCAAAATCATTATACGAATAATCCCTTGTATGATTTTACCGATACCAATCATTTTAACAACAACCTATTGAATGCCCATCCGGATTTTAGAGACACTCATCTCAACGATTTGATTATAGGTGAAGATTCTGAAGGAAACGGACAAGCCGACACAAATGGCACTACTATGGTTCCAATGGATCTATTGGGAAATACGCGCAGTAATCCTGCCGATATAGGTGCGTATGAACATATTATTTTTGATTAATTCAAATGGGTTTTATCTATTGCCGTTTTAATTTTTTATTGAACTACTACTTTTTCCTTGAAAAATTGCAACTTCAATTTTTATCAGATTCCTGTTATTACAAAAATAATGTACTTTTGTAGCATGCAGAAAAATATAATTATTACCGGTGTCAGTCGCGGTATTGGGCTGGAGTTAGTAAAAATATTGGCTAAAAAACATCAGATTTTGGCACTGTCCCGCAATATAAAACCTGTTGAAAATATACCGAATGTAAAAGCATTGCCTGTAGATTTAACCCAAGCCAATTATCTCAAAAAAGTACAAGCCTATGTCACCAATCATTGGGATAAAGTTGACATCATAATCCACAATGCCGGGAAATTAATCAATAAATCCTTTGAAAAAACCAATATTCAGGATTTTTTTGAGGTATATCAAGTCAATGTATTTGCCGTAGCAGAACTAACCCGTATTATGATCCCATTCCTGAAAAAAGGCAGCCATGTGGTAAGTATTAGCAGTATGGGTGGCGTACAAGGAAGTGTTAAATTTGCCGGACTTTCCGCATACAGTTCGTCCAAAGGAGCCGTCATTATACTGACCGAATTATTAGCAGAAGAATTTAAAGACAGAGGCATTGCCTTTAACGTCTTAGCGCTGGGTGCTGTACAAACAGAAATGCTCGAACAAGCCTTTCCGGATTATCAAGCCGATATGAATCCCGAGGAGATGGCCGCATATATTGCTGATTTTGCCCTGTTGGGAAACAAATATTTCAATGGAAAGACCATCCCCGTTGCCAATAGTACACCTTAAAACAAGACACATTGGATAGAGAAAAATACCATAACACATTACAGGCATATATTCCGGAAGCTTCCATAGCAGGGATATTGGATTTGTTAGAACAATATCCTACTCATCTCATCATAACCCGGGAACGGATTACAAAACAAGGCGATTTTAAAATTTTGAGAAATGGACAATCTCAAATTACCGTTAATCACAATCTGAATCCATACAATTTTTTATTGACCTTAGTACACGAAATAGCCCATCTGGTTGTACATCGTACATATAAGCGTGTAAAACCTCATGGACAGGAATGGAAAAACACCTTCCGTTCCCTGATGCTTCCTTTTATCAATAATGCTGTTTTTCCCAACGATTTACTACCTTACCTGGCACAGTACTTTATCAATCCCAGAGCAGCAACTGGATCGGATATACAATTGAGTATTGCTTTAAAGAAATACGATGCGCCCTCAGATAAAAAAATGATTTATGAACTGAAAGAAGGCACTGAATTTATACTCAACCACAGAACCTATATCTTAGGTGAAAAAAGAAGAACGCGTTACAAATGCACAGAGAAGAATACCCAAAAAACATATTTAGTGCATCAAAATGCAGCAGTCACAATTATTTAAAAAACAACTGATGAACAAACAAAACTATTATACAGTAATTATGGCTGGAGGGGTCGGATCCCGGTTTTGGCCGGTTAGCACACCCGAAAATCCCAAGCAATTTCACGATATGCTGGGAACCGGAAAATCGCTATTACAACAGACAT
>CAYNFJ010000146.1:0-4222 GCA_964396505.1 uncultured Polaribacter sp. | reverse complement strand
TTAAAATCCTCGACTGAAATCTTCCGTATATTTCCTTCTTTGCGAGACAGCAACTTACCTAAGTTGTTATAGATTTCAATGATTGAGAGGGGTAAATTTGTACGTATATGGATATATTGGTTAGTAGGGTTTGGGTAAATAATCAAGTTTTTATCAGACACTAACTCTAAAGTGGACAGATTAACACTATTATAAATAGATTGAATAGCCACTTGATCCAGTGAATAATTATAAATTCTCACATCATCAATACCTCCGTTAAATGAATGATTTGCAACACTTTCACTTCCAATATACATCGTATTTAAAGTGGTTCCCAAGGCTCCGTTTGCTTGAGATTGAGATTGAAGCAGTCCATCAATATATAGCTTGGTATCTCTTCCATTGTATGTTACAGCTACTAACTTCCATTGATTTTGAGGAATGCTGCCATCAGGTGTCTGTAATAATCCTAAGGTATAAGGAGGATTGGCTGTAAAAAATAGATTTCCCGTATTAGAAACTCCTAATTTCCAATCCGTTCCCCTTCCGCTAATGATTTGTTCCGTTTCACTATTAATCCCATTCCATTTTACCCAAGCTAACAAGGTAAAGTTCATTTCAATGTTGAGATTGGTATTGGCGGGTATGGATAGATAATTATCATCTACACTAAAATCCAAGGCTTCATTAATAGCTCCCGGAATAGTTGTCGCTCCCGTGATTGTACCGGAATGATTGAAATCGGATAAGTCATTGATTGTACTGCCGGAAATTTCTTGACTATCCATATTCCAATATGCCATTTCCCGATGATTCAAGAACACATTGTTATTGATGATTTGAGGTGGGGTTTGTGGGTTTGTATCATCTAAAACAAATCCATCTACCGTGTTCCCATATCCATAGTTATCATGCACATTATTGTTTCCTCCGGAATTGTACATAAAATGTATTAGATGGGAACCCGCCGGCATATTGTTATCATAAAAATAGTTGTGATGTACCTCGTTATCCGTAGGAGTTTGATCAGTATGAAAATAGATAATCCCATCACGAGTGCTATTTCCAAAACTGTGTTGATGATCTTGATTTACAAAGATATTATGGTGAATATCATTGTTTTTACTGGCAATCATCAAACCATTATTATCAAATAAATTATCTTTGATTACAGATGTTCCTGTATTGCTGACAATATAAGTCAACATCAGACCAAAATTATGATTATCTTTAAACAAACATCCTTCTACCAACATATTATTGTACGGAAAAGAATCAGTATTTGGTTCAAAATCAATTCCGGCTTCAGGTGCCGTTCCGTTAGCATTGATAAATTCACATCCTATGATTTTAAAATTGGAACCTGAAATAACACTCATATTGTTTCTATATGCATTTTCCAATCTGCAATTATGCATTTCAAAATCAGTCATAGGAGATTCTCCATCGTGCACTACGATGTATAAATTATCTCCCGGTGAATTAATAAGAACCAGATTCTCAAAGCGGGTTCCATCACTGGCACCGTCAATAAACATCACATCAATACCTGAATATTCAGCATCAGGATTTCTAGTATCTCTATTTCCATCTACTATCAGATTTTTTATGGTGATATTATTAGATTCACTCAATCGAAAACACCAATGTCCCCAATTGAGAGGTGCCCCATCTTGAATTTTAATCGTAGCTTTGTCAGAAGCGGTAGTGGTGACCAAATAGTTTAAGTTATTAGGGAAATTATAAAAGTTGAGCCCTTGCGATATCATATAGGTTTTTCCGGAAGTAAATTGCATTTCACCTCCATTGGCTTTTAAATCATATATGGCTTGCTGAATGGCTGCGCTATCATCGGTTATACCATCACCTACGGCGTTGTAGGGAGCATCGTCCACACGAATTATTTGTGCTTGAATTGAAAATACTAGTAAAAGGGAGATATAAAATAAGGGTGTTTTCATAAATATAATTGTAGCGTTAATAAATTACGTACTAATTAAACCAAATCGTAAAATGCTTGATTTTTGCCAAATCCGGTATTTGTTCCGGTATTATTTTTTCTCGATTAAACTCATTGATACCAATATCTTTTTTATCAATAGCCATAGTGGCATTGAGTTCATCAATATCAATATGAGCGGATAAAATGGTATTGGTTATGCTTAGATTGTAAGCTGTATTTATCTCTTTATAAGGAGAGTACAGTGAAATTCCTTTTTTAGTTTTATAGCGATTATCAAAGATTTCAACACTTTTAATTGTAGATGAATCATTGGGTTCCATAGGAACTAAGGTCAATAAATGTTTCCCGCCTTTTTCATAAATCAAGTATTGATCATCACTATTGTAATAATTTACATTTTTGTCATCATCATCTCTTTTAGTTAGAATAGGAACAATAGAATCTTTTGAAAATAGTTCAGAAAGGTCTCTGACCCGTGTTTTTTTATTGATAGGTCCTACATGCCCTTTTTCGATTAAAAATTCGTTGTTCTTTGTACAAGAAAGCACCAAGAATAGGAGTGCCAATACAGTTATAATTTGTTTCATTTGCTTTCTTTTTATTTCATTACTCGTTTAAGAATTCCCAATACACCACGGATAAAAGTAGCACTGGTAACCACTTTTAAAACCGGATTCATTCTAGTACTTTTTCTAGTGGATCTGTGTGATTTTGCCTTTGTTTTTTTAATTTTTTCTTTCTCGGCATTTTTATGAATTTTCTCAATTTTGTCACTTAATAATTCATAAGCACTTTCTCTATCAATAGTCTCATTATATTTATAAGCCAGATTAGAATCTTGTATCAATTCTTTCAATTCACTGTCCGTAAGAATATCCATTCTACTCATAGGAGCTCGCATCATCGTGGCTGCCAATGGCGTAGGTCTTCCTTTTTCATCCAAAACAGATACAAAAGCTTCTCCAATTCCTAATTTTGTCAATACTTCATCTGTATCATAAAACTCAGAATCCGGATAATTCTCTGCTGCTAATTTAATGGCTTTTCTATCTTTAGCGGTAAATGCACGAAGGGCATGCTGTATTTTAAGTCCCAATTGTGCCAATATATCTTCCGGAACATCTTTGGGATTTTGCGTAACAAAATAAACCCCAACTCCCTTGGAACGGATTAATTTGACCACATTTTCCAATTGAGATAAGAGCGTTTTAGAGGCTTCTTCAAAGACTAAGTGCGCTTCATCGATAAAAATAACCAATTCGGGTTTATCACTATCTCCCTGTTCCGGAAAAGTAGCATAGACTTCTGCTAAAAGTTGTAGCATAAAAGTAGAGAACAGTTTGGGTCGATCCTGAATGTCGGTCAATCGTAAAATAGAGATAATCCCTCTCCCCTCTTCGTCAATACGGGTTAGATCATCGACTTCAAATGATTTTTCACCAAAGAACAAATCACCTCCTTGTTGTTCCAACTCAATAATTTTTCTCAAAATACTCCCCGTACTAGCCGTTGAGATACGTCCATATTCATTTTGGATTTCTTCTTTTCCTTCATTGGTGGCATAATGCAAGACTTTTCGAAAATCTTTTAAATCCAATAAAGGCAATTTATTATCATCACAATATTTGAATAAGACAGAGACAATTCCCGATTGGGTATCGGTTAAATCTAATATTCTAGATAATAATACAGGCCCAAATTCAGAAACCGTAGCACGCATTCTAACTCCTTTTTGCTCTGAAATGGTCAATATTTCAACCGGAAAAGATTTGGGTGTAAAAGGCAATCCTATGGCTTTATGTCTTTCATCAATCTTAGGATGTCCGGGACTTGGTTGTGCTAATCCACTCAAATCTCCTTTGATATCCATCAATAAAACGGGAATTCCTTTATCGGATAAATTTTCGGCAAAAACTTGTAAACTTTTTGTTTTTCCGGTTCCCGTTGCGCCGGCAATTAAACCGTGTCTATTCAATGTTTTTAATGGTATTTTAACAAAAGCCTCTGTGATGGTTTCTCCGTCTAACATAGCGGCTCCAAGAGTTATGGCATCTCCTTTGGTCTTATATCCATTGATTATTTGATTGTAGAATTTTTCTTTTCTATCCATTTAATATATATTTGTGGGTAAAGGTATTAATTAGTAAACGAAAGACAAAATTAAAACAAAAACGATTTTCTAAAATTAGAAAATCGTTTTTGTTTATTAGAAATCTTATTCCTTACTGTTCCATCGCATCTGCATTGACAATAACAAACTCAGTACGTCTGTTTTTA
>CAYNFJ010000145.1:0-4257 GCA_964396505.1 uncultured Polaribacter sp. | reverse complement strand
TCAATCAAAACTATAGACCAATCCATTAATCAGTTCGTATTGTTTTTTAGGAATGCCCGCTACAGGAAAGGCATCGTAGGTAAAATTAAAAGCAGTGCTAAAAGCCAGGTTCTTAAAAATTGTAAAAGATAAAGCACTTTGATGTGCAACTCTATAATCGGAAAATTGGCGTAATTTGGGTTGGTAATAGGTGGTGCTTATCAGGGAAACATTTTTATTGAAATAAAAACTAAAGCTAAAATAGCTGCTATTGCGCCAGTCACGGGAAATAATGGCAGGCGTTTCTGTGGTTTTTTCATTTTCATACATCAGTAAACTCGCCAGATATGCTTTGTATTTTTCATGAGTAGAGAGTTTAAATCGTAATCCGGTGCCTGCCAATCTTCTGTAATCTATCTTGGAAATGGCATTGTATTGGTTTTGTAAAAAAGCTTCCCAAGTGATTCGGGGTCTGATTTTATAATTGTACCGTAGATGTTGTACCCCTTTGTTGATAAAGTTTGCCCCATCGGCTCTTTCAAATCCAATATCATTCATAAACAAAATAAGTTGTTTCCCTGTTTTGTATTGCACGTGAATCTTGTTGGAAACTTTGAATAATTCACTGACATTTTTTACAAAACCTATATGCAGACTGATAGAACCTGACCATCCGGAGGTGTCGGTTACCATGCGTAAAGATTCGGTGTTAATAATCTGAGATTGCGCCGTAAATCCGGCTAAGAAGACTAGTAAAAAAAACTTTTTCATCATGACGTTGCTTTTAAATGGTTATTTTCAATAAAGCTTTATAGGGATCTCCTGTCAATCCTAATAAAGCGGCAAAGGCGGGTTCGGTCTTTATTCCCGCTTTTTTCAATGCGATAATTTGTTGTTTAAACCGAGTCCCTTTTTGTTCTAATATATGATGTTCCACTAATACATGTCTAAAGGCTTGTTGTTTTTCTGAGGGAATATTCTGACCAACAATCTCTATCTTAAATTTTTGTCCTTCAAATTTAGCAATTGTAGTTGAAATACCATTGAGTTCTTTTAATTTTATTGTAAAAGAGGGTTCTTGCCCATAACATTTCTGTAATTTTTCAGTAAATTCAATATGATTTTTACACCGGCAAATGATATCTAAGTCACTGGAAGCAATGGCTATATCAAGGGGAATGGTGCCGGCTAACAAAGGTTGATAATCGGCTAATTTGTTAAAAATATCCAATGAACGCAACTCCGCATAGGCTTCTTGTTGGCGTTGCGTTCCTGACTTTAAATAGTCTATTGTTCTAAATATATTCTTGTTTATCCCACTATATTGACGATTTTACCGGGGACTACAATTACCTTTTTAGGGGTGCGTCCGGCGAGTTGTTTTTGTGTTTTTTCATGTGACAAGACGGCTTTTTCGATGGCTTCTTTACTCAAATCCAAGGGTAATTCCATAGTAAATCTCATTTTTCCGTTAAATGAAATGGGATATACCTTACTGCTTTCCACTAAATATTTTGCCTCAAATTCCGGAAATGCTGCATTGGAAATGGACTCTTGATGCCCTAAATTTTCCCATAACTCTTCTGCAATATGCGGTGCATACGGTTCTATCAATACAGCCAATGGTTCTAATATTGCTCGTTTATTGCATTGGTAAGCGGTCAGTTCATTAACCGCAATCATAAAGGTAGAAACCGATGTGTTAAAAGAGAAATGGGCAATATCCTCTTCCACTTTTTTGATGGTTTTATGCAAAGTTTTTAGCTCTTCTTTAGTCGGTGCTTCATCGGACACATAGAACTGATCATCGGTGATATACAACTTCCACAATTTTTTTAAAAAATTATGCACACCCGTAATTCCGGCAGTATTCCAAGGCTTTGCTTGTTCCAGTGGGCCTAAAAACATCTCGTACATCCGTAAGGTGTCTGCCCCGTAATTGTGGCAGATATCATCGGGATTGACCACATTGTATTTGGATTTGGACATTTTTTCTACTTCACGAGCTACTACAAAAGTTCCATCGGGTTCTGTGATAAATTCAGCCTCTTTATATTCTGAATGGATGGGGTCTTTTCTAAAAGCCTCTATATCCAATTCGTTAGATGCATTGACCATATTTACATTGACGTGAATGGGTATAAAAGAAATTTTAGGCTTTCTAATTTGTTCATATTGTAATATATCATCTATATGATTTTTAATATATTTATCAGGGTATTTATCAGGATACCAATAATCAAAATCTACATTTTTAATGAGTGCTTTAGAAACAAATATATTTTCAAATCCAGAGATATTTATTATACCTGTATTATCTTTAAATTTAAAACTATTTTTTAATCTATAAATAAACGCGCTGGTTCCCAAAATCATCCCTTGGTTGATCAATTTTTTGGCATATTCATCTACCGGTACCAAGCCTTTATCGAACAAGAATTTTTGCCAAAAACGGGAGTATAGCAAATGGCCGGTAGCATGTTCGCTACCACCTATATACAAATCAATATCCTGCCAGTATGCCAAGGCTTCTTGCGAAGCAAAATCATCGGGGTTATGCGGGTCCATATAGCGGTTAAAGTACCAAGAGCTTCCCGCCCAACCGGGCATGGTATTCAATTCCAATGGAAAGACGGTTTTATCATCGATCTGATCATTGCTAACTACCTGATTCTTAGTGGTATCCCAAGCCCAATTTGAAGCATTTCCCAAAGGGGGTTTTCCGTCTTCTGTCGGCAAATATTTTTCGACTTCCGGCAATAAAAGAGGTAAGTATTCCTTGTCAATGATATAAGGCATTCCCTGTTTGTAATATACCGGAAAGGGTTCGCCCCAATAGCGTTGGCGACTGAACACGGCATCGCGTAAACGGTAGTTTATCTTTCCTTTTCCAATGCCTTTTTGTTCCATTTCATAAATCATACGTTTGATGGCTTTTTTTGCCGGTAAACCATCTAAAAAATCAGAATTTGCCATTACTGCCGATTTATCTTCACACGCATGTTCAGATATATCCACATCTTTAAAAATATTGGGAATCGGAATATCAAAGTGTTTGGCAAAATCGTAATCGCGTTGGTCACCACACGGCACTGCCATAACGGCTCCGGTACCGTATCCGGCCAGTACATAATCGCCTATCCAAACAGGAATATCTTCGCCGGTAAAAGGGTGTATTACGTAAGCCCCTGTAAACTGTCCGGTAATGGTTTTTACATCGGCCATTCTATCGCGTTCGCTGCGTTTTGCGGTGGCTTTTATATACGTATCAACGGCTTCTTTATACGGATTAGTCGTGATTTTGGACACCAATTCATGTTCGGGAGCCAGCGTCATAAAGCTGACTCCGAAAATGGTATCGGGTCGAGTGGTAAAGACTTTGATTTCATCTTCAAATCCTTTTATTTTAAAATGCACCATAGCTCCTTCAGAGCGACCGATCCAGTTGGTTTGCGCATCTTTTAAGGGTTGAGGCCAATCTAATTTTTCCAATCCGTCCAACAGGCGTTGGGCATAGGCGGTAATACGCATAGACCATTGTTTCATTTTTTTACGAATTACCGGATGACCGCCTCGTTCAGAAACGCCGTTGACTATTTCATCATTAGCCAGTACGGTACCTAGTGCCGGACACCAATTGACTTCAGTATCGGATAGAAAAGTGAGCCGGTATTTGAGTAAAAAAGCCTGTTTTTCTACTGCTGTAAAGTTTTTCCAATCAGCGGCGGTAATGGATGGTGTATCCTCATCACAAGCGGCATGGATAGCTGTATTTCCGTTTTGCTCCAATTCGGAGATCAATGTAGCAATAGGGCGGGCTTTATCGGTTTTATTGCAGTAATAAGAGTCGTATAACTGTGAAAAAATCCATTGGGTATGTTTGTAATAATCCGGGTTAGAGGTGCGGATTTCACGGCTCCAATCAAATGAAAACCCGATTTGGTCCATCTGCCTGCGATAGGTTTTGATATTGGCTTCGGTGGTTTTTGCAGGATGTTGACCGGTTTGTATGGCATATTGTTCTGCCGGTAATCCGAAGGAATCGTAACCCATGGGATGCAATACATTAAAACCCTTGTGCCGTTTGTATCGTGCATAGATATCGGATGCGATATAGCCCAGCGGATGCCCGACATGTAAGCCGGCTCCGGAAGGATACGGAAACATGTCCAAAACATAAAATTTGGGTTTGTCACTGTTATTTTGCGCTTTGAAAGTCTGGTTTTCAGCCCATTTTTTTTGCCATTTGGCTTCTATCTTGTTAAAATGATATTTCAT
>CAYNFJ010000144.1:0-4385 GCA_964396505.1 uncultured Polaribacter sp. | reverse complement strand
CCAACAAGCGGTTTAATTTCAATGCCTCTTTGATGGCTTTTCCGGAACGCCGTTCTGCCAATCGCTCGGCTTTGGAAGTGCGTTTGTATGGCACTCTCATTCCGTTTTCGTCGGTCCAATATTCTTGCTTTGAAGTTTGGATGTTAAATTTGAGATTTTTCATATAAGTGTTTTTTTAATTCATTCCATTTCTCAATTGCTTTCTTACCGCTCCAAGCTCTTTGCGGTTTACCTTTGATCAGCCATATAAGCAACTTATCTTTTTCAAAAAATTTTAATTCTACTACATTGCTCAATTCGGCCAGTGTTTCTTTAAGTTGACGGTATTCAGACTGTAATTGAACGCGGATTTTTAATTCATCCGGATGATTACTTTTTAGAATCGATTCCAATTGATTTAGCCTTCGAATGATGCGTTCGTGTTGTAATGATAAATTATTCATAACACTGCGGTTTTTTGCTGTGATTTAATTAATTCACGTTTGATAATTCTCTTAATTCGACGAAAATCTTCAACAACACGGATAAATCCGGTTTGACCGGCACTCGAAATTTTCACTTGTACAGGTTTCGCCTCTTTGAATATTTCAAGATGTTTTTTTCTGTCTGTAATACCATTAACTAAACAGATTTTTGCAACATCTTCTTGCGTGGCTCCTAATAAATCAACAAAATTACGACCAAACCGGCTGGCTATTTCATCGTATCCCTTTTTGTTAAGTCGAACACCTCTTTCGATTTCCTTACGAAGATTTTCAGTTCCAAGTATTACCATTCCAACTTTATCTTCCAATTGGTTATAAAATGTGATTAGAAACCTAAGCGCGCTAGGTTTTAATTTATCTGCCTCATCAATAATCCAAAGTGGTTTTTGTGAGGCCCGTTCCGCAAAAAAACCTATTACCTGTTGCCCAAGCTGATCAATACTCCGTGTTCCGCGTTCCGGCTCGATACCAATATTTTTGCAAGCATTAAGTAGAAATTCACGTTTAGCCCATTCTCTAGCTTGGGTATAATACACGTAATGGTTGGCTTTTATCGTGGCATAATATTGGGCCGCTTCGGTTTTTCCGGATCCGGCTTTGTGAGAAACTGCCAGAAACAATTGTTCACGCTTGGCATCTTCGAATATCTGCATCAAAAAGCGCGTATTGTACACATTTTCGGCAATATTCCAACTCGTAAAATCCACTCGAAGAGCCGATGCAACCTTTTGCCACATTTCCTCGCGTATTAACGACCACTTTTTGTTTTTCATCTGACTGATCGTGGCAGGAGAAACACCGCATTTGGTAGCAACACGGTTGGCAGAACCAAGCCTCTTCTCTTCCGTCAGAATGGCTTGTACAATTTTTAGTTTTTCTTGGTTGTTCATAAGGCAGACGTATTTATGGTTAGTATTTATTTCTAATGGATAAAATGTCTATATCAGGCGGATGGGGAGAAATCTTTGTGTCATCACCGGAGATCAGTAGATTCTCGGATGTTTCTTTTAGTAATTTTTGGGTATAACGCCCCATCAGTAATTCTACCTCATCAGCCATTGCTGTTTTTTTGGCTAACAATTCATTGCGAGCCTGCTCAAGATTCTTAATACGTTGCTTTTCTTTTGCCAAACGATTAAATTCGGCCTGAGGACCATAGATTTGAACCGGCTCAAGCAATTCTGCCTGTCCTATATTCATCCAAAGACTTCCTCTTCGTATGAACAAATAGACCTTTGATAAATTTTCCAAGTCATAACTAATCCAAACTTTCGGATATTGTTTTATAATTTCAAAATTGTCAATGCGATAGTAATATTCTTGTTTGTAAATTTGAGTTTTAATTATTCCGCCACGTTTTATGCTAACTTCTTTTTTGTGACCGAAGAGCATACTTAAAGTAATGTCATCTACCCAGTGAACATTCGGTTTATCACTTTCGGCGTGAAGTAATCGAGGCGGTTTGTTTAAGTCTTTATGCTTCCGAGAATAATACGAATATGGTGTATTTCTATAGGCTTCTATGATTTTAGTTGACTCCTCAACGGCAGCAATAAAATCAAACCCTATTTTATACGCATCTTTCCTTATTTTTTTCAAATAATCAGGGCTCCTATGCGCATATTTTCGCGTTGATTGAACCCCCTGTCCGTAATAATAATCACTTTCCTGCATAAATACAGTCTGCAGAGTACCAAACCAACGCTCTAACCTAGCTTTACCGGTGGCTTTATGTGTAAATGTTATTTTCGTATGTAAATGACGCAAATGATCGAAAAATTCCTTCGCCTCAGGTGTGTTATGCCCGGGAAACCGGTCAAAAACAATCTCATAAGGCAGATAGCCGGCATTAATAACAGCCATTTTAACGGCATTCAGCACCGACCACCTGTCTTCCTTATAATCAAAATGGTAACCTAAAATATCACCACTGTGCACGTCACGTACTGCTATGACAAATAAAAATGCCTGCTTACCCCCCGAATTATGTGCAATAAGATTAACACGTGTGGCGTCAACTTGCCAAGCATCGCCGGCAAATAGTGCATTTTTGATTGGAATATAGCCCTCATACATCTGGCTTCCTCGTGTTCCTTTGCCAAACCTGTTGATTGTAAGATATTTAGTTTCGTGATTTTCAAGGATTTTTTGTCCAAACCACCGGCGAGAAGGAACACGTTTACCGGTCAGACGACACATCTCGCTAACTTTCCTGATAATATATTCATTAGTGTAATTCTGACCCATCCGCCTCAACTGAATTACCCAACTTTCTACCTCAGGATCATCATAGATACGTGCAAAACTATTGCCCAATCTTGGCGGTTGAATAATATCTATTACAGGAATACCTTCATCAAGTAATTGAAGCTTTTCCTTCAAACGGCGAGGATGGTATGGGATGTATTGCAACTTATGGCGTGCCGCCAAATCCGCTAGAATTGAAATAATATGCCCGTCACGATCATTTTCTTTCCATTTCAAATAGGCAAATTCAACAAAAGCCGCAGCAAGCGATAATTTTTTTTGCTGTTTTGATGAATAATGTAAGTATTGACTCTGGTAAATCTCGGATGCCCGGGGCAAATAACCGAGCAACTGTTCATTCAATTTGCGCTCAATCGATTCTATGGCCTCGTTAGCCGGATTTTTCGGTAATCGTGACCGCCAAAAATTAGGTGCCCTGTCGGGAATATTGTCAAATGCATAATAAAACCGGCCGTTCCTACGCATCCATCGCCATGCCCGTCCATTGTTGGGCAATACCGGATACGAACGTTGCGATGGAGGAAGAGATTGTTTGTAAAGATAACGTGCCTCACGTAAATATCGGCTGCTGATACCAATACCGGTTAACACATTGTGTGATATCCACAGAGTTCGCCCGGAACGGCCGGTGGTATATAATATGCCGTCGATGATTTTCACCTATAATACCTGTTTTAAAGCATAGAGTAACCGGACAAGGTCTTTCATTATTGCTTGGGATTTACGGCTGGTAGCCGTCCGTATCCCGGTGGCAATCTGCCAAACATATTGACGCGAAACGCGGTGTTTTTTGGCGATTTTGTGCAGATTCCCGTCCAAAACTTTCAATTCTTCCTTGCTAAATGGCTTATTTTTCATAGTTTTGTTTACGTTAGTGAATATTCGATACAAATATATGGACAAAATTTTGACTATGCAAGAATTAGAGACAAAATTTTCACCAATCAAATCAAGAATTATACAATTTATTGATTATAAAGGTATTAAAAAGAGTGATTTTTTTAAATTAACAGGTATATCTGCATCGAATTTTAAAGCAAAAGGGGCTAAAAGTGAATTGGGGGGAGAAAAAATAGTCAAAATTTTATCCGTATTTCCAGAACTGAACCCCGAATGGCTTGTAACCGGCAAAGGTCCAATGTTGCGCGATGAACCGGCACGCACACCCGAGCAGGAACAAATCCAAACCTTTACCCGGCCCACGGATAAGCCGGTGCCTATGCAGGATATACCGCTGTATGATATGACAGGGGCAGCCGGGCTAAATCTGTTTGATAATGCTACTCGTCAAATTCCTGTTGATAGTATTCGCATTCCACATATACCAAAAGCAGACGGTGCGATATTCATTACGGGCGATTCTATGTATCCTATCCTGAAATCCGGAGATATTGTAATTTTCAAGAAAATACAAGATATTCCACAAGGTATTATTTGGGGAGAAATATATCTGATAGACGCAGAGATTGGAGGCTTACGACATTTGATGGTTAAGTATTTGCAGAAAGGAAGCGACCCGGGCCAAATAGTCCTTGTTAGTCATAATGAACACCATCAACCGATGGAAATACCGGTATCTTCGATAAGGAACATCGCAAAAGTTTTAGCCAGCATCCGGTTTCATACGATGAC
>CAYNFJ010000143.1:0-4462 GCA_964396505.1 uncultured Polaribacter sp. | reverse complement strand
AAAAACCCTGTATTAATTTTACATAATACCTTATAATTAGTTGAATAATACTATTTTATATGTTTCTTTAGCCTTTTTGGTGGCGCTGTTTGTCAGCATTTTTTTCTATTTTTATAAACAGAAGAATGATGCAAAGCGTCGGTATGTTTTATTTCTGTTGCGGTTTATTGCATTATTTAGCATAGTGCTTTTATTGATAAATCCTACTTGGGAAAAGCGTAAATTATTTGTTGAAAAACCGAATTTGGTTGTTGCGGTTGATAATTCTGCTTCTATAAAATATTTGAATGCTGCCGATCAAGTCACCAAACTTATCGATAATATCAAACAGCACACCGCATTGCAGAAAAAATTTACAGTCAACTATTTGCGGTTTGGCTCAACAGTTCAAAATTTGGATAGCTTGGATTTTTCTGACACCCAAACCAATCCCGGGGCGCTTTTAGAACAAGTAAACACGTGGTATAAATCAGGTGGTGTACCTGTTGTTTTGATTACAGATGGCAACCAGACTTATGGAACAGATTATGCGTATTACAATTCAAAAAATAGAATTTATCCAATTGTAGTAGGGGATACGGTTCAATATCAGGATTTGGCTATTACACAGCTCAATGTAAATCCATACAGCGTATTAGACAATCAATTTCCCGTTGAAATTTTTTCTGTTTATTCCGGCAATAATACAGTCCATTCGCAATTAAATATCTATTTAGGCAAAAAGCGTGTATTTAGTAAAACCTTGGTTTTTGATGCTTTACACCAATCGCATCGTACGCAGATAAAATTAAAAGCTGAAAAACTGGGAACTCAGTTTTATCGTGCTGTATTGAGTCCGATTACCAACGAAAAAAACACGCGAAATAACACCAAACATTTTTCTGTAGAAGTAATTGACCAAACAGCAAAAATACTCTTGTTGAGTAGTTTCTATCATCCGGATTTGGGAGCGATTAAGAAAAGTATAGAACGTAATAAACAACGTAAAGTGGTGATCAAAGTTGGAGCCTACCACAACATTAAATTACCGGATTATCAGTTAGTTATCTTGTATCAACCCACGGCTTCATTGGCATCCGTATTAGATGATTGTAAAAAATTATCATTGAACACCTTCATTATTACGGGAACACATACAGATTGGACTTTTTTAAATCAAGCACAAAGCTCATTTCACAAAGAAACGACCCGTGCAACAGAATCCTATTTTCCGGTTTACAATCCTGATTTTTCCGAATTTATGGCCAAAGATATTGGATTCAACCGATTGCCTCCGGTAGAAGGATTTTTTGGAACCGTCCAATTCCAAGTTCCTTATCAAAGTTTATTGAATCAAAAAATTGCAAGCACGACGACCCAACATCCTTTACTTGCTACCTATGAAGCGGGAAACCAAAAAAATGTCGTTCTTTTTGGAGAAGGTATATGGAAATGGCGGATGCAAAGTAGTCTAATCCAACACAATTCTAAAGTATTTGATCATTTTTTGGGTAACCTTATCCAATATGCTGCAAAACACAAAGAGTACAATCGTATGCGCTTAACTTATGACAAATTGGTTTACAGCAATCAAGAACAACGGATTAGAGCGTCTTTAGTGGACCAGAATTATCAAACCGATATGCAGGAAAATCTGTGGCTTAGCATCACTTCGAAAAATACGCATAAAACACGAAAAATTCCCTTTATACCCAAAGATAATGAATATGAAGTAGTTTTGAATGATTTACAAAAAGGGCTCTATACTTTTAAAGTAAATGTGGCTGGTAAAAAAGAGATGCATTATGGAAGTTTTACTATTTTAGATTACAATATTGAACAATCTGATAACACAGCAGACATAGATAGATTACAGCGATTAACCTACGATTCTAAAGGGATTTTGGCTACTGTAGATCATCCTGAAAATGTCTTTCAGAGCCTGTTGCACGATTCCGCTTACAAGGCAATACAAAAAAATAAAAAAATAAAAACACCTATCATAGATTGGTACTGGTTATTAGGTATTATAATAGTATCTTTGTCAGCAGAATGGTTGATACGTAAATACAGCGGTCTTATTTAGTGATCATCATTTTATATACTAATTTTAAAACAAGTATTATGTACACAAAACATCAGGGAGAATTCCAAATATCAGGCTCTTTAATAGCCTTTATTGCCATTGCCGTTTTTTTAGTGATTATCTTATTTAAATCAATTGTTTCCATTGGAGCCGGACAAGCAGGAGTGCTTTATAAGCCTATGGCTGGTGGTGTAGTAACCGATCAACCACCTTTGAGTGAAGGCTATCATATTGTAGCACCATGGAATGATGTCGAGATCTATAATCTACGTCAACAAGAGTATTTTGATCAAATGAAAGTATTGTCTTCCAATGGTTTGGATATTCAATTGGATGCCACTATCTGGTATCAACCCGATGCAGCTACACTAGGATTTTTATACAAAACAAAAGGCGTTGATTATCTCGAAAATCTGGTACGCCCTGCTTTACGATCAGCTACCAGAGAAGTGGTAGGACGCTATACACCTGAAGAAATCTACTCTTCTAAAAGAGGGGTTATTCAAAAAGAAATATTAGATGAAACTAAAAAAATATTGGCCAATCAATATATGTTGGTCAATAAAGTTCTGGTACGTGATGTTACATTGCCTTCTACAATTAAAACTGCCATTGAAAGAAAACTCAAGCAAGAACAAGAAGCGTTGGAATACGAATTTCGTTTAGTAAAAGCCAAAAAAGAAGCCGAAAAAGTACGAATTGAAGCCCAAGGAAAAGCCGATGCAAACCGTATTTTAAGTGCCTCTTTAACCGATAAAATATTAAAAGATAAAGGAATTGATGCTACTCTGCAATTATCGCAATCATCCAATAGTAAAATTGTCATTGTAGGTGGTAAAGACGGACTGCCATTAATCTTAGGAAATAATTAAACACGAGTAATAAACTATGAAAATATTAGCCAATGACGGGATTGCTCAATCCGGAATAGAAGCTTTGGAAGTAGCCGGACATCAGGTTTTTACCGACAAAATACCCCAAGATGAATTGGAGCAGTTCATCAATGAACAAAACATTGATGTATTATTAGTTCGCAGTGCCACACAAGTGAGAAGTGAATTGATTGACGCCTGTCCTACATTAAAAATAATAGGCAGAGGCGGTGTAGGAATGGATAATATAGATGTAGATTATGCCCGGGAACAGGGTTTACACGTTATCAACACACCGGCAGCTTCATCGCACTCGGTTGCTGAGCTGGTTTTTGCCCATTTCTTTGGCATGGCACGGTTTTTACACGATGCCAATAGAACGATGCCCTTGGAAGGGGAGAGCAATTTTAAAGGTTTAAAAAAATCCTATGCAAAAGGGACAGAATTGAGAGGCAAAACTTTGGGAATTATCGGTTTTGGCAGAATTGGTCAAGCTACTGCAAAAATAGGATTGGGATTGGGTATGCAAGTAGTGGCGTATGACCCGTTTATCCAAAACAAGACGCTGAATTTGAGTTTTTTTGACGGACAACAGCTTTCGTTTCGCATCGAGACTATTTCTAAAGAAGAAGTCTTAAAACAGTCCGATTTTATTACCTTACATGTGCCGGCTCAAGAGGAGTATGTAATCGCCCAAAAAGAAATTGATTTAATGAAAGAAGGCGTCTTTTTGGTCAATGCTTCCAGAGGTGGAGTAGTTGATGAAGTAGCGCTTGTTAACGCATTGAATAATAATAAAATAAATGCTGCTGCATTAGATGTTTTTGAAAAAGAACCCACGCCGGAAGTACAGTTGTTGATGAACCCTTATTTATCATTGAGTCCTCATATAGGAGCAGCGACTACAGAAGCACAAAACCGGATAGGAACCGAATTGGCTGAGCAGATTATTGAAATATCAAAAGAATACGAAGTTTAAAGTTTAATATAAATAAATAATTATGGCAATTATAAAACCCTTCAAAGGAGTCAGACCTCCCAAAAATTTAGTAGAAAAAGTAGCATGTTTACCCTACGATGTGATGAATTCTGCTGAAGCTGCCGAAATGGCTGCCGGAAAACCGGAATCCTTACTCCACATTACACGTGCTGAAATTGATTTTTCCGAGAATATAGATCCACATAGTGAAGAAGTGTATCAAAAAGCAGTTGCTAATTTTAAGTCTTTTCAAGAAAAAGGTTATTTGTTACAAGATGATGAAGCGCGTTATTACATTTATGCCCAGACAATGAATGGTCGTACACAATACGGAATAGTCGGTGCTGCCGCTTGTGCCGATTATGAAAACGGCATTATCAAAAAACACGAATTAACACGTCCCGATAAAGAAGAGGATCGCAAGGTGTTGACCCGTAAACTCGATGCGAATATAGAACCGGTATTTTTCACCTATCGCGCTGTTCCTGAAATAGATGCAATCGTTGCCAATATTGTACAAAATGAAACTGCTGAATATGATTTTAC
>CAYNFJ010000142.1:0-4480 GCA_964396505.1 uncultured Polaribacter sp. | reverse complement strand
GTATCTATACCGTAAATCGTGGTTTGCAGCTTTTCTTTTAAACTTAAAGCCATAGAACCGCCTAACAGTCCTAAACCTATGATTGCTATGTTGTTAATTGTATTCAAGTTTTGTAATTTTTATGTTATAACCGGTTTAAAATGGCTGTTAATTCTGTGGTATTTACACAGAGTGAAAATCGCAAATATCCCTCACCATTACTCCCGAAAATACTGCCGGGCGTGACAAAAATACCTTTTTCTTCCAATAAATAATCAGACCATTGTACGGAATTTTTAGTAGTGGGGAATTGTGCCCACACAAAAAAACCAACGCTATTGTTTTGATAGCTTCCGCCTAATCGATCTATAATTTGATAGACTATTTTCCTCCGTTCAAAATAGATTTTGTTGAGTTTTTTAAACCAAGTATCATCCTGATTCAAAGCGGCAATAGCACCAGCTTGCAATCCGTAATACATACCGCTATCCATATTGCTCTTGACTTTTAAGACAGCTTGAATATGCTCCTGTGACCCACAGAGCATACCGATTCGCCATCCCGCCATATTAAAACTTTTACTCAACGAATTGAGTTCCAAAACCACTTCTTTACTTCCTTGTACCGATAAAATACTCAAGGGTTTCTCTGTTAAAATAAAACTATACGGATTATCATTTACCAACAATATTTGGTTTTTTTTTGCAAAATGAACCAGTTTTTCAAAAAGTTGTATTTCGGCTTTGGCGCCTGTTGGCATATTTGGGTAATTGACCCACATTATTTTTACATTCGATAAATCTTTTTGTTCCAAAGCTTCCCAGTCCGGTTGCCAATTGGTGTCTTCTATTAAATCATAATAAACGGGCTGCGCTCCCAATAAGTTAGTGACATTGGAGTAAGCAGCATATCCCGGGTTGGGAATCAATACTTTATCTTGTGGATTGAGAAAAGCCATTGAAATATGCATAATGCCTTCTTTGGAACCGGCTAACGGTAAAATTTCGGTTTCCGGATTCAGGTTTACAGTGTACTGTTTTGAGTAAAATGCTGCGATGGCAAGCCGTAATTCGGCAATTCCTTTATAGGGTTGGTATCCGTGTTTGGAAATAGCAGTCGAAGCCTTTTGTAAAGCCCGAACAACCGCTTCCGGCGGTGGTAAATCCGGATTTCCAATACCCATATTGACAATCTTTTTTCCTTCTTTTTCCAAAAGGTGTAAAGCGTGCATTTTTTGAGAAAAATAATATTCCGGTACGCTATGGATTCTATCGGCTACTTGCATATGAAATGTTTTTATTGCGGGTATATCTTCCCAATACTTTTAACTCATTGACTTGTTTTTGTAAGATTTCTAAAGCTTGATTCAAATCCTTGACATCCTCAAAAATCAGATCGACAAAAAAAGAATATTCCCAAGGTTTTTCAATAATTGGTAAGGATTGTATTTTACTCATATTCAAATTGTTATCATTGAATACCTTTAGTACTTCTAAAAGACTTCCCGTATGGTGATTCAAACGGAATTTTAAGGAAGTTTTATTGTAATTTTCCAGTGTATTTCCATTCTTTTTTCCAATTATGATAAAACGGGTGTAGTTGGCTTTATTGGTCTGGATATCTTGAGCGATAATATTCAGTTTATATATTTTAGCAGCAGATTTTGAGGCAATAGCGGCAATTCCTTGCAGTTTATTTTCTTGAATTTGTTTAGCAACCAAGGCGGTATCTTTTTCTTCTATCAATTTAATATGTGGGTATGTTCTAAAAAATTTCCGGCATTGTTCCAAAGCCATCGGGTGCGAGCGTACTTCATGGATGTCTTGGATAGAATGATTTAAACTCATCAATTGATGTTGGATTGGCAAATAATATTCGCCACAAATTTGTAGGTTATATTCATCAATTAGAGCGTAATTGGGCAAGATGGCACCTGCAATGGTGTTTTCAATAGCCATCACAGCCTTGTCTGCCTTTTTATCTAATAATAAAGGCGGAATTTCAGCAAAATTATCACAAGCTAGCAATTCAACAGCTTCTCCGTAGAGATTGGTGACTACTTGATGGTGATATGACCCTTTGATTCCTTGTATGGCTATTTTCATATTATTCTAAAAAAAAAAGTTCCGATTTTCATCGGAACTCTTATGTTTATTGTATGCTTTATTAACAAACACCCATAGAATTCCGGCTCTTATTGTAAAAATAAAAGTAATAAAAGCTAAAATAGGTGTTTGACAAACTCATAATTCTTGTTTTAACAGGACAAAGCTACTATTATTTTTTATAATTGCAAGTGAGCACTCAAAATAATATTTCTTCCCATATTAGGAATCCCGTCTTCGCGTAGCACAGATAGATGTGAAATATAGGTTTTGTCCAATAAATTATGTATGGACAAATTTAGATTCAAATCGGTTTTTTTACCGCTTATTTTGGTTCCAATACCCAGATTAATCAAGGTATAGGCATCTTGCGGGTCTTCAAATTCACTTATTCTATCGGCTTTAAACGTATAATCAATTCCTAGATTGATATAATAATCATCTAATAATCCTTTGTGAAGCGTATTAGCGTATCTCAAGTTGTTTTTCCATTTATTTGCAGGAATTAAAGGGAGGTATGACCCACTGTCTTGAACTCCGATTACGGTTTCAAAACTACTATCTATATGAAGCCAATCCAAAGGGTGGGGGTGAAGGTGAAATCCTATTTCACCACCATACAGCGTAGCATCATCTTGTTGGTATTGATATACAGCATAGGAATCTTGTGTAGCTCCTGTAGGCGCGAGATAAATGTAATTATTAATATGATTGTAAAAAGCGTTGGTGAATAATTCAATATGTGTATTTTTAAATTCCAAGGCGATATCTGTTTGAACATTTTGTTCGTTTTTTAAGTTGGCATTCCCTTGTTCAAATTTGTTTTCATGAATACCACTGGAGGTAAATTCTGCTAAATTGGGAGAGCGAAAACCACTCGCAAAATTCAATCGAATGGTCGTTTTGTCTATCGGATTTACTTTAAGTCCCAAAGAACCCGTAAAATTGTGAAGTTTTTTACTAAATCCGGGACGAAAATCACTATCCGAAGCCAATCCGATATCTTGGGTATCAATATTTCGTAAATCGTATCGAACGCCACCTTGTAAGACTATTTTATCCAGGCTGTAGTTCAATGTCGTAAAAATACCGATTCCATTAATATCGGCATTGGGAAGTAAATAATGTGCCCCAAAATTTTGATTGTGTTGCAGCATTCCTTGCAATCCAATGATGCTTTCCAATTGTTGTAATTTAGGTAAATACCATTTCGCATCGTAATTAAAAGTATTGAGTTGCATGCCGATTTTGGTGGTTTCCAGTTCTACCACTTGTCTTTTGTGTGAGGTATAGCCTAAATTGGTCGTTATTTTTGAATTGTGTAAACGAAAAGTACTTTTGGCACTCAAGTAATGGTTGTTCAATTCTTGATGTTCATCGGTTAATTGATATATATTTTCATGTGTCCCGATACTGTGAGCCAACCCGTTTTGTGCCTGATTATAATTGTAACGAATATCTGTGTCAAAAGATTTATTAGAATACCCCATTCCCATTTTGAAATCATAATCGTGGTATCGGGAATTGATAACCGCTTGATGGTTAGGAATACGGTAATCGGTATGTGTGTTAATAGATGCCCGTGACAAAAACTGAAGATGATCTCCGGAAATTTTATAACCCATATTGGAATTAAATCCGGTAGTATTACTGGTAAATTTGGTAAATAAATCAAAATTAGTCATTCCTTTTTTGGCATATTTTTCGGGAATGAGATAGAGGACGCCCCCCATTGCATCAGAGCCGTATAACAAAGATGCAGGTCCTTTGATAACTTCTACACTGGTAATACCCGATTCATCTATTCCCATTCCGTGCTCTTCACCAAATTGAAAATTTTCCAACCGAACCCCTTGATTATAAACCAATACACGACTACCTGTTAAACCTCTAATGACAGGTTTGCTAATACCTGCTCCGGTACTTTGTTGGTTTACACCACTGATTTGTACAATACCGTCCATCAGATTTTGAATTCCTTTTTTTTGCATACTTTCTATACTTTTAGAAGCTACTCGTACTACATTTTCAGATTGTAGTTTATTGAAAGGAGTGGATAAGATCACTTCATCCAAATCAAAGACTTGTTCTTCCATAGAAATATGCAATTCCAAATCACTTTTTTTTGAGAAATCAAGTGGGATACGTTGCTCTTGATATCCGGTATAAGAAATGACCAAAACGGGATTATCAGATGGGATATTTATGATACTGAAATTTCCCTGTAAATCAGTCGTAGTGCCATTGGAAGTCTGTAAAATATATACATCTACTCCGGGTAAAGCTTCTTGTGAATTATGATCAACTACTTTCCCAAGTATGCTATTTTGAGCGTGCGTACTCATAACGGATGCCATTAAAAGAATGGAACAAAAATATTTTTTCATGATTTAAAA
>CAYNFJ010000141.1:0-4500 GCA_964396505.1 uncultured Polaribacter sp. | reverse complement strand
CAAAACAAGTAATGGAAACCACTTTTAAATAAATTTCCCAAAAACACCGATAAAATAATCGTTTAATTTATGGAAATATTAAATGTCGAAATAAAAGCAAAATCAACTAATCAGGATAAAATCAGGCAATTACTACACTCTAATAATGCTGAATATCAAGGAACCGACCATCAAGTGGATACTTATTTTAAGGTTCCCAACGGACGTTTAAAGTTAAGAGAAGGAACGATTGAGCATAATTTAATCCATTATCAAAGAGATAATCAAAAAGGACCCAAATCATCTCAAATTATATTGTATAAATCACAACCGAACACAAGCTTAAAAGAACTCTTGACTGTTGCCAATGGAGTTTTGACAGTAATTGACAAGCAAAGGGAAATATATTTTATTGACAATGTGAAGTTTCATATAGATACTGTAAAACATTTGGGGACTTTTGTAGAAATTGAAGCCATAGATACTACAGGGACTATTGGAAAGAAACAATTGCAATTACAATGTGAGCACTATCTCCGGCTGTTTGAGATTGCCCCTTCTGATTTGATAGCTGTGTCATATAGTGATTTGCTGTTAGAAAAAAAAGTGTAACTTTGATGCAAAATAAGTCTCATTTCTTTCATAATATTCAATTATTTATAGCTATAAAACCCCTTTTAAAATGAAAACAATACTTACTTCCTTGTTGATTGTAACCCAAATAGTTTTATTTTCTCAAGAACAAGCTGCGGTTAAAATGGAATTAGTTAATTTTTCCAATAAAAAGTTCAATGATTTTGCCCCTTCTTTTTATAAAGATGGTATTTTGTTTTTGTCTGATAGAGGATCCGGCACTGTATTTCCTGATTTGTATTACTCTGATTTTGTTGCTGCACCTGTAAAATTAAAGTTTCATAATAATAAACATTTTTTGGGACAATCCTTTTATGATGTGTCCAATGATATCCTTTATATTACAAAAACGTCCAATGAACCCTCTGATAATAACAGGAGAAATATAGCCATATATAAATCCAAAATTAAAAAAGGGAAAATTGTTAAATTAAAAAAATTGTCTTTCTGTGATCCTAATTATAGCTATGCATATCCTCAAATTTTAGACGGTAAATTATTGATTAGCAGTAATGCTGTTGATGGATTGTATTCCTTGATACAATATACTTCTGTAAAGGGTAAATGGTATCAGGAAAAGGTGATTTTTTCAGATACTTCTCCAATCTTATATCCATCATATAAAGATAAAAACACCCTGTTCTTTGCTTCCAAAAGGGCAGGCGGAAAAGGTGGTTTGGATTTATATAAAATTACAAAGCGCAATGGTGAGTGGTCAGAGCCGGTAAACCTACGTGCTTTCAATTCTGAATATGATGAATTAGGTATTCTGTTTATCGACAACAAGAGCGGTTATCTTTCATCAAACAGGTTGGATCATAAAGACCATATCTTTAAATTTACAATAGAATTATAGAAAGCGAGAGTTCCCTTACATCCGATGTAAGCTTTGAACAGAAAGTTGGTATTCATTATAGAAATGCCTACTTTTGAATCCTATTTTCCATAATAAATTTTGGATATTGTAACTTATAGCTTATTTAATGGATAATTTTCAATTGTATTTTGAATTGGGTTTACGCCACATCATCAGTTGGTCATCCACAGACCATATTTTGTTTTTAATAAGCCTTATTTTGGTCTTTCAATTACAAGCTTGGCGCAAATTATTTCTACTGGTTTCCTTGTTTACGCTAGCGCATACCTTGAGTTTGTTTTTATCGGTTTACGGTATTGTTTCGGTGGATGAGGTTTGGGTAGAAAAATCCATTCTCGTGACGATTATTATCACCGCTTTATCCAATATTGTCATCCATAAGACGGTCTTAGTACATCAGACACATTACTATTTTTCATTTTTCTTTGGACTGATTCACGGTTTGGGTTTTGCGCATGATTTTAAAATGATGATAGGGCGTCATGACTCCAAACTCTTTCCGGTTTTAGAATTTGCTCTGGGCATAGAATTGGCTCAAATATTGATAGCCTTTATCAGTTTACTGTTGATTGCCGGTATATACTATTTTATTAAGCCCTCTACCGATAAACTCAAATGGATTATTTCCAGCGCAATCATCGGATATGTGTTAGCACTCTTATAAGATTTTTTATAAAACCATCCCATCCCAAATCTCAAATCTTGAATCTCAAATCTCAAATCTTAAATCTTAAAATCCCAAACCCCCACTACTTTAAAATTTTAGAAATGCCACTATCCATTCCGTTATTTTGAACAAATGCAACGACCTTTAATTTTTCCAGCATCCGGTCTATGTTTTGGGTAGCTTGGGCAATAGCTTTGGGATTACGGGCAAGTCCTAAGAACACCAAATCGGCATTTTTACTTTTTTTGTGAAGGATTTCAATAAAACTTTGGTCATTTTTAATAAACAATTGAACCCGTACTTTGATACGCGCCTCCTTGACCGAGGCTTTTATCCTTTGTTCTAACAAGCCTTTTTCTTCTTCGTTTTTTACCACCGAAAAGATATTGACTTGTGCCTTTTCCCATTTTCTATTTAACCGGATTAAATACGAAAAAAGCAACATCAAATCGCCATTGCGATCCTGACCGCCCCACCAGATATCGATACGTTTTTCTTTGGTGTCTTTAAAGGCTTGGTTAAAATGTAACAAAAGAATATTCTTACCCGAACCGGCCAGATCATCAATAATTTCCAGTTCTCTTATTTTGTCTTTTTCTGTTTGAGACCATCCGAAAACTACCGTATTGGTCTTTAATCCTGCAATGCCGTGCGAAGCAGCTACACTGTACATACCGCTTTTAAAATCGGATACGACATTGACTTCGGTCAGTGCTTGTAATCCTTCTGATTTAAGGTCTCGTTGCATGGCATAAGGAAGGCTGTTTTTCTTTTTGAGATGCTCCGTATCCGATGCGGTAATTAACTTAGAGATAGTTAATATCCCACTATTTTGACCCAAAAGTTCGGCGAACTTGACAATATCAATCCGGCTTTTGATATCCCGTACAAACAGGATCATAATCGGGCGCCAGTTTCTGGGCAATATCTTACGGGCATTTAGTTTTAACAGCGCATAACGGCTGATACGCATCCAAACACCGGCAGCGGCATCGCCCCATTGTTGTTCCATTTTTTTTGAAATCAAATAGGTCATAATGATTGTTTCCAATCCAAAAGCAAATACAAAAGCCCAGGGACTGATCAGCCACATCACGACCATAGCTGCTACGGCTCCTAAAAGAGACACTTGCCACGGCACATTGATGCGCGGTCTGTAAGACGGTTCTTTGATTAATTTTTCAATAGCGGCACTCATATTTATCGCGACATACAGCGTTAAGAATAAGACCGATACATATTGAGCAAGGGTGTTGAGATTTCCTAAAAACACAGCTCCCAATGCAATAAGTCCACTGATCCAAGTAGCTACAGTAGGCTGTCCGGATTTGGATAATTTGGATAAAAATTTAGGCGCCAATCCATCCATTGAAAGGGCTTGTAATATTCTGGGACCTCCCAAAATACTACCAAAAGCCGATGAAAGCACCGCTCCCCATACTGCCGGATATACAATCCAAGGACCCCATACTGCCAGACGTGTCCAGATGGTCACACCCGCTTCCGGATCGGCGAGCTGTTCCAGGGTTAGGGCGCCGGTAACAGCTAAAGCTAACGGAATGATTAAGTAAATTAAGGCACCGGAAACAACGGCTCCCAAAGTACCGGTCGGAATGGATTTTTGGGGGTCTTTGAGGTCTCCACTCATTCCCACTCCTGCGGTAAAACCCGTTACAGCCGGAAAAAAAACGGCAAAAACATACCAAAAACCTTTTGGAGCAGTGATATAGGTCGCTTCAGTGATTGGAGCGTGTGTATCGTGTAATAGAATCCCTACGATTAGTGCGATGATAGAACCCCCGACAATAATCATAATGGGAATTTGTGATTTTAATACCAACGAAGCACTTTTTCCGGATAATATAGTGACCAGTACAATGATAATGGCAGCCGTAATTTGCAGGCTATAAGGCGGTAAACTACCCATAGTATCAGGCCATAGCACCAACAAGGCTTCGGCGAGCCCATAGCTGTAAAAAGTAACACTTAGAGTCCTACAAAGGTACAAGGGAATCCCGATAGCTCCACCGGGTTCCAGTCCCAAGCTTCTGGAGATCAAATAGTACTCGCCCCCGACACCAACCTTAATATTTGTGGCTATAGCCGAGGCACTTAAACCGGTAATAAAGGTGATAGAACTTGCCATTAAAACGATTAAAATGGTCTTAATCAATCCCACATTACCCACGACCCAACCAAAGCGCAGGTACATAATCAAGCCTAAAATGGTCAAAATACTGGGGGTATAAACCCCTAAAAAGGTTCCGAATTTATGTTGTTGACGGGCGGTTTTGCTTTTCAAAATAGTTTTGATTTTTGGATGTTGCCAAAGATAAGGATTTTA
>CAYNFJ010000140.1:0-4503 GCA_964396505.1 uncultured Polaribacter sp. | reverse complement strand
TTGCAGGATTCCCCCTTTTGGGATCAGCGACCTTAGGGAGCTAATCCTGAAAATTATCTTTTTAAAAAAAAGAAATTTAAACAAGCTATAGATGAAAGCATTTAGTAAAATAGCTTCAACAGAAGGGCTCAATTAGTAGTCCGTTACTACTTTTTTCGTATAGCTGAATGAAGTATCGTAAATACCACTATCCTTATAGTCTTCTATCTTTATATCGTATTCTTTTGGTATATTTTCAATTATTTTTTGCCCTATAAAATCATCCTGACTGGGAAAATCCCGGTCATATACTATAAAAATCAAAGGATCATCTTCTGCTATAATGAAACTTGTTGTTGCTTCGGGCGCCATTAATACATTATCCCAAACGGGCGAAATATATTTTATGATATTTCCCGTTTTAATCATCCAATACACATCGGGATATCCTTTACCTTTATTGGAAGTGGATGAACTAAACACTTGTCCTAACACAGAACTCACATCGTAATTATTATCTTTGACAGAACAGTGGGTCAAACTAAATGTAAAAGTGTATAATTTAGGTTGTTGTACATTGATATCTTGATTTAAAATTTCACCGGCATCATACATTCTGTCATCTGTTGTGGCATACAACTTTAGTTGGATTTGATGCTTGCCCTCCGGCAGTTTTAAATCGCTCAAAGGAACAAATAATTGTAAATAGTTTGTTTTCAGCAACGGACGTATTTTTTTTTCGGCATTTTTATTTTCAAACAGTTTTATTTCTTTGCCGTTTTTAAAAAATTTCACATAAAAAACATAGTCGCCGTATTCGGGGTGTTCTTTCAAATCACGTATTTGCGATACATCAAATTTTAAATGATACTTAAAATTTATCCCAATTCCTGCTACTTTATTTTCTTGTATTTGCTTGGATAAAAAAGAATCCACATTAAAAACTTGTTCGTAATAATGAAACATTTGCGGTATTTTGGCTAAAATGGTTTTCTTAAAAAATACGGGAAATTCTTTTTCGTCATTTTCAGCAGAAATCTCCAATTTAATTTGCTGTTTTCCTGGTGGAATCTTTAATTTTTCAAAGGGAATAACAATTTTCACATATTGATTTTCTGTTTTGGTTTCATCAAAAAAATCTGCTTTGGCAAACAACTTTGCCGCTCTATCGTCTTGATAAATCAATTGTCCGTTTGTATCAAAAAATTTAATGTTTAAATAATATGGATAATCGTAAGCGTCTTTCAATATACGACTTGCAGAGACATCAAAAGAAAAACTTAAACCCCCTTTGTCTGTTTGGGTAGTTCCGTTGTTTAACAGGTAAAAATCTGTAACTTTAAAACTTTGATTGTTATAATCTTGCGAATAAGATTTTATAGTTAATAATAATATGATTATGATGATTGATTTTTTCATTTGATTGTTTTATGGTTAAACTGTTGTTTTGTGATTGATGGCTCTTGAAATAGTTTTGATAAATCAATGCTATACGTTCAAATTCTATATTGCTAAATTACAACTACAAATCTATTGTTTCCAAATTTTTTATGGCTACAATAAAGCTACTAAATGATTTTTCACAAATTATATCTCATTCTCACAAAATCCAACCCCATAGTTCAACAGGGGAAGTGCTTGTGAGGTATTCGGGGAAATACTCAATGATCATTTGTTTAATAATTGATGTACCAAATCTTTTAATTCATTGATCTCTTCTTGTTGTTTTTCGATGATCTTTTGTTGTTCTTGTGTAGCTTTTACCAATGGCATAACAAACTGTGCATAAGAGATAGAATACAATTTGGTATCTCCTTTAGGCTTGTCAACACCGCTAAAATCATAGCCACTCTCTTGAGCCGCTTGTACTACTTCTTGGGCTATAAAACCACTCATTTTAATTTTTTCAATAGCATATTTTTCCGGATAATCACTATCATCTTTTATTTTTGACATTTCATTTTGTCTATCTATATCCAGATGATAAGTAACCGGTCTTAATTTCATAATAAAATCAAGGCCCTTCACATCTTCTTGAATACCGGTTTTAATTCTTTCATCAGAATACGTACTCCAAGTAACTTGTCCTCCTATCCAGGTGACACTTGCATTACCGATATGCACCCTATTAGAGCCTGTGGGTTTCGCTTTATGCCCTAATCCCGTCGAATTGGAAAAATTAGCATCGGTATTTCCTGAATTATCTCCTACTGCTGTATTATAGTTACCCGTTGTATTGGAATAAAGTGCTTTGTAACCAAAGGCACTATTAGAATCACCCGTGGTATTGGAATAAAGCGCCTGATAACCGGCGGCAATATTACCCAAACCCTCAGTATTAGAATAAAGAGACTCTGACCCAATGGCACTATTATAATAGCCTGTGGTATTGGAATAAAAAGCTTTGCATCCAAAAGCACTATTATAATTGCCCGTTGTGTTGAAATAAAGTGCCTGGGTACCGATGGCACTATTACAACTACCCGTCGTATTGGAATAAAGCGCCTTGGAACCGGTGGCACTATTAGAATTTCCCGTAGTATTGGTATAAAGCGCCAGATAGCCGGTGGCACTATTAGAATCACCCGTAGTATTGAAATAAAGGGCTTGATAACCATCAGCACTATTACCCAAGCCCTCTGTATTAGAGTAAAGAGCCTCTGACCCGACGGCACTATTATAGTAGCCGGTGGTATTGGAATAAAGTGCTTTGTAGCCGGTGGCTATATTATAGTTTCCCGTAGTATTTGAATAAAGTGCATGATATCCTATAGCACTATTATTATAGCCCGTTGTATTGTGGTAGAGTGCTCCATGACCGATGGCACTATTTTTATAACCCGTAGTATTATCAAAAAGAACGACATAGCCAATCGCACTATTAAAATAGCCTGTAGTGTTGAAATAAAGGGCTCCGGGTCCGATGGCACTATTAAAATTTCCCGTAGTATTAGAATAGAGCGCCTTGGCGCCAAAGGCACTATTATAATTACCGGTAGTATTGGAAAAAAGCGCTTTGGAGCCAACCGCTGTATTGTATTTGGAATGGAATGATTGACTGGCATTTTCGCCATTATGATACAACGCTGAATCACCTACGGCTACCAGATTACTTCTATCTGTATTTTTATATAATGCAGCTGCTCCAATGGCAATATTTGAAAAGCCTGTTGTATTGGAATAAAGTGCTTCATATCCCGTAGCCGTATTAGTACTGCCTGTTGTATTAGATTTCAAAGCAATATAGCCTGATGCCGTATTGAATGATCCTTCAGTATTATCTTGCAAAGTTTTCAATCCAAAAGCTGAATTATGATGACCCGTAGTATTGTTATATAATGCATTATATCCCGTAGCGGTATTGGATACACCTGTGGTATTATTATACAATGCACCATTTCCATCAGAAGTATTGTAACTTCCTTGTGTATTGTAATATAGCGCACTATGACCTGTTGCACAATTATAATTTCCCGTTGTATTGGAATAAAGAGCCAAAGCACCGATAGCACTATTATGCCCTCCCAACATATTAGAAAAAAGCGCTTGATGACCTATTGCGATGTTTCCTATCCCTTCTGTATTTGCTTTTAATGCTTCTGTTCCAAAAGCCGAATTGTATCCGCCGGTAGTATTGGAATGAAGCGTTTGATAACCTATTGCCGTATTGGCATTTCCTCCTGTATTTGCTCTTAAAGCTTCTGTTCCAAAAGCCGAATTGCGTTCTCCGGTATTATTGCTATAGAGCGCTTCTTTTCCAACGGCAACCAAACTGCTTTTGTCTGTATTATCATGCAATGCGCTTTTTCCGATAGCTATATTGTTTGAAGCGGTTGTGTTGGAAAGAAGTGCTTGGTAACCTGTGGCTGTATTATCACTTCCCGTTGTATTGGAATAAAGCGCTTGGTAACCTACTCCCAGATTTCGATTATCAGAAACATCATCATTGGTTCCGGAACCCAAGCCCAAAAAAACGGATGACCCGTTATCCGTACCGTCATTGTCAGATTTTCCATCCTCCAAATCATTAATTTTTTTAACCGAAATGGAAGCATCTTCAATAAGAATCCACTGTGTACCGCCATAATAATAAAAACCTTTGGGACTATCGGTTTGGTAAACTAAAAGTCCGGTAGCCGGTGATGCAATCGCATTACGCTGGGTTCCTGTTATTCGCGGAATCAACATTCCTTTTGCGTTGCTTTTGATATACAACATAGCAGAGGCGTCGGGTTGACTGCCGTCGGTGTTGATGCCTACTTGTGCTTGGACTTGCAAGTGAGTCCATAGTAGCACGAAAAATAATAAATAAAAAAGTGTTTTCATAGTACTCGGTTTTAATATTGTATAATCAATTTTATATTTCTAAATCATAATTTCAAAACCACTATTGCTAGAATTAACCAGCTAGAACAACATTACATTAGGGGTCTTCTTAATTCTAAAGAGGCCTTTTCAACTTTTTTCAACCCGCATAATTAAATCCTTCGCAATTTTTTTGCAACACATCCGCCCTTACCCAGC
>CAYNFJ010000139.1:0-4557 GCA_964396505.1 uncultured Polaribacter sp. | reverse complement strand
CAAAGGACAAGATGGGTATGCCGTAACCGGTAGGTTGGTGGGTATTCCCATTGCTATTCCTAATGCTCATTTGCATTTGGGTGTTTCGGGTTCCTATCGAACAGCCCATAACCGGGGTTTTGATGCAGATGGTTACAATTACTATAACAGAAAATTGAATTTTACGGCAGGACTTCAAAATTATATCCACGATCAAAAATTTTTAACGGCATATATAGGCCCATCGGGAACCGATTCGTACGGACAAACAGATTTGGAAGATTTAGCAAACGGAGGAGCCAAAGACCAAATTCAATTGGATTTTGAATTGATGGATGTATATCGTAATTTTTATTGGCAAGCTGAATTTATTCATACCCATGTAGATCGTGTCATTAATAAAGAGAAAATATTAGAATTAGAACGTGATGGCGGCTTATATCCTGAAACCTGGGATGATATTCGTTATAAATATGGAGACATGCGACCTTTAAATTTTTATGGATATTATGTGCAAGCATCCTACCTGTTATGGGGCGGAAATTATCATTACAGTCGTTCTACGGCTACTATGGGACGTCTTACAAAAAATGCTTTGGAAATATCAGGAAGATATAATTTTACCAGTTTGAATGATATAGAAGGCGATTATATCAACGGCAAATTTTACTCTGATCAAGGCATAACCAACAGTATAGCCGGTGGGATTACTTCGGCTTATTCGGTTTCGTTGAATTATGTATTCAATGCTAATGTGCGATTTGTAGCGGAATATACCAACCAAACAATTGATAATTATATGGATCCGGAAGAAAATGTCAATATTTTTCAAGGAAGATTTCAAGTCGTATTTTAAAACTAAGAAGATGAAAAAATATAGTAAAATAAGTATGCTAATCGGACTGTTGTGGATTGTACAATCTTGTGCTGTCGTGGGTGTTTTACAATCTAAAAAAGTATTTATCGGAGATTTTATTACTGAACTTAAACCGGTTGATTCCGCAAAGGAGTACGATAGGTCTATTAACGTGATTCAAGGTATTGCCGCATTTGAAAATGGATGGTTTGTTTCTCAGACTTCCGCTAGTAAATACTTGTTGATAAATTATTTAGATAATAACGGTAAAAGCTTGTTTAACAGGCGTATTTTAGTAAATTCCCATGCACAGGATCTCAGTTTGGAACAGGTGTCAGATACTGAATTGTATCTTTATACCACAGTCGGCGAATACAATAGAAAGGGGGCATCCGGATTGTTACGATTAAAAGTGATTTTACCTGAAAAAGTTAACGGAAAAAGAGACATGGCTCAATTGAAAATTTCATTGGATAGCATTTTTGATTTGGAATTGAATAACAGCACTCCAACCATTAATGAGGCTAAAACCAATTTTGCTATACGCAGCGGTAACAAGGTGCTTATTATATTAAAAAAATCCTTACTCCATGGTGATTATACTGATAATATAATTAAATTTTCTTTGGATTCGTCGCAATTAAAAGACGGTGACACTTACCTTTGGTTTCAGGGGATTGCGATGAAAGATAACTTGGTATATTGCCTTACCGGAAATAATAGTGTGGATTCGCCTAAATATATATATGTGTATAAACTCAATGGAGAAGTGGTCAAGAAAATCGCTTTGAATCACAATGATTTTGCAAAGAGCATCGGAGATAAATATGAACCCGAAGGGCTTACTTTTCAGGGAAATACATTGTATTATACAATTATGACTAAAGCCAAAACAGGTGGCAATAGAAAATTTTTATTTAAAATAAATATTTGATTATGAGGTTGTTTAAGATAAATATTTTTTTGATTCTCTTTATTTCAATTACAGCTTGTAATCGAGAAATAGAATCAATTGGGCAAGAAGAAACATCTATAACGCCAGTTTTTGTAACCGGTCTGCATCCGGTAGATGATCTTTCTTTTTCTTCTGATATTTCACTGAAAGTGATTCAAGGAATTGCCGCTTTTGAAAATGGATGGTTTGTCACTCAAAAATACGGTACTTCTATCCTTCTAATCAATTATTTGGATGCAGATGGTGTCAGTTTGTTTCATAAACGATTGTATATCAATTCTCATGGACAAGATTTGAGCTGGGAGCAAATAGATGAAAACACCCTTTATTTATACACTTCCAAGGGAACTTTTGGCGGTACTCGAAATACGGGAATGTATAGACTCATAGTAACCCTTTCTCCAAAAATTAATAATCTAAGAGATTGGAGTCAGACTAATATTACTGTAGATACTGCTTATGATTTGAATTATACCAATGCTACACCAAGTCTGAATGAAGCGAAAGATCGTTTTGTAGTTCGTTCTCTAAAAACAATTCATATTCATAATAAAGATGAAGTAGAAACCGGAAATCTGATTGCTACGACCCATTTTGAATTAAATAATGCACAGCTTATAGATACGAACCATCTATCTTTGTGGTTTCAAGGTATTGCCATGAAAAATAATAAGATTTATTGCTTAACCGGCAACGAAAGAATAGATGGAAACAAGAAAATATATGTATATGAACCTTCCGGAATAGCTATCGGTAAATTTACTTTTGATAGTACGGGTATTCATCAAGATTTATTTGATAAAATGGAACCCGAAGGACTTACTTTTATAGGTAATGACCTGTATTTCACTATAATGACAAAAAGCGAAACAGAAGTTGGAAATGTTAAATTTCTATATAAAGTAACATTTTGATAACATTAATCATTTTTTATTAAATGAAAAATAAGTATATTTACAAACATTTTAAATCCAAATAATTATGAAAAAAATTTACATTTTATTAATTACATTAATGGTTAGCGCTCTGTCTTTTGGGCAAGCTGCCGGTGATATTATTATCACAGAGATTATGCAAAACCCCAATGCTGTTTCTGATGGTGATGGGGAGTATTTTGAAGTATATAATACAACTGGTGCTGATATAGATATGAATGCTTGGGTTATTTCTGATAATGGAAGTAATACACATACTATTTCTAGCAGTTTGATCGTGCCTGCCGGTGGTTATATAGTTCTGGGTGCTAATACAGATACTGCCACCAATGGAAATGTACCCGTAGATTATAGTTATGGTAGTGATATAGGCTTAAGTAATGGTGATGATGAAATTATTCTAACAACAGGAGGAGGAGTAGAAATTGATCGGGTAGAATATGATGGGGGACCTAATTTTCCGGATCCAAGTGGTAAAAGTATGAATCTAGATATAGATCAATATTCAGCAACTGCTAATGACGACGGTGCCAACTGGTGTGAATCTACCACACCTTTAGGAACTCAATTTGGAACACCGGGTACTGCCAACACCAGTTGTGCCATTACTTGTGATTTGAATCTGGGAAATAGAGATGCAGTTTGTGATGCTTATACCAATGATGCCGACACCTATACGGCCACTTTAGACTTTTCAGGTGGCAATACCTCTACTTATGCTGTTACCGCTACTGCCGGTACAGTGGGTGGCGATGACCCCGGTGCTGTCGAAAGCGGTACCATTGATATAACCGGCATCCCTGAAGGTACCGATGTTACTATTAGTGTGAGTAATACGGCATCTGGAGGGGTTTGTGATTTGTCTGTAACGATCACTGCTCCGGTATGTATAGCTGCTACTTGTGCTCCGGTTGGTAGTATTATCTTTACTGAAATAATGAATAATCCCGCACCTCCTATAAATGATTCAGAGGGAGAATGGTTTGAATTATACAATACTACTTCCAATCCGATTGATTTAATCGGTTGGAGCATTGTAGATGATAATCATACTCTTTACAATGAAGGTTTTGTTTTTGAAAGTTCTGTTGTTGTGCCTGCGGGAGGATATGTTTTGATTGCAAATAATGGAGATTCCGTATTAAATGGCGGTTTACCGACTCCTGATTATGTATATGATTATTATGCAAGTAACCTGACATTGGGTAATGGCTCTGATGGAATTACCATTCATTGTCCATTAGGAAATATCATTGATTCGGTCGTATGGGATAATGGTGCTACTTTCCCCGATAATTCCGGAAAAAGTATGTCTTTAGATGTGAATCATCTCAATGCTACGGATAATGATGACGGTGCTAATTGGAGTAATGTTACCTTTACCTATGGCTCTGACGGTCAATTGGGAACACCCGGTGGTGCCAATGATCAACAACTCTCTTCCGGATTAAGTGAAATAGCAGGATTTGATATTTATCCTAACCCGGTTTCTAATGGTATTATTGTCGTCAGTACTGATCAAGCTATGGATAAACAAATTGATTTATATAATATTCTTGGTAAAAGAGTGTTTACCCATACATTTACGGGAACCCGCGCTACTTTGAATATTTCAAATATCAATGCAGGTATCTATATTATTAAAGTAAAAGAAGGAAACAGTATTTCTACTAGAAAATTAGTAGTGAAATAAGTATTTAAAATATACAGTGTATTTCAAAGCCGGTACAATATGTATCGGCTTTGTTAATTTGACTTTTTTGAATCAGTATGTTATACGTCCCGTTTTTTTCGGGTACTTAAAACATCTGCTGTCAAATAGTAATTTCGTC
>CAYNFJ010000138.1:0-4593 GCA_964396505.1 uncultured Polaribacter sp. | reverse complement strand
GCAGAACTTCACAAGAGAGTCGTAGGACAAGAGGAAGCCATTCAGGCAGTTTCGGATGCGGTAAGACGTTCCAGAGCCGGATTGCAAGATCCTAAAAAACCTATTGGATCCTTTCTCTTTTTAGGAACTACCGGAGTGGGAAAAACCGAATTGGCAAAAGCTTTGGCTTCTTATTTGTTTGATGATGAAAATGCCTTGACACGTATTGATATGAGTGAATATCAGGAGCGCCACGCCGTGAGTAGATTGGTAGGAGCGCCTCCGGGATATGTGGGTTACGATGAGGGCGGACAATTGACTGAAGCGGTACGAAGAAAACCCTATTCTGTCGTATTGTTGGATGAAATAGAAAAAGCACATCCGGATACGTTTAACATCCTTTTGCAAGTATTAGATGAAGGTAGATTGACCGATAATAAAGGACGTACCGCCGATTTTAGAAATACGATTATCATTATGACTTCTAATATGGGAGCGCATATTATTCAAGATAATTTTGAAAATATCAAGATGAATGAACGTGCCGGTGTAACACAAAAGACAAAAGAAGAAGTAGTGAATCTATTGCGTAAAAGCATACGCCCTGAATTTCTAAACCGTATTGATGAGATTATTATGTTTACGCCTTTGAATATTGAAGAGGTAACAGAAATTGTCTCCTTGCAGTTGCATAAATTATCTCAAATGTTAGTAGGACAAGGCATTGTGTTCAGTGCTACAGACCCGGCGATTGCTTATCTAGCAACTAAAGGATTTAATCCGCAATATGGTGCAAGACCTATCAAACGGGTAATTCAACGTGAGGTGCTCAACGAGCTTTCAAAAGAAATATTGGCCGGTAAAGTCACTGCCGACAGCCATATTGTACTAGACGCTTTTGAAAATGAATTGGTTTTTAAAAATCAGTAACAGCAGCCTTTTGTTTTACTAAAAAAGCATATCCGATATTGATTGGGTGTGCTTTTTGTTTGGTATTTTTTTAATAAGCAATTTTTTTACCTTTGTACACTTAATACCGATACAATATGAAAATCACTTTTTTAGGAACAGGTACTTCGCAAGGGATCCCTGTCATTGGATGCATACATCCGGTGTGTTTGTCTAAAGATCCAAAAGACAAACGATTACGTGCATCAGTGCTTGTTGAAAAAGATGATTTTCAAATAGTGATAGATTGTGGCCCCGATTTTAGAATGCAGATGCTGCAATCCGGTACCACGCATTTGGACGCTATCTTATTTACGCATGAACATTCCGATCATACGGCGGGTTTTGATGATATCAGACAGTTCAGTCGTAGAAATGGTGCCTTGCCGGTGTACGCACATCAACGGGTAATGGATAATCTAAAGGTGCGTTTTGATTATATTTTTAACGATGCCATTATTTACAAAGGAAAACCAAAGGTAATTCCAAATATGGTTGTCAACAATATCCCTTTTTCTATCAAAGGACAAGCTATTATCCCCATTAATTTACAACACGGTGACCTACAAGTCTTTGGTTATAGAATAGACGATTTTGCCTATTTGACCGATGTAAGCGCCATTGATTCAAAAGAAAAACAAAAGTTAAAGCATCTGGATGTCTTGGTATTGGATGCCTTGCGCATTGACTATCATCCAACACATTTTAACCTGCAACAGGCTTTGGATCTCGTTCAAGAATTACAACCCAAACGCACTTATTTTACACATATCAGCCATAAATTGGGTTTTCACAAAGAAGTGAGTAAACTCTTGCCAAAACATGTGTATTTGGCGTACGATGGGTTACAAATTAACAGTTAAATAGGGTATTACAAATGAACAAAACGGTCAAAATAATAATAGTCTTGTTAGGAGTAGGCGCTTTGACAGCCGGTTTTCTGTTTTCAAAATATTATTGGTCTGATAGTAAAAACTTAAATGCCATTTATTTAATCCCCAGAAATGCCATTTATTTTATCAGCAGTGATCAGCCGGTAAATAATTGGAAAAAAGTGCGGGATAGCGAGCTGTGGCAACATTTGCATACCAATACCTACTTTGCAGAATTGACACAAAGTTTTAATACTTTTGACAGTGTTTTAAACGAAAATGAGAAACTATTTGATTTAATAGGCTCCAAAAAATTACTGGTTTCTACCCATCCTATCAGTAAATATAAATATGATTATCTGTTTATTATTGACCTGAAAAAAACAGCTAAACTACTTCAATTCCAATCGGTTTTAAAGAATTTTTTACCCAAGAATTATACATTTTCACAACGGGATTACAAAGGAGTTGAAATTATGGAATTGTTTGATTCCAAGACACGGGAAACTCTTTATGTATCGGTTATTGATAATAATTTAATTGCTTCTTATACGCACACCTTAGTCGAGGCGTCTATTGATCAATTGAACGAACCGGCTATTGGTAGGGATTTAAAATTCTTGGAAATCAATCAACATGTACGGGGAAATAAATTATTTCAATTGTTTGTCCAATACAATTATGTAGATGAATTTGTATTTATGCTGTCCCGTTATTCCGGTGAATGGGTAACACGTTTAAGTGAAAATTTAGTTTATTCCGGATTTGATTTGGATTTGATTTCCGGAAAAAAATTGGTAGCCAAAGGTTTTACCAATATGAATGATACGATGTTGCCTTATATGGAAGCCCTGCAAAATTCAGGAATCGGAAAACATCAAATTGCTACGGTGGCCCCGCATCGTACCAGTATGTATTTTAGTTTGAGTTTTGAAAATTTTAAACGTTTTTATGATAATTATAATCAAATTCAACACCAGACAAAAGCTTTTGAAACGCTAGAAGAGAATAAGAAAAAGATAGAAGATCTATTGGATATCAAAATACAAAAGAATTTTATCAGTTGGATGGATGATGAGGTAGCACTATTAAAATTGGAACCGATTAATAAGAAGAGTAGCGATAATTTTGCTTTGGTTTTTAAATCAAATGACATAGCTGCGACAAAAAAAAATATGAATTATGTGCTAAGACAAATCAAAAAGAAAACACCGGTCAAGTTTAATGAGATTAGCTATAAAGGTCACGCTATCAAATTTATGTCTATCAAGGGATTTTTTAAGATGTTTTTGGGCGGTTATTTTAAACAATTGGAAACACCGTATTACACCATCATTGACCAATACGTTATTTTTAGTAATCATCCGAATACCCTGAAATATATCATTACTAATTACGAAGAAAAAAACACCTTGAAAAATGCGGCTAATTACAAAGCATTTATCACAAATTTTGACCGGAAATCCAATCTGTTTATCTATATCAATACCCCGATGATTTTTCAATCAATTGTAGATAAATTGGTACCAAAAGAACAAAAATTATTGCAAAAGAATAAAAAATATCTGACTAGTTTTTCGCAAATAGGAATTCAATTATCTCCCGAAGATAATTTGTTTAAAAGCCAGATTGTTATTCAATATAAAGATCCGGAAAGTATTCGTTATTCCGATGAATTCAAGGCGCCAACTGTACATCCGTTTCAGGAGGATACACAGACTGAAACCAATACCAAACCTATTGTCGTAGAACAGATAGATCCGATGCAGACCTTGCAAATCAATCCCGGGAATCTCAATGATCGTTCGTATACCGAAAAATATCCCAATGGGAAAGTGCATGTTACCGTTGCTTTAAAAGAGGGTCGTAAAAACGGACTGTACAAAGAGTATTACAAAAATGGAAGCTTACGATTAAAAGGTCGTTTTAAAAATGATAAAAAAACGGGAATGTGGAAAAAATATGATATCCACGGAAAATTGATTTTAAAGAAGCGGTATTGACTTATTGAATCATTAACTTTTTGGTAAGGCTCGTGTTTTTTGTTCTTAAAGTGTAATAGTACATCCCTTTACTCAGCTTGTAATCTGACCAAGATATTGGAATGATATGTATCCCTGTATTGAACTGTTGTTCGTTGAGTATAGAAGCGATTTTTTTTCCTTGTGTGTTGTAAATACTCAGGCTGACGGTTGAATTATAGCGGAGTTTAAATGCAATATATGTTTCATCTTTAGAAGGATTGGGGTAGTTGGTCAGAAGCGAAACCGGTTCATAAGGTAACTCGTCCAGGTCTGATAAAAGAGCATCGTTAATAAGCGCCGTCCAAACTTTAAGATGTCCATTGTTCAAGCTAGTCCAGATAGGTCTAATAACCCCATTATGTGCTGTGATATTGGTATAATCACCAAAAAAGGTGCTACTGGTGGGCAAAAAAGCTGTCTCGCTGATTTTGTAATTGGTAAAAGTATTACCACCATCGGTGGAACGGGCTAGATATACATCTGTCAGATTGTTGTCATAATTGCGCCGGTCATAAAATACAATATATATATAGCCATTGGTCTGGTCAATAGTCATCCACGTAAAAAACTGCTGTTTCCCCGGAACATCATCGTTTACACGGATTAAGTTACTCCAAGTGGCACCTCCATCGGTTGATTTTTTAAGCCAAATATCGGTATCGTCGGTTCCGTTGCGTTGGTCACTCCAATTGACATAAATGGTTCCTCTATAAGGTCCGTGACTGATATCACAAGCGGTAATGGGTAAGCCATTACCTCTATATATCCCG
>CAYNFJ010000137.1:0-4686 GCA_964396505.1 uncultured Polaribacter sp. | reverse complement strand
GTATGGAATGATACCACCAAAATTATGTTATTTCATTTTGTCGTTCCGATGCTTACCGGAGGAATCTTTGGACTTATTTTACTCTATCACAATCATTACGGCATTATAGCTCCCATTACGTTAATATTTTATGGATTAGCACTTGTCAATGCCAGTAAATACACGTTAGACACGGTTAAATACCTAGGATTGAGCGAAATTATTATCGGATTGATAGCCGCTATTTTTACGGGATATGGTTTGTATTTTTGGGCATTTGGCTTTGGAATATTACATATCATCTATGGAATTGTGATGTATCGCAAAGAAACAAACTAAATTATCACATCATCAAAAATATTTTACAAAATATAAATAAGGTTTTTGACAATCGGGTTCGATTAGGCATCATGAGTGTTTTAATGGTCAATGATTCCGTTGCATTTACCCGCTTAAAAGAACTGTTAGGGGTCACTGATGGCAATCTAGCCAGTCATATCAAAGCTTTGGAAAAAGCCGGCTACATTATGATTATCAAACAATTCATTCACAACAAGCCCAATACCCGCTATGCCGTAAGTAAAGAAGGTAAACAGGCTTTTAAAAAACATCTGAAAGCGATCGAAAAAATCATTAAACAATAATTTTTTTACTTATACACTTTGTATTTCAAAGTACTTTTATTAACTATAAACACATATTATTATGACAGCACAAATGGAACCAAAAAATGAAAAGAAAAGATGGATTCAAAATTCGGTAAGCGTTAAAATGGCAGTAGTAGGATTTTTAATTATCGTATTACTAATCCCCTTGTCATTTGTCAAAAATTTGGTGATTGAACGTAAGGAATTACACCAAGAAGTCATCAAAACGATTCATAAAGGATGGGGTGAAGCCAGCATCTTATATGGACCCATAGTAAAAATACCCTACAAATCGTATCAAAAAAGTACCGAGATAGACGAAAAAACGGGAAAGTCTAAAATTATTAAGACAGAAAATATAGATTACGCCTATTTTTTTCCGGAAAAAATGGATTTGGATGGCACATTACAAACCGAGCCCAAACATAAAGGGATCTATACCACCAGCGTGTATAATGTCCAATCCGTACTTACCGGAAATTTTAAATGTCCTGACTTTAATGAATTGGATATAGCACCACAAGATATACTTTGGAACAAAGCGCAGATTCTGATACAATTGAGTAATATTAAAGGTGTAAAAGATGCTTTAAAAATAAATCTGAATAATACCACTTATTCTTTTGAAACCGAATTCTCTAACAATAAGAATCGGAACACCTATATGGAAATGAGTGATAATGAATTTACGAATTTATACACTTTGGTGACAAAAGAGATAAACCTAAAGACCTTGTGTGATCAAGCTATTGTTAAAAAAGATGAACAGCTGCACTTTTCAATGGATTATAACAGCAGCGGCAGCGAAAGGTTTGAGATTATTCCTATTGGCTCAGAAACCACGATGCACTTAAAATCCAACTGGAAAAATACCGGTTTTGAAGGCGAATATTTGCCCTATAATTCCGATAAAATCACTCAAAATGGTTTTGATGCACGTTGGAAAGTGCTTCAGATGAACCGTCCGTTTGCACAGCAGTTTAAGTATCTGCCTCATTTGGAAAACTACGCTTTTGGTGTCAATTTTATCATTCCAGTTGATAATTACTTACAAAATGAACGTGCTAGCAAATACGGTTATTTGATGATTTCCCTGACCTTTTTACTATTTTTTCTCATCCAGACTATGAGTAAGATAAACATCCATCCATTTCAATATTTAATGGTTGGCTTGGCATTGGTTATTTTCTATACTTTATTGATTTCCATATCAGAACACAGTAATTTTACAACAGCCTATGTAGTCGCTTCAACTGCCGTAATAGTACTGATTAGTCTCTATTCTAAATCAATTCTAAAAAATCTGAAATTCCCACTATTTATCGCATTATCATTGAGTGCCTTATACGGCTTTATCTTTGTCATTATCCAATTGGAAAACTACGCTTTACTTGTAGGAAGTATTGGATTGTTTAGCATCTTGGCAGCCGTTATGTATAGTTCACGTAAAATTGATTGGGGGTAGTGGTTTAACAAATATAATTTCACATCAATCCCCATTTATTAAGCTAGTAAAGAAACCTCGATATATCCCGAATTGGGATGCCGAATTATCGAAACATCCATAATAGGCAAATATCGAGGTTCTTTTTAATAAATAAATTTCAGCAGAAATTCTGCAATTAAACCCTTATTTTACGAGAAAAGTAATGGGTAATGAATACTTTGTATTCACATATTCACCATCTTTTACACCCGGTGTCATCTTGGGTAAAAGTTTAATCACACGTATGGCTTCTTCTTCCAATGCTTTATGAGGCGCCCGGGCTCTTATATCCGTGATATTACCGGAATTGTCAATGATAAACATTGTGAAAATACGTTTTTTACCGGATTTCAAATCCAGGTTTTGTGCCAAGTCAATATTAAAATTTTGAGCGACAAATTGTTGAATATTCTTTGAAAAACACTGTTTTTGTTCCTCAAAATTAGCCAGATCTTCACAGCCCGGATAAATGGGCGCTTTATCAATTGTAGAAAAGACTACAGTTTCATCAGAGGTTCTGCTGTCTTGTGAAATTACGGGTTGTGTCGTTATTTCATTGTTGTCAGCACAGGAAAGCAGTAAGAGTGCTATTACAGGAATTAGTGCTACATACTTTACTAGTTTCCACGGATTGGATTGTTTTTTTGTCATCATAATAATTCGTTTTTTAATTAATGATTGGTTATAAAATTGATTGATAAATGCGATGTTTTCAACTTGAAAAACAGCATTGAGTAGTTCGTTGTAATAGTGTTTAGGTTGCAATGTATTTTTAGTTTTTTCATCGGCTATATATTCGTGTAAGAGGGCTATTTGCTTCTGGTATATATAAACCAATGGATTGAACCACAATAGAATACGCAAGAATTCAAACCACAATAAATCCCAAGAATGTTTTTGTTGCACATGAATTTTTTCATGTATTATTAAAAAATTCAATTGTGATTGTGGGATACGATCCCCTAAAAATATATAGTTCAAAAAAGAAAAAACTTGCGTACTGTCCGGTAAGGTAATATACCCTATTCCATCTTTGTAATGTTTGGGCGCCGTCCTGATGTAATGGACTAGTTTAGACAATTTTACCACAAATATAACCGCTGCTACCAATACCCCGAGGGCATAAATCCATATAATTACCGGTAAATAGGATGTGGGAACTTCGGGATATTTCAAAACATCGTTTGTAATCCATACTTCTGATAGATACACTAAAGGATTCGATACCGCTTGATGATCAGAGAGACGAATATGTATAAAAGGAATGATTCCCGCCAACAATGAGGTCAATAACAAGTAAATCCGATTTGCATAAAACAAGGTATCTCGTTGAAACAGGAGTTTATATAACAACCAAAAAATAGCGTAAAACAGGATAATTTGTAAGAAAACTTGTATCATAGATTCAGGAATTTAATTTTTTTAACAAATCTTCCAACTCACTAATATCCATATCTTTTTTCTTTACAAAAAATGACACCATACTTTGAAAAGAGCCTTCAAAATAATTGTCAACCAATTTTTTAGCCGATTGTTGGCTGTAGATTTCTTTGGAAATAAGCGGATAATACAAGTAACCTCTCCCCTGCGCCTTATGCGCAATAAAACCTTTTTTTTCCAATATTCGTATGATGGTTGAGACCGTGTTATAGGCCGGCTTGGGTTCGGGCAAACGTTTAATAACTTCACTCACGCTAGTCATACCCAATTCCCATACCACTTGCATCAACTGTTCTTCTGCTTTGGTTAATGTTTTAATCATTTTTCAACTAATTTATTAGTTACACTCTGCAAATATAACTAAATATTTAGTTTAAACTAATTTTTTAGTTATTTTTTTTATAAAAAATGCTTTTCATACCTTCGTAGTCTTAAAAATAGAAAAAAATGAATCACTTTATATTATATCTTATTGTTACAGGAATTATCACTTTACTACTTGGATTTATCATAGGTAAACTCTTGGAACAGAGTAAATACAAGAGTGTGGAAACAAGATTAATAGCTAAAAAAGAACAATTGTCTGCAGAGATAGAACAACTGAAGAACCGTGTGACAGCATTAAAACAAAGTTTGGACACCGAGCAACAAAAACGCGAAGCACACCTAATAGCATTGACACAAAAAGATGGAGAAATAGCCCATCTCAAGGAACAGTACCTGCAACAAGAATCGGAATTGAGTAAAATTCAAGAAAAATTTACAAAAGAATTTGAAAATTTAGCCAATAAAATTTTAGAAGAGAAAACCACCAAATTTACCGAACAAAACAAAGTCAATATACAGCAAATTCTATCACCTCTCAATGAAAAAATACAATCCTTTGAAAAGAAAGTAGAGCAAACACATAAAGAGAGTATTGACTATCAAGCTGCCTTGCGACAACAGATTATCGGGTTGAAAGAACTCAACGAACAGATGAGTAAAGAAGCAATCAACCTGACCAAAGCTTTGAAAGGCGACAGTAAAACACAAGGAAATTGGGGAGAATTAGTACTAGAACGTGTATTAGAAAAATCAGGATTGGAAAAAGGACGTGAATATGAAATGGAAAAAAGCTTTACCATTGACGAA
>CAYNFJ010000136.1:0-4723 GCA_964396505.1 uncultured Polaribacter sp. | reverse complement strand
AGACCCGGAAACTACCCATCAGATGGTTTTTTTTGCTTTGCGAATATTTCAAAAAATGCCTTTTTTATCCCATTGGCAACAGAAGGTTTATAGGCTTGAAAAGCCCTCTTTGGAACGGGAGATTTGGGGTTTGAAATTTCCCAATCCTATCGGTTTAGCCGCCGGTTTCGATAAAGATGCAGTAGTGGTAGATGCCCTTGCCGGCTTTGGTTTTGGGTTTGTAGAAATAGGGACACTTACACCGCTTGCGCAAGCCGGTAATCCTAGAAAAAGACTGTTCAGGCTCAAAAAAGATCAAGCCATTATCAACCGCATGGGCTTTAATAATGAAGGTGTTAATAAAGCGGTAATTCGATTAAAAAAAAGAAATACAAATATCATTATAGGTGGAAATATCGGTAAAAATAAACAAACACCCAATGAAAATGCTGTAGCTGATTATCTGTTTGCATTTGAAGCCTTGTTTGATGTGGTAGATTATTTTGTGGTAAATGTCAGTTCTCCTAATACTCCTAATCTCAGGGAATTACAAGATAAAAAACCTTTGATGCACTTGTTGGAAACTTTACAAAACCGGAATAATACCAAAGAAAAGAGAAAACCCATATTACTTAAAATTGCACCCGATTTGACCGATTCGCAATTGTTGGATATCATTGATATTGTCCAAAAAACTAAAATTGACGGTGTGGTGGCTACCAATACTACCGTTGCTAGAAAAGGATTGTTAGAGCCGCAAGAGCGTCTCAGAAAGATAGGCCAAGGCGGGCTCAGTGGTAAACCTCTTACAAACAGAAGTACGGAAGTGATTCGTTTTTTATCGGAAAAATCAAATAAGGCATTTCCCATTATTGGTGTAGGAGGCATTCATACACCTCAAGATGCTTTGGAAAAAATAGCAGCCGGAGCTGATTTAATCCAAATATTTACCGGATTTATCTATGAAGGACCCCGACTGGTTCAACGTATTTTAACAAATATAAAATGAATTTTGATTCCCTAAAAATAGCGATTATTACCGTGATTTCCCAATCGGATAAAACGATGCTTCAAAAATTACAAAATATTTGTGATTTGTTACACGATCATATTAATCATTACGATTGGGTAGGTTTTTATTTTGCAGACCACAAAACCCAAACCTTGCATTTAGGTCCCTTTGCGGGAGACAAAACGGAGCATACGCAAATAGCTTTTGGTAAAGGGATTTGTGGGCAAGTAGCCCTTAGTAACCGGAATTTTGTAGTGCAAAATGTGCAATCTGAATCAAATTATATTGCTTGTAGCACCCGGGTAAAATCAGAAATAGTCATTCCAATTTTTGTCAATACCATTAATATTGGTCAATTGGATATTGATTCGCATCAATTGAACGCTTTTTCAAAACAAGATGAACTGTTTCTTGAATTTCTGGCAGATCAAGTGGCTAAATTGTATGAATAATCAGGAAAATTAGTACACTGCAATCAACTTTCTAATTAAAAAAATCTTACTTTTGTCAACCAAATAATAAACTATGGCAAGTATTTCTCAATTGCAAGATTTTGCACAACAAGTCAGACGCGATATTGTACGTATGGTACATAAAGTACAATCGGGACATCCCGGTGGATCTTTGAGTTCCAATGAGTTTTTAACTGTTCTTTTTCAAGAGGTTATGGACTACAAACTGCCGTTTTCAATGGATGGAAAAGGCGAAGATGTATTCTTTTTGTCAAACGGGCATATCACACCGGCTTATTACAGTGTCTTGGCGCGCAGTGGTTTTTTTCCGGTATCAGAATTGGCTGAATTTAGGTTATTGGGTTCCCGTTTACAAGGACATCCTTCTACGCACGATGGATTGCCGGGCATACGGGTTGCTGCCGGTTCATTAGGGCAGGGTTTAAGTGTGGCATTGGGTACGGCACAAGCTAAAAAGATTGATGGTGATACACATTTGGTTTATACGCTTCAAGGTGATGGCGAATTACAAGAAGGTCAAAATTGGGAAGCTATTATGTATGCAGCCGCTAAAAACATTGATAATATCATAGCTTCCGTAGATTATAACAAAGCTCAAATAGATGGTTATACCGATGATGTGGTTTCATTGGGAGATTTAAAAGCAAAATTTGAAGCCTTTGGTTGGACTGTAGTCGATGTTTTGAAAGGAAATGATATTTCATCTGTTTTAGAAGGCTTAGAAAAAGCAAAAGCATTGACCGGTAAAGGAAAACCGGTATGTGTACTCTTACATACCGAAATGGGGTATGGAGTAGATTATATGATGGGAACATACAAGTGGCACGGAAAGCCACCTACTGATGAACAATTGGTAGCTGCTTTGGAACAAAATCCGGAAACTTTGGGCGATTTTTAATTGTACCCGGGAACGGTTTATTAAATCATCCTTTATGCAACAATTACTATTAGCCAGTACTTCTACCGTCTATGGCAAACCTTATTTAGGCTATTTATTACCTGAGTTAGCTGCTTTTTTTAAAGGAGTGGAAGAAGTGGTGTTTATCCCTTATGCACGTCCCAGTGGCTTAAGCTATGATGCTTATACTGAGGTTGCAAAAAAAGCATTCAATAATATTCATATCGCAATAAAAGGTATTCACGAATTTGACAGCCCGCAAGAAGCGATTATGCAAGCAAAAGGAATTTTTACCGGTGGTGGTAATTCCTTTGTCTTACTCAATGAGTTATATCAATTAGATTTATTAGGGGTTTTAAAACAAAGGATCTCGCAAGGAATCCCTTATTTTGGAACCAGCGCAGGGAGTAATATTGCGGGACCTACTATTATGACTACGAATGATATGCCGATAGTGTATCCACCTGCTTTTCAATCATTAGGTCTTATTCCATTTAATATCAATCCACATTATATAGATCCGGATCCCGACTCAACACATATGGGTGAAACCCGTGAAACCCGTATTAAAGAATACCTGGTTTTTAATGAGATTCCGGTTATAGGGCTAAGAGAAGGGAGTTGGCTATCGGTTAAAGGAACCCAAATCACCCTGAAAGGAAAACTACATGCTCGTTGGTTTCAAACAGCAGAAAAGCCCCTTGAATTAGTATCCGGACACCTTTTTAATAAATGATATTTATCAGTTTTTTCGATTTATTTTTTTTGTAGCTTGCTTCATTAATTAAAAATATGTGTACAAATGAAAAAAATTACTTTTTTAATTGGGGCTATTTTCTTTATATTTATAGGACAAATAGCTGCTCAAGTGACCATTGGAACGGGTACAACCGAAGATCAAGGCTTACCTATTGAACCTTCAAGCACGTACTCGTATTCTCAGGTAATTTATCTGCAATCTGAAATTGGTGCCGCAATGGATATAGCGACCCTTGTGTATCCGGTTTCAGCTGCCACTTATATAAATGATTCAAATGATTGGGTTATTTATATGGGGCACACTACTAAAACGCAATTTGATTCAACTACTGATTGGATTGATGTTGCAAATATGATACAAGTTTTTTCTGGTGTAATTGATGTCAATGGAGGTTCCGTATCGGTTTCATTAGATACTCCATTTTCATATAATGGAACTGATAATTTAGTGATTGCTATAGATGAAAATACAGCAGGAGCAGATGGAATGGATGATGATTTTTTATGTTCATCGGTAACGAATCCCAGAGGGATTACTTTCCTTGGAGATTATCAAAATAATCCGGATCCCGCATCTCCTCCTACAGCTAGTTATTTAAGAAATTATATAGCAAATGTTACTTTACAACCGGTTCCCGATTGTCAGACACCGGAAAATATTAATGTTGTATCATTTAACAATACCAGTGCTTCAGTGACTTGGAATGATGCGAATGACCCTCCACCAGCTTATTGGGATTATGAACTGGTTGATCTTACTGAAGGAGAATCCGCTACGGGTACTCCTAATGGTAATTTTGAATCAAATAATGCAACTCTTTCTAATTTAGTACCCCACCATAATTATCAAATTTATATTAGAAGTGTTTGCCAAATTAATAATGTCTCTGTAAGTGACTGGTCATCTGCGTACGAATGGTTGCAATTATACGATGGAGATACTTGTCAAGCTCCTATTCAAGCAGTCATTAATACAGATTGTAATAATGAAAGCGCCGTAAAATTTAATTTGGATTTTTCACAAGCACTATCTCAAGGGGTAATGTCTTGTAGCAATGGGGACGAGGTGTATGGGTATTGGTTTGAGATTACGATTACCAATACAATTTCTTTACGAATAAATAATAATGCAACCGGCACCAATGTAGGGATGTCTGTCAGTATGGATTGTTCCGGTAGCTCTGAGATAGTTTGTGAGATGGTAGATCAACAAGTAAATGTAACAGATATTGATCCGGGTACCTATCACGCTTTATTTTGGAGTACTACGCAAAGTGGTAGCACCGACCTGTGTTTTGAAGAAGTCCCTTGTATGGAACCTCAAGATCTAGGAGCCGGTTACATAGGTTATAATTCAGCTAATTTTTATTGGGATGCTCCTAGTGGCAAACCGGTAGAATGGGAAGTCGTGGAAACCGGACAAACTAATGTAATTGATTCGGGAACCACAACCAATGATAATACAAATGTGACCAATTTAACCCCCTTAACCGATTATACTTTCAGAGTACGTACTGATTGTGGTGCAGGGCTTTATAGTGACTGGAGTGAACTTAACTTTACAACTACATTGGAAAATGATTTACCACAAAATGCCCTCCC
>CAYNFJ010000135.1:0-4956 GCA_964396505.1 uncultured Polaribacter sp. | reverse complement strand
ATTGGCCTTGATGTGGGGTATTTAAAATAATCGTATTTTTATCGGACACTAATAAAAGAAAAAATGTAAATTTGGCTCAATGCCGGCTTGTAGAATACATGTATAAACCCTTTACCATTTTGAGATACAAACCATCTTAAACCCTAAACAATCGGAACAGAACAATATGGAAATCGCAACAAAAAACAGCTGGAAAACCCTCCCAATGCTTCAACCTAAGAAAGTAGCGGTCTCCCTGTCTTTGGATATGAAACAGTTTAATACATTGCGATTAGGAGTGGTTCCCGCTCAAATGGAGGACAAATGGTTTGTATATTTCCACAATCAATACATACACTTTCATCGTTCTTGGACCGGCTACGAAATATATAGAGCGAAGCTAATATCCGATGAAAATACATATTATATAGATGAATTTTGGGTAGAATCAAATCCCGATAGATACCAAATGCCGGATGAGCAAAGAGCTATTGCAGATTTCAAATTTCACATCGAATATCTTTCCAACCGCACCATAAATAACCCTGTAAAAAATGCCATTTGGGGATTCATTGTAGGCGATGCTTTAGGGGTTCCGGTTGAATTTAAAAGTAGGGCTTATTTAAAACAAAATCCGGTGAGCGATATGACGGGGTTTGGAACGCACGGCCAACCGGTAGGAACTTGGTCTGATGATAGTTCTTTAACACTTTGCCTTGCCGATGAATTGACAAAAGGCTTAGACTTTCAAAATATTGGTACTAGTTTTGTCCGATGGTTTGACGAAAATCATTGGACTGCACGCGGAATCGTATTCGATATTGGAAATTCAACTAGAGAAGCCATCCTTAGTATTAAAAAAGGAGTAAAAGCAATATCGGCTGGGAGTCTTACAGAAAATTCAAACGGAAACGGCGCATTGATGCGCATACTACCCTTACTTTTTGAAGTGCAAAAAATACAGGATAGCACAGAGCGATACGAATTGATTAAAAAAGTATCAAGCATTACCCACGGTCATATACGATCTGTTTTGGCTTGTTTTTATTATCTGGAATTGGCTTCTTTTTTAAGCGCTGATATTAAATCTCCTGTACCTGATGCGTACAAAGCTGCAAACCGCTCATTGCTACAACTCGTACAAAAACTAAAAATACATCCCAAAGAAATCGCTCTTTTCGATAGAATTACCCAAGGCAATTTGGCAAGTTTACCGGAAAGTTCCATACATTCTTCGGGCTATGTAATTCACACATTAGAGGCTTCAATATGGTGTTTATTAACAAGCAAATCTTATCAAGAAGCTGTATTAAAGGCGGTAAACCTAGGCGACGATACAGATACAACGGCCGCAGTAACCGGAGGGCTTGCCGGTCTTTATTACGGATTTAACTCAATCCCTAAAGAATGGATGAGTCCAATTGCTAGAAAAAATGATATTGATGACTTAATAAAAAGATTCAGTGACCAATATAATATAGCCTATGCTTAAGCTCATAGTAAAACCTTAGAAAAAACATTACACAAAAATTAAAGTAAGGTAGGATAAGTCTCCTTATATATTGCGTTCTATCATTGATTGAAGAAAAAAAGAAAATGGGCTTTGTAAAGCTACAAAAACCCATTTTCACTACTAACTAAATATATACAAAAACTTCTTTATCACGACTCTTGTACTACCGCTTGCCAAGCGCCTCCATTGATTACATCGATGCCAAATCTTTGCAAAAAACGTTTGGCCGAACCGGCTCTGGCTCCTGTCCTGCAAACCAATATTACCGCCTTATTCATCTCCTGAATTCTCGCTACATTTTGCGGAATAGCATCCAGAGGAATCAATTCTGAACCCGGTGCATGTGCTTGGTTATATTCCATCGGAGTTCGTACATCTATCACCACAGCTCCTTTTTTAAGATATGCATCAATCTTGGCGACATCTCCCTCAAAAAATCCAAACAAACGCATCTACTATATCAATTTTCAGTTTACAAATAACGAAATAAAAAAAAACTCTTTTAGTAACTATTATTACATTACTTCCGATGAAAGGCATTATTAAATAAGACGAAGCCCTTGTCGTATCAATTTTTCAAATACCGGATTGGAAGCTATTGACTGCAAATAGTTATGTATTGTATCTGCAAAACGGGAATCCTTATCCTTAACCAATTCATATAGTTCTAATAAGAGCAGCCACTCTTCCGGATAATACGCCTGAATTTGTACAAAAATTTCTTGCAATGAACCTATATCTATAGTTCCCGACTCTCTGTAATTTCGTACCGCTTGATAATAATCATACAATGGCAATGTTCTATACAAATAGTTTTTCTCGGGAGTCTTAAGGGGAGATTTATTGCCAACATTCAAAAAAGAATGGGGATCGGCCGGACCGGCATAAGCCGATAACACGCGTTTTCCCACTGCCATATCATACACGCCCCATTCGGGTTGAAACAAGATTTCATCTCGATAGGTAACGGTACAATTACGAAATGAAATTAATTGAATTTTTCCTTGTAAATTCCGGACACCGGTAATAATTGTTCCCTTTACTTGTATGCCTCCGGCAAAATCCAACACTACATCTTTCCCTTCATAAATACCATAGGCTTCCAAATCTGATGGATACATATCTTCAATAGCCAGATTGATCCCTTTTAACTTCCCAACAGGACTGCCAAAACCATCGGAGTGGTAGGAAGTTCCATGGGCAATCAACTCTTTATTTCTAGACGCTAAAGCGGTTTTACCACGGGTTTGAACATACCATATTTTGCCATCATTATCGTAAATAACACGGCTAAAAACACCGGATATTTGAATTCCCGTAGAGAGTTCTACAGTTCCCAGACTCTCCGATTGAATCAGCTTCTTAACTCCGGATAATCCGCCTTTTCTAATGGCCATCTTATTAGCAAATTCTTCCAAAACCATACTTAAATGGGCAAAATCCGGTGTGACATACAATTGGGGTTGGGGTTTTGTAATATCAAAATTTTGTTGCGCAGCAGCAATAGAATACGGTATTTTCTCCACATCATTTTTCAAACAACTCATACTCTCTCCTAAAGAGGATAACAAGCCGGCACCGTATATCTTAGGATTGTCCAATGTTCCTATCAAACCATATTCAACCGTCCACCAATGCAGGTTTCTAATCTGTGCCATTTCGGACAATTCGGTGATTGAATCTTGAATACGAAGCACTTCCTTTTCTGCTTTTTCAATAGCCTGTTGGGGTGCATCGGGGTTTTCTTTTAAAATAGATAAGGCACGAATGGCTTCATAAAGTGCCACATCTTGAGCCGATGAGATGGCTTTACTTCCTATCTCTCCAAAACGCCTCAGATATTCGGCATATTCCGGATTGGCAATAATAGGTGCGTGACCGGCGGCTTCGTGAATAATGTCAGGAGCCGGCGTATATAAAATATGCTCAATGGTACGAATATCACTGGCAATAACCAGGACTTGATAGGCTTGAAATTCCATAAAAGCATTGGGTGGAATAAAACCGTCAACGGCCACAGCAGCCCAACCTATTTGAGCCAATTTATGATTCATTTCTTCCATACTGGGGATGGCATCTACAGCAATTCCGGTCTTAATTAAGCCTTCCAGATAAGACGCATGTGCTTTGTTTTGCAATGCCGCCATCTGTACCCGCATCACATAACGCCATAGGGCATGTTGTTGCGATGTATAGGCTGCGTAATCTTGATCTACAATGTATTGATGCAAATGCTCGGGGAGCCTTTTTAGAATTCGGTTCATAAAGTTAGTAGTTTTTATACCATTAAAAGATCGTAAAACAACCTAATAATTCAAGTTAGACCCTTCAATAATATGAATAGTGGCGTAAATATAGCAAAACAATACATTCTATACAATTTTTAATAAAAAACTGTATCTTTACGCATCCAATTAAAATATTAAAATGATGGCTTATTACAGAACTACTCGAAGAAGAAGAGGACTTCCTTTAAAACTGATTATTGCAGCTGGAATCATCCTTTTTTCATTGATTAAATACTGGTCTAATTCCGATACCAATCAATGGACCGGTAGAAAACAACATATCACACTGGAACCGAAACAAGAAATAGCACTGGGACTGCAAAGTGTCCCGCAGATGACACAACAATTCGGTGGTTTATTACCGGATCAACGCCTTCAAAATTTAGTAGATAAAGTTGGCGAAAGGCTTGTCAATAGCAGTATTGCCAGAGAAACGCCCTATCAATATGATTTTCACTTGTTACGCGATCCCAATACCATTAATGCTTTTGCCCTGCCCGGTGGACAGGTGTTTATCACCTATGGATTATTAAAAAGATTGACCAATGAAGATCAACTGGCCGGTGTTTTAGGACACGAAATAGGGCATGTGGTAGGAAGACACTCTGCCGAACGTATTGCCAAACAAAACCTTACACAAGGGATTGTTAACGGGGTCTTAGTAGGCTCTGACGGTGGGGCAAGTGCAGCCCAAACTGCGGCTATGATAGGCAATATGATCAATATGAAATACGGTCGTGATGATGAGTTGGAAGCTGATAAACTAGGCGTGCATTTTATGATAGATTCCGGATACGATCCCGAACAAATGCTGGGTGTAATGGAAATCTTAAAAAAAGCGGCCGGCGGTCAGCGGGTTCCGGAGTTTCAAAGCACCCACCCCAGCCCCGAAAACAGAATGAAACATATCAAAGAAGCTATTCGTGACTATCAACGAAAGTAGCTTTTGGTGAGTTTGCTTATTGATGCAACCCATTCGTAAATAAAAATGGTATATAAACTATAATCAATCCCTGATTATCCCCATTCTGTTTCCACATTTACGGATTGAAAATGATATATTGTCGAATACGGTTCAATTCTTTTTCATACCGAATGATTCGCTCATAAAACCGCGTTAACGGTTATTGAAAAAAAGATTTTCAGCAATAAAGAAAGTTATATTATCTTTGTTAA
>CAYNFJ010000134.1:0-5048 GCA_964396505.1 uncultured Polaribacter sp. | reverse complement strand
CTGGTCGCCGATATTCGGGATTTTTCTAAGATGGAATCTTTATTTCAAAACAACTCCATTGATGTGGTTTTCCACGCCGCCGCCTACAAACATGTCCCATTGATGGAAGCCAATCCGTACGAAGCGGTTCGTGTCAATGTGTTAGGTACTAAAAGTTTAATGGATTTAGCGGTTCAATACAAGGTTCAAAAATTTGTGATGGTTTCTACCGACAAAGCAGTAAATCCTACTAACGTGATGGGTGCAACCAAGCGCGTAGCCGAAATGTATGCCACTTTCTCTGCCACCAAAAAGAAAACCAAATTTATTACCACCCGTTTTGGGAATGTCTTGGGTTCCAATGGATCGGTCATTCCACTCTTTAGAAAACAATTGGCAAAAGGCGGTCCTTTGACAGTCACCCACCCGGATATTACCCGTTTTTTTATGACCATTCCCGAAGCCTGTCAATTGGTATTAGAAGCCGGTGCAATGGGCAAAGGCGGTGATATCTTTGTATTTGATATGGGTAAATCTGTAAAAATATTTGATCTGGCAAAAAAAATGATTACACTTTCAGGATATCATTATCCGGATGAAATTGGGATTGAAATTATAGGACTACGTCCCGGTGAAAAACTATATGAAGAATTGTTACATACGGCTGAAAATGTAAACCCCACCTATCATCCTAAGATTATGATTGCCCAAGTCGCCAAACCCGATGCACTTGTCTTACAACAAGCACTGGAAGTGTTGAAGAATCTACCGCAATTGGATAATATGGAAATAGTACAACAATTAAAACGCATAGTCCCGGAATACAAATCACAAAACTCCATCTATACCGATTTAGATACCTGATTGAACCTCTCCAGCTCCCCTCTTGAGAGGGGTCGGGGGTGTGTATGTCATTGAACAAAGGGTCGGGTTCCCCAGTTCCCCTCTTGAGAGGGGCGGGTGTGTGTTTTTCATAGAACCCAAATCATCTTCCCCACAAATCCCTCTCCATTCCTAAAAAAATACCGTATTTTTGCCACCTGAAAACTAAAAAAAACATCCGTGAAGTACCGTTTATTAAGCAAAGAACAATTGGAAGCCTTGCACAAGGAGTTCGCCACTTTTTTAGCCGCTCAAGAAATTACCCAACAAGATTGGACACAATTAAAAAAGTCCGATGCGCCGGAAGTAAACCGGCAGTTAGAAAATTTCAGCGACTTGGTTTGGGAAGAAGTGTTAAAAAAAGTGACCTATCTAGACCACTTTTCGCCCGATAGTATCAACCTTTTTCATTGTTTACCCGAACATATGGAACGTTTGGTCGTACAGGTGAATAAAAAAAATATCAATTTGTTAGATAAAGCGGGCTACGATTGGTGGATTGACCATTCCAACGATCCGTCTATTCAGTATTTTAGAGGAGAAAAACCCTATACGGATACTCGAAACAAAGAACTATTCCAATTGATAGAACAAGGAGCCGTATTATCCGATGGAAAACTGTTTAATGCCGTAAAACAACTGCTTAAAAAGTAAACTTTTTTCTATAAAAATAATATAATCAGATGTCTTGCCTTGAGCTCTTGAAAGGGGTTTGGAGTGTGTTTGATTTGCTTCTTTCCCTGACTGTATTTAAGCTTAAAATAAACACGCTCGGGAAGTGGGGTTTGTAAATAAATGACTAAATTTGTGACTGCACATTCTTTCAACCGTATTTAGGGTGTTTGGTACAATTAAAAATAGAAAATTTACAATCTTTCTTTTCCTTTTTTTAGGAGGATATTTCGTTTTATCAGCTCAAGATTTTTTGCCGGCACTTCCTCAAAAAATCAGGCATATATCTTCCACAGACGGTTTGTCACAGGTAAGTATTCGTACGATACTAAAAGATAGCAAAGGTTTTGTCTGGTTGGGAACCATCGACGGTTTGAATCGTTTTGACGGTACCAATATCGTACGATTTTATCACAATCCAAAAGATAAAAACAGTTTATGTGGAAATTTTATCAATACCCTGTGCGAAGATGATAAAGGGCGGATATGGATAGGAACCACGAATCGGGGTTTTTGTTATTACGATCCCAAGCATAATAATTTTGTCAAACCGCATTTCAACAGCTATTTTAATAAATTAATAGAATCATCGGTAGTAACTAATATCCAAAAGGATACAACCGGAGCTATATGGATCAGTGCGAATACGATGGATGTCAATAGAGGATTAATCCGTATTCGGGAAACCACCGCAGCACATTTTGAAATAGATACCATACCGGTTTCCAATAATGAAATTTCCATTACGGATATATACATTGATACCGGTCAAAAGTTATGGGTAGGAACGGCATCCGGAGAAGTGTTCTATGCCGGTATTCAAGATAAAGAAGTTCATTTCCATAAATTGGACAATTTCAAATCCGATTCACGAATCAATTGCTTTATAGATGATACTAAAAATCTGTGGATAGGGGGTAACAACGGATTTTGGTGCTTGAATAAAGAAGATAATTCATTTTCGTTTTTTGACCTGAATACTTCGGGAACACGTAAAACACGAAAATACTTTGTGTATGCTCTAGTTTTTACCTCTCCGCTGGAACTATGGGTGGGAGCGGGCAACGGGCTGTATCGTTTGAGAAGAGAAGATCCCGATAGCAGCTTTCATAAATTAGCTTTATACCAACATGAAAACAATCATATAATCTCCCATAACACGGTATATTCACTATGGGCAGATGGAAAAATTCTTTGGATTGGAACGGCTAGAAATTTGGATATTTTTAGTTTTTATCCCTCTAAATTTAACAATATTACAGATCAATTGAGTAATCGTATTGTACTGTCTATTTATAAAAATAAACACGATTTATGGGTGGGCACAGCCGGTGGATTACATCTTTTTAGAAATGGAAAAAAATACTTGTTTAAAGAAGATGCATCCGATAAAAACAGCATATCCGATAACATCGTAAAATCCATCGTGTACGATCATCAGGGCTATTTGTGGCTGGGCAGTACCAAGGGGATTTCTGCTGTACATCTCAAGACATTTAATCCGGACAAGCCGGTCTTTATCCCTGTACGTGACCGGAAAGAATCGAATGAAAATGTAACACAATTATTTGTTGATAGACAAAATCAAATGTGGGTTTGTACCAAAGGACAAGGGATCAAACGATTTACAGGAAATCTGGCTAAACACCGCTATACCTATCAATATTTTAAGCATCTGCCTAATAATTCGCAGACAATCAGTTCCAATACGGTGTATTGTATGGCACAAGATACGGCATCTAACTATTGGTTGGGTTCCTTGGACGGACTGGAACAACTGACTTTTACCGATACTTCTTATACTGCTTACCGGATTAATAAATTCACACATCATCCGGAGAACCCTCACAGTATCAGCTCCAATTCCGTTAAAAATATTTATATCGATAAAAACGGTATTTTGTGGATTGGAACTCGTTTTGGATTCAATAAATTCAATCCTAAAGACAAGCTGTTTAAAACCTATTACACTACCGATGGTCTCCCCAATAATTTAATTTATGCCATACAGGAAGATCAGTCCAATCATCTGTGGTTGGCGACCAATAAGGGTTTGTCTTGTTTTGATAAATCGAATGAACGCTTTATCAATTTTTTTACCAAAGACGGGCTTCCCGATAATGAGTTTAATTCCTTATCCAATTTTAAGGATTCACAAGACCAAATATACTTTGGAACAGTTGGCGGGCTTACGGCTTTTAATCCCGATACGATTTTACAAAGTAGCGAAAAACACACCGTGTTGATAAGTGAAATCCAAAAACCGGAATCAAGAGCCTCTCAAGCAAAATCCGGAAATATAGCGATGACATATTTAAATCCGTTTTCAGGCAAACCCTTAAAGCTGGCATATCGTGATTTTCCGGTATTTATGAAATTTGCCTCTCCTCAATCGGGTCCTTTCGACACACCCGATTATTATTATAAACTCTTGCCTATTGATAAAGATTGGACCTATTTGGGAAATCGTAAGGAACTGCAATTACTCAATTTAGCACCTGACAGCTATACACTTTTGTTAGCAGGTGGACAGAATGGGAAAGTTTGGGCTGACAAAACCTTTCAATTGACATTGCAAGTAGCACCGCCATGGTGGCGTACTAATGGGGCATATATAGCTTATTTGATGCTTTTTATGGCTTTGGTATATGGCTATTACCGTTTTTATTTCAAGAGGAAAATGGCACAAAAAGAAGCCGATAGACTGCGCGAGATAGATGAATTAAAAACCAAATTGTTTAACAATATTACACACGAACTACGGACTCCGCTAACCGTTATTATGGGTATGACAGCCAATATCATCGATGAATTAAGCCCGGAACAATTGGTAAAATTGAAATCCAAATTTGATATACTCTCTAAAAATAACAAAAAACTCCTCTTTCTGATCAATCAAATATTGGATTTGTCCAAGATAGAAAGTGGTAAAATGCAATTACATCCCATTCAAGATGATATTATTCCCTTTCTAAGATTGAATGTGGAGAGTTTTCATTCTTTGGCAAAGCATAAGAAAATTGATTTGATTTTTTATGATGAAATCAAGTCTTTGCAAATGGATTTTGATCCCGAAATAATGACCATCATCATTTCAAATCTTATTTCCAATGCCATTAAATTTACCGGTCAGGAGGGTAAGATTATTCTACATGCCAATAAGGGTTTGGTAGCCGGTACACCGTGTTTAATCCTGAAAGTAAAAGACAATGGTATTGGTATCTCCAAAGAAGATTTACCCCATATTTTCGATCGATTTTATCAAGCGGACATACACTTATTAACCGATGGAACGGGTATAGGACTCTCCTTGACAAAAGAAGTGGTTACGATGATGAATGGGCAAATAACAGTCCGTAGTGCGCTTCGGGCGGGTACCGAGTTTATAGTGAGTATTCCGGTGACAAACCAAGCGCAACTAAAAAGCATAAGCCTACAACCGGATAGTGTGGATCACAAAACAGATGAGCAGCAAGCTATTGATGCAATAGCAGATTACGAAGCAGCTGTACCCT
>CAYNFJ010000133.1:0-5080 GCA_964396505.1 uncultured Polaribacter sp. | reverse complement strand
AAGTGGGTTGATAGTTGAGAAAAAGCAGTAGTACCCAACATCAAGAAAAAGAAAATAATTTTTTTCATCTTTTACTTTTTAGAATGAGATATCATGTTGTACATCAAATAGATGTGGGAGAGACCTACAAATTTAAGTATAAAAATGATAAATAAAAAGTAAATATGACAGATTATATTAACACACAAAAATTAAGTGAAAAACAACTCCATATTTTAGCATTGATATTGCATTGTTATAATCAGTTAATATTTAGGAATAAATATGTTATATTATTGATTTAGTGTTAGTTGGGTTTTACGTGGCAGTTGAATTTTTATGAATGTAATTGAAACTTCCAATCCTGATAACACATTTTTATAATGCTATAATACAGATAAATAATTGCTAGTATGATGATAACAAATCCGATAAGAGAAGCAATTTGCCCGTGATTTCCATAAATAAGCGTATAAAAAAAAGCATATATTAAAACGAAAAAAATGGCAATATTCTGAATAAGGTTAAAGAGTATTGTCCATTTTTTTCTTTTGTAATAGAAGAATAGCACGCCTATTTTTACAATCATAAATTTCCATAGGATAGACCATATAAAGAGGATGTCCTTATCTTCACTAAAGGCATAAAATAGAAAGCTAATACCAAAAAATGAAATCATTGCTACCAACTCCATGAATTGCCATATTAATATAAATTTATAATTACCTGAAAGTTGTTCAGTCATAACAGAGCTATTTTCTTAACGCAATACAATCTCAACTCTACGGTTTCTGGCTTTTCCTTCATCGGTTTTATTGGAGGTAACCGGGGCTAAGTTGGCTACTCCATACGCCAATAATTGATCGGGATTGATATGGTATTTTGTAATTAATTGATTCATCACAGCGTTGGCACGATCTTCGGATAATTTTTTGTTCAATAAAAATTCACCGGTATTATCGGTATGACCCACGATAAAAAATTGCTGTTCCGGATGGGCTTGTAAATAGGTGGCGATATTCTGCATTTGACTGTCCGATTTACTATCAATTTCAGCACTGTTCACTGCAAAATGAATGTCATAAATGGCCGCATGTCCCGCATTTTCCATATTTTGAGCAATATTATCGGCGGTGACTAAGCCTAATTCCAAAGGAGTTGTCTCAATAATGGATTGATTCACTACAATAAAATCTTGTCCGTAATTGCCCCCAACAGCGATGTATAGATTTACATAGACATCGATGCCATCTTTTACGCCTTTTGCTACAATATAGTAGTATTTATCGGTATTTATTCCATAAGCTGCTTTGGGAAAACCTATTAAATAATTGTAATAATCGTCATGGTAAAAATTGTTGTATTCGCTACTATCTTCTATATAAAGTATCTTATAGCCTGCTACCTGCAAAGCATTTTTATAATTTTCATACACTTTTAATACTCCTTCTTCAAAAGGAATGAGATATTGTGTATTGATAATTTTACCTTTTACAGTCAGGTATTTATTAAAAAATAATCCCCGTCCTTTAAAATCTTTTCTAACCGGTTTATCCAGTCCCAGATAGAATTCGCCGTAATTAACGGTATCATACTCTTGAATAACAGCTCCTTTATAGCGGGAGATTGTAGGGTAATCCTTACTTCCTTTTTGGTCGGATTTACGCGGTGGATCTTGTGCTTGTAAACGAAATACAAACAATAGCAATAGACTGGTAATTAATGCATTTTTCATTTTAAAAAAGATTAAATTGTTTTTAAGAAAATACCTGTAAAATAGATATTTTTTACAGACACATAATGGTATGCGAAGTCTTGCGTTCATTAGAAATGAGTGTTTCTAAAATACACTCAAAGGTAAGGAATCTTTTTTTATCTTTAACAATAAAAACAGTATATTTTTTTAAAAAATAATTATTGAACTAAACTCAACTGAATACGTTTTCGTATACGATCTACTGCCAATACTTTTACTTGAACATGTTGATGCAGTTGTACAATCTCATTGGGATCTTTTACAAAAGTATTGGAGAGATGTGAGATGTGAATCAAACCACTTTCTTTAATGCCCAAAGATACAAAACAGCCAAAGTTGGTGATGTTGTTGATAATTCCGGGAAGTATTAAACCTTCTACTACGTCATCTATTGTCCTTATTTTTTCATTAAATTCAAATACACGGGCTTTTTTTCTAGGGTCCAATCCGGGTTTCAGTAATTCGTTCTTAATATCTTGTAAACTGGGCAATCCTATTTTTTGGGTTATAAAATCAGATAGCTGTAGTTTTAAAATAGCTTCTTTATTTCCGATGATTTCAGCTATTGTAAGCCCCGATTTTTGAGCCATCTTTTGAACAACCGGATAACTTTCCGGATGTACTGCTGAATCATCTAATGGATTATCACCATTTTTGATTCGTAAAAAACCGGCACTTTGCTCAAAGGCTTTGGCGCCCAATCGAGGTACTTTTTGAATAGTATCTCTCGTGTTGAAAGCTCCATTTTCCAAACGGTATTTGACGATATTTTCAGCCAATTTTTCTCCGATGCCGGAAACAGCGGTCAATAAAGATTTACTGGCTGTATTGATGTTTACACCCACCAAATTTACACAACTGGAAACCACATGATCCAATTCTTCTTTTAATTGGGTTTGATTGACATCGTATTGGTATTGTCCTACTCCGATAGATTTGGGGTCTATTTTCACCAATTCAGCCAAGGGATCTTGTAACCGCCTTCCGATAGAGATAGCTCCTCTGACTGTTACATCATAATTGGGAAATTCTTCTCGAGCAATCTTGGAAGCGGAGTAGATGGAAGCGCCGGCTTCACTGACGACAAACACTTGTATTTCTTTATCAAAACGTATTGTTTTAACAAGACGTTCTGTTTCACGGGAGGCAGTACCATCGCCTATAGCAATGGCATCAATTTTATGTGCATTGACTAAGGAACGTATTTTTTTCATAGCCATCAGCTTTTCGTTTTGGGGTGGATGTGGATAGATGGTTTCATTGTGCGTCAGATTTCCTTGTTTATCCAAGCAAACTAGCTTGCAACCGGTTCTAAACCCCGGATCTATAGCCAACACATTTTTTTCGCCCAAAGGTGCCTCCAGCAGTAACTGTTTCAGATTCTTGGCAAATACGTTTATGGCGGTGGCATCGGCTTTTTCTTTGGCTTTCTGCAACGCTTCGTGGGATAGTGCAGGAGCCAATAAACGCGTATAGGCATCTGATATAAATTGGTTTAAATACAATGCCGTGCTCGAATCTTTTTTGATAATACGATAGCTGATGTTTTCGAATGCTTCTTCTTTATCAATATGAATCTTTATGCGTACAATTCCTTCTTTTTCTGCTCGTAATATGGCGAGTAATCTATGGGAAGGACAACGATGTAATGGCTCTGACCAGTCAAAATAATCTTTGAATTTTTGCGCTTTTTCTTCGGATTCTTTTCCTTTGATTACTTTTGATTCAATCCAAGATTTTCGTTCGTAAGTTCTTCTTAATTTAGTACGAACTCCTATATTTTCATTGATCCATTCGGCTATGATATGTCCGGCCCCTGCTAGGGCTTCATCTTCATTTGTAATCGTGTCATTCAAATATTGTGAAGCGATGTATTCAATAGCATCAGACCTTTGTGCCATTATAATTTTGGCAAGTGGTTCCAAGCCGTTTTTGCGCGCTATTTCAGCTTTTGTCTTACGTTTTTTCTTGTAGGGTAAATAGAGATCCTCCAAAGCTGTGAGTGTATCTGTATATTCAATACGTTTTTTGAGTACATCAGTTAATACACCCATTTCTTCCATTGCTTTTTGAATACTGTTTTTACGTTTGAGCAACGCATCATACTCTTTTTTTAATTTGGCAATCATCGCAATGGCTACTTCGTCTAAATTTCCGGTCATTTCCTTTCTGTAGCGTGCAATAAAAGGAATGGAACAATCCTCGGCAAGTAGTTGTAAGGTGTTTGCTATTCCTTTGACAGGAAATGGGGTTTTTTGGGCTATTTGTTCTATTAATTCCATCGAAAAAGTAAAAAAATCGCTGTAAAAATACAGTATTTCTAGGATTAGCGCTTCTGTAAATATAAAATATAATATCTTTGACGCTCAAAAATTAAATAGAATGAAAAACATCAGCTTAGCGCTATTGATTGCCATAGGATTATTCTCCTGCCAAACATATCAAAAAGACATAAAAAATACAACGAAAAAAACAATTGGATTAAACCTGGCTCTTATGGATACAACTGTAAAACCTCAAGACGATTTTTATAATTATGTAAATGGTCAATGGATGAAAACTGCTACAATTCCACCAGATAGAGCACGTTGGGGTAGTTTTGATGAACTGCGTAAAAATACCGATTTGAATACATTGGATATTTTAAACAAAGCGATCCAATCTAATGCGTACAAAGCAGGGACAGATCAACGCAAAGCCATAGATTATTTTGCTTCTATATTGGATACAAAGACTCGAAAAAAAGAAGGAATTGCTCCTGTAAAACCTTATCTAGACGAGATTGACCGAATCAAAACCAAGCAAGGAGTCCTTGATTTTATGACAAAATATGAACCCCTATTGAGTTCTTGTTTTTTTGGTGTGGGTGTCCATGCCGATATGAAAGACAGTAATAAAAATGTATTGTATCTATTTCCGGTAGGTGCCGGTTTGCCGGATAGGGATTATTATGTGTCCAATGATGAAGATTCCAAGAAAATACGTAGTCAATACACGCGTCATATTGCTAAAATGTTTGCTTTTATCAGTAAAGATAGTACTATGATTCATAGAGCGCAAAAGAATATTTTACAACTTGAAACCCAATTAGCCAAAGCAAAACTCACCAAGGAAGCAAGGCGTAAACCGGAAAACACCTATCATCCGATGCGTGTTGCCGATTTGCAAAAAAGTATTCCTAATATAGCCATTCAAGAATATTTAAAGGCCTTGCATCTAGAGGTTGATACCTTGATAAATTCACAACCTGATTATATGAAAGAGGTTGATAAAGTATTTAAAAACAATGATTTAACTCAAATTAAGGATTATCTTACTTGGACTATCTTTAGAGGTACAGCCGGT
>CAYNFJ010000132.1:3239-5178 GCA_964396505.1 uncultured Polaribacter sp. | reverse complement strand
CGATTTACGGTATAGATACCAATCCCAATCACCTCAAGAAGGCCTTGGAATTACAACTGATAGATCAGACTGCTACTTTACAAGATTTACCGCAAGTATCCTTGGTAATTATAGCAGTTCCCGTTGATAAAATACCCGAAATATCCCTTACAGTTCTAAATAAAATACAGAATAACACCCTTGTATTTGATGTAGGATCTACCAAACATCGTATATGTCAAAGCATTAAAAATCATCCAAAAAGAGGAAATTTTGTTGCTGCCCACCCCATAGCCGGAACTGAATTCTCCGGTCCCGAGGCGGCAATTAGCAACTTATTTACCCATAAAAAAAACATTGTATGCGATGTGTCGTTGACCCGTCCGGATATTCTTAAAACAGCCTTGGAACTATTTGATTTACTTGAGATGCAAACCGATTTTATGGAAAGTGTAGCGCACGATACGCATATTGCTTATGTATCACATCTGTCACATATCAGCTCGTTTATGCTGGGTAAAACGGTAATGGAAATTGAAAAAAGCGAAAAAAATATTTTCAATATGGCCGGCAGCGGCTTTGCCTCTACCGTTCGTCTGGCCAAAAGTTCGCCGGAAACCTGGACCCCTATTTTTATTGAAAACAAAGAAAGTATCGTCAAGTCATTGGATGAGTATATTAAAAATTTAAGCCTTTTTAAAAAATATATTGAAAATGAAGAACCTGAACCCATCTTTCAAATTATGAAAGCGACCAATCGTATTAAAAACATTTTACCCTAATTACGTAAGATACATATCAATTAAAACAAATCATATGGAACAAAATAAACAACTTGGAAAATGGCTGACAGATATGCATTTAGGATATCCCTTGACCATAGCCGGACCTTGTAGCGCAGAGACTAAAGAACAAGTTTTGGAAATAGCACACCAACTCAAAGACACGAAAGTAAATGTGTATCGAGCCGGAGTCTGGAAACCCAGAACACGCCCCGGTAGTTTTGAAGGAGTAGGCACACCTGCATTGACTTGGTTGCAACAGGTCAAAAAAGAAACCGGTCTGCTCATTGCCATAGAAGTAGCCAATGCGAATCATGTGAAACAAGCACTGGAACACGATATAGATATTCTATGGATAGGTGCCCGTACTACAGCCAATCCTTTTGCCGTTCAAGAAATTGCTGATGCCTTACAAAACACCAACAAAATAGTATGGGTCAAAAATCCGGTTAATCCCGATTTAGAATTATGGATTGGCGGTGTAGAACGTCTATACAAAGCCGGAATCACTAATCTAGGAGTTATTCACAGAGGGTTTTCAACCTATGAAAAAACCGATTACCGAAACCCGCCTCAATGGCAAATCCCCATAGATTTCAAGTCCCGTTTTCCTCATATTCCTATGATATGTGACCCTTCTCATATTTCAGGAAAACGAGCTATTATAGAACAGGTATCCCAGACCGCTCTAGACCTCCAGTTCGATGGATTGATGATAGAAACACACCATCATCCTGATGAAGCTTGGAGCGATTCCAAGCAACAAATTACCCCAAAAACACATCAAGAGATCATTACCCGACTCATTGTAAGAGCTAAAAAATTTAAAGAACCGGAGTATATTGACAAATTAGAGCTTTTACGTAAAAAAATTAATGAAACCGATAAAACCTTGATTAAAACCTTGGCAGAAAGAATGGAAATTGTCAAGGAAATAGCCCAGGTAAAAAAAGAACGCAATGTAGCGGTATTACAACCCGACCGATGGAATGAAGTGATTAAAAAAATGACACTCATTTCACAAAAAGCCAACTTAGATATCAAATTTGTCAGTAAGTTATTCAAAGAAGTGCATCAAGAGAGTATCCGCCAACAAGAAGCGATTGTCAATGATGAAGGAGAGTGACCGCTAAAACAAAATAATATTCTCAACTATACATCTTTTGACGTAATTCTTT
>CAYNFJ010000132.1:0-3229 GCA_964396505.1 uncultured Polaribacter sp. | reverse complement strand
TCGTCAAAGGTACTAAAGCGATTAATCACACCTTTGGGTGTTAATTCCAGAATTCTAGTGGCGACCGTTTGAGCAAATTCGTGGTCGTGAGTACTAAATAAGATAGTTCCTTTAAATTTGATTAAGCCATTGTTAAAAGCTTGAATAGATTCCAAATCCAAATGATTGGTAGGTTCATCTATCAACAACACATTGGCTCTGGTCATCATCATACGCGAAAGCATACATCGCACCTTTTCACCTCCGGACAATACACTGCATTTCTTTAAAGCCTCTTCGCCACTAAAGAGCATTCTTCCAAGAAAACCACGTAAATGCACTTCTTCGCGTTCTTCTTCGGTTTTAGCCCACTCTCTCAACCATTCTACCAAATTGACATCTTTGTTAAAAAAAGAGGAATTATCAACCGGTAAATAACTTTGTGAAGTAGTAACACCCCATTGAAAATCACCGGTATCCGGTTTTTCATTGCCCATTAAAATTTCAAAAAAACTGGTTAAAGCTCTGGAATTTTTAGAGATAATCAAGACCTTATCACCGCGGTTTAAGTTAAAATGTACATCCTTAAACAAGACTTCGCCGTCTATGGATTTTGCCAAATGTTCTACATTCAATATTTGATCTCCTGCCGTACGCTCTTCTTCAAAAAAGATTCCCGGATATCTTCTGCTTGAGGGCTTTATATCATTTACATTCAACTTTTCAATCATCTTTTTTCGGGAAGTCGCTTGCTTAGATTTCGCTACATTGGCAGAAAATCTACGGATAAATTCTTCCAGTTCTTTTTTCTTGTCTTCTGCCTTTTTATTTTGTTGCGCACGTTGGCGGGCAGCTAATTGACTGGATTCATACCAAAAAGTATAATTTCCCGAGTAATGGGTAATTTTACCAAAATCAATATCAGAAATATGGGTACAAACCGCATCTAAAAAGTGTCTGTCGTGTGAAACTACTATGACGGTATTATCATAATTGGCTAAGAAATTTTCCAACCATCCGATGGTTTCAAAATCCAAATCATTGGTAGGTTCATCCATAATCAGCACATCGGGGTTTCCAAAAATAGCTTGTGCTAATAAGACCCGTACTTTTGCTTTATTATCCAAATCAGACATTAAAGTATAATGCAACTCCTCTTTAATACCCAATGATGATAGTAAATTGGCAGCATCACTTTCTGCATTCCACCCACCCATTTCTTCAAATAAAACGCCCAAATCCCCAACGCGAACGCCGTCTTCATCTGAAAAATCGGGTTTGGCATAGATCGCATCCATTTCTTTTTTTAAGTCAAACAAAGGTTTGTTTCCCATCATCACCGTTTCCAAAACCGGATGTGCATCAAAAGCAAAGTGGTCTTGAGACAGTACAGACATCCGTTTTCCTTTTTCCAAGTGTACATGACCGGATGTAGGGTCTATCTGACCGGAAAGAATCTTTAGAAAAGTGGATTTTCCCGATCCGTTAGCACCGATAATACCGTAACAATTTCCTTGGGTAAATTGTACGTTAACTTCATCAAACAAAACTCTTTTTCCAAACTGTACGGATAAATTGGATACTGATAACATATATTCTTATTTTTATGGCGCGAAAATAAGATTTATTTATGAATGTTACTCGCTATGAAAGTGAAAAAATCGATTCCAAACCCTATCCGGCATTTTTCCTCTATTCAATCCAGTATGATACATTTCTTTTTAACATCGAATTAACAAGAGAACAAGCCAGACTCACTTACATTTGCCTTGATGAAAAAATACAGTGTATATATTTTTCTCTTGATAGTATCCATAGGTTGTAAACACCCATCTAAGGATGCGAGTTTTTATTTTGGCGGTGAAATTATCAACCCGAAATCCAATTGGGTTCTATTGATGAAAAATGAACAGGTTATTGATACTTTACCACTGTCCAAAGCACATACGTTTGGAAAACGATTTACTGGTTTAGATTCCGGATTGTATTATTTCAAACATGGTTATGAATTTCAATATGTATTTTTAGAACCCGGTGATAGTCTCTATTTACGATTAAATACTTGGGATTTTGACGAAACCTTGGTTTTTGACGGAGAAGGCGCAGATAAAAACGAGCTATTGATTCGTTTATTTTTGGCAAACGAACAAGAAAATACTAATTTTTACAGTTATTTTTCTTTAGATGAAGCTGCTTTTGAAGAAAAGATTAACGACTTGTTTACCCGTCACCATAACCTACTGGACAAACTACAAGAATCCAACCATAATTTATCCGATGCATTTCTGCATTTGGCTCAGGGCGTGATTCAGTATCCCATCTACCGACTAAAAGAATTATATCCTTATTATCACAATAAATCATTGGACACCACTGGTTTTGTCCCATCTGATCATTTTTACAGTTTTAGAAAGGATAAAATTGACTTAAATGATTCGAAATTATCCGGATATTATGCCTATCAAAACTATATTGAATCTTACCTATATAATATTGCTTATCAAGAAAATAACAATACGGCATTAAATGATAACTTTAGAAATAATTTGCTAAAACTTATCACTACAAAAATTCAATTACCCGATTTAAAAAACAGGTTGTTATATCAAGAGATTAACTATATGTTGTTCCATGAATCGTGTACATTGGACTCCAATAATTTGAAAATATTTTATACTAATTCAACGGATAGTACAGCGATACATTGCGTAAAACAGCTCTTAAAAGACAAGGCTATATTACCAAACAATTCTTTTTTTCCTGATTTTAAATTACTCAGCATTTATGGAGATACCATTCCAATACAAAAACTGATTAATCACAAAAAATCGGTAGTGTATTTTTGGTCCAGTAATTTTTCATCGAATGATTTCTTAAGAAAACGAATTGCTTATTTATCCAAAAAATATCCGGATCTTTTCTTTTTAGGAATTAATATTTCATCTGATTTCAATACGGCCAGCAACTTTGCCGGAAAGATGAAAAATCAATATTCATTGCCAAAAAACAGTATGGGTAAAAAGTTGGTTTCCAGCGAATATCCTAGAGCTATTCTAATTGATACAGACGGTAAAGTCATTAATAACTTTACTTTATTGTCGCAATCTCGTATTGAAAAACAATTGCAGCAACTATTAGAAAAATAATATATAGAACGTTCAGCATATGCCCAGTGGCGACTTCCAAGCACAAGGTTAATAAAAACTTTCTCATTTTTGCAAACGCTCTAAAAATTGAAATGTTTACATCT
>CAYNFJ010000131.1:0-5179 GCA_964396505.1 uncultured Polaribacter sp. | reverse complement strand
TTCAAAATATTCCGGAAAAGCCAATAACATGATGTTCCCGAAACCAAAGGCGGCAATAGCCAGTTGATAAATGAGGGTTTTGTCAACTTTTTGGCGCTTTTATTGGAATCTTCCAGGCTGATATAAGGCTCGTAAGCGATGGAAGTCAGTAATTCAACAATCTCTTTTAAGGAGGTTTCCTTTGCTTTGTAATTGATTCGAACCGTTTTGTTGGGAAAATTTACCATTGAATTTACAATAGCAGGGTTGAGTTTTTCCAAATTTTCCAAGACCCATATACAAGCGCTACAATGGATAGAAGGGATGTAAAATTCTACTACATTTGTCGTCCCATCGGAAAATTCTATGAGTTGATCGGCTATTTCCGGATTGTCTAGATAATCAAATTTGCCCTGAATTTCTTTGGGAATACTTCCCGGCGTTTGTTCAAAATCGTAATAACAGCTTAATTCATTTTGATTTAAAATTTCATAAACAGTTTTGCAACCGTTACAACAAAAGCATTTTCCGTTAAATTCTACGGGGTTTTTACCACAATCCAGTCCGCAATGGTAACAAGTATGATCGCTCATTTATATAGGTAGATTAAAAAAATGATACTCCAAAACTGATAAATATCAATTTTTTGAATTATATTTGTGGCAAATTTACAATAATCTAAAAACTATGCACTATGGGCGCTTGTGAACATTGTTTTATTAAGAACAACAACGAGTTTAGTACCCTTATTTTTGAGGAGTTAGAAGATTTTACTAGAAATAAAACTACTCTAAACATCAAAAAAGGCGAAAATATTGTCACAGAAGGTCACGTGATGAACGGTTTATATTGTTTGAGAAGTGGCAAATGTAAATTGAGCAAACTCAATACCAACGGAAAAAGCCAAATTATCAAATTTTTACGTCAGGGTAATATTTTAGGACAACGGTCTGTCTTAAGCGAAGAACCCTCCGGATTGACCATCACTGCGCTTGAAGATATGCAGGTCTGTTTTATTCCCAAAACAAAAATTTTAGAAGCAATCTCCGAGAATCCTACATTTTCTTTGCAATTGATGAAAAATATATCACATCAATTAAACGAGGCAAATATCTCTATCTCTATGATGGCACAAAAATCGGTTAAAGAGCGTTTGGCAGACATTATACTACAGTTGCACCGAATTTTCGGAACAGATGCCGATGGCTATATCGATGTTCGATTAACACGGGAAGAAATAGCCAATACTATTGGAACAGCTACAGAATCGGCTATACGTCTTTTGTCTGCGTTTAAAGCAGAGGGTATTTTGGAAGTAAAGGGACGCCGTATTAAAATAGTTGATATGGAGGAGTTGGAACACGCCTCTGAAGGTTATCGATAGCTTATAAATCCCGCTTTTTTAATAGATAGTAGCTCGCATAGATAAATATACTTGTCCAAACTAAACAAATAAGAACATCTGCGCTGTGTACAGAAAAGTCTTTCACTGTATTTTCTCCCAATTGCTGTGCGACGGATTTAACGGTATTAAATCGGGTGATGGGTTCTTTAATCAAATTACTCATGGCATTCAACGGCAAAAATTGTACAATGCTTTCATAATTTGAAATCTTAAAAATCCATTTTAATATTCCTGTAATAAAACCCTCTGCAATCCACCAGATTAACATAGCTCCCACGGCAAATGCAGAACGTTTAATCAAGACGCCTAGAAATAATCCAAAAGAGAAAAAAGCGACCAGCTTGATAAAATAAGCTACTAGATATTCCAATCCGGTGGTGATAAGGCTAAATTCTGTAAAATCAGAATAAACAAGTCCCAGAATTAAGGCGGTAAGTCCGACAAAAATAGTAGATAGTAAAGCAAAAAGGACTACGGTATAAAATTTTGACAGTACAAATTCTTTTTTGCTCAATCCATCTATCAGGTTTTGTTTTAAGGTACGGTTGCTGTATTCATTGGCCATCATTGATACAATAACCAGTAACAAGAAAAACTTTAAACCGGCGGCAAAATAGGTAAACAAATGCCAGATATATGGAAAATTAAAAATTCCGGATTCAGCTAAGTTAAAATTGAAATTCCCGATTTTGAATTTGATATTTACTATCAAAGCAATGCTTAACAACAATCCAAAATAGATGATAATCAACGCTTTGCTAGCTTTGTTGTGTCTTATTTTATAAGCTTCTATTTGTAGTAATCGAAACATAATTAATTGTTGTTGTTAGAGGAAGTTAGATCTAAAAATTGTTGTTCCAATGAAGGTTTGCGCTTTCGTAGATGCGAAATAACAATTCCTTTATTAAAAAGATATTGATTGATTTCTTCGGGTGCTATGTCTTTGGTAAGACTTGCTAAAACCAACTTGTTTTCTTCTTGAATTTGTCCGATTCCTGTATAACCGGTAAGCGTATTTTTTAATTGATTCAAGTCTTTTGCCTTAATTTCAATAAACCCGTAAGAATGAGTCATTTCTTCGGTAGGCCCTTCGTAAAGTTTTTTTCCATTTTGTAAAATAATGACATGGGTACACACTTTTTCTACCTCGTCCAGTAGGTGAGAGGCCAGTAGTATAGTGGTACCACCCGATGCTATTTGGGTAATAATACTTCTGATTTCTTGAATGCCTTGTGGATCCAGTCCATTGGTCGGCTCATCTAAAATTAATATTTCCGGATCATTGAGTAGGGCAGAAGCAATTGCAAGACGTTGTTTCATCCCCAGAGAAAAGGTTCTGAATTTAGAATTTTTACGTTCGTATAGGTGTACCATTTTCAATTTTTCATCAATTTTGATAGGATTGATGTCTTTTATTTTACAAACCAATTCTAAATTTTGATACGCCGTCATAAACGGATAAAAATTAGGACGTTCAATAATGGCACCTACCTTTTTTAAGGCTTGATGATTATTCATAGAGCCGTCAAACCAGGTAAAGTCACCCGAAGTTGCATTAACCACATTGAGCACAATGCCCAAAGTAGTTGATTTTCCACTGCCATTAGGACCTAATATGCCATAGACATTCCCTTTTTTGATACTGAAAGACAAATCATTGACGGCATGTATTTTTCTATATTTCTTGTGGAGATGATTGAGTTGTAAAATAGTTTCCAAGATACTTGAGCCTTTTGTAATTATCAATAAGACGACCGATCTATTATATCGTTACATAATTTATTTATTCCTCTTGATAAAAAAGAAATAAAAGCCGCAGATTGAGCGACAAATTTCAATAACTTTGTACGGTGAAATTAAAAAAACGATATCGTACTCCTGTTTTGTCTTTCTACAAAGCATCGGTTGATTCAAAATTGGAATTACCCTATGTTTCAGAGGGAATTAGTGCCGGATTTCCATCTCCGGCAGATGATTTCTTGGATATCAATATAGATTTAAACAAGCATCTTATCAAGAACCCGAGTACTACTTTTTACGGTAGAGTTTCCGGTAATTCCATGATAGATGCCGGCATACACGACGGCGATTTATTGGTTATAGACAAGAGTCTGGATCCTGAAAATAACAAAATTGCCGTTTGTTTTATAGATGGTGAATTTACGGTTAAAAGGATACAAATAGAAAAAGATACCGTTTGGTTACTCGCTGAAAATAAAGATTATAAACCGATTAAAGTAACCAAAGAAAACGAATTTATCATTTGGGGAATCGTTATTAACGTAATCAAATATTTCTGATGTTTGCCTTAGTCGATTGCAATAATTTTTACGCCTCTTGCGAGCGCGTCTTCAATCCGGCATTAGAAGGGAAACCCATTGTGGTTTTATCCAATAATGATGGGTGTGTGATTGCACGCTCCAATGAAGCCAAGGCACTGGGTGTTCCTATGGGCGCTCCGGCTTATCAATTTAAAAAATTGTTTACACAAAATAAGGTACACGTTTTTTCCTCCAATTATGCACTGTATGGAGATATGAGCAGGCGAATTATGAATTTATTGGCTCAATTTACTCCGGATATCGAAGTGTATAGTATAGATGAAGCTTTTTTAAAATTTGAAGGCTTTGATTATTTTGATTTACAGTCCTTAGCCCAAAAAATAAGCAAGACTATTTACAAAGGAACAGGAGTTCCGGTGAGTATTGGTATGGCTCCGACCAAAGCATTGGCGAAAGTAGCTAATAAAATAGCAAAAAAGTATAAAAAGCGTACAGATGGTGTGTATATCATCGATGATGAAGAGAAGCGTGTCAAGGCTTTAAAATGGTTGCCTGTTGAATCGGTTTGGGGTATTGGCAGGAAACACGCCAAACGCTTGCAATCTATTCATATTGTCAATGCCTATCAATTTACCGCTTTATCCGATGCCTGGGTACGAAACAAGATGTCTGTTATAGGTTTGCGACTAAAAAAAGAACTGGAAGGGATACCGGTTTTAGATTTAGAAATTCCTGCTGCTAAGAAATCCATTACAGTTAGTAGAACATTTGAAAGGGCTTTAGTACATTATGATGATATCGCAGAACGCTTGGTTACTTTTGCTACTTCTTGCGCCGAAAAATTACGAAGAGCATCCAAACATTGTAATACCATACAGGTCTTTCTACAAACCAATTTGCACAACAAAAGAGCACCTTACTACCGCGGAAGCATCGTGTTACAAACAGCCTATCCTACGAATTCTACTTTCGATATTGTCAAATATGTACAAAAAGCACTACAAACCCTGTTCAAAGAAGGCTATGCGTATAAAAAAGCAGGCGTTTTGGTACTGGATTTAACCGATCAGACGCCCAAACAATTTTCATTATTTACCTCTGAAAATCCCAAGCATACTCCGGTATTACAAGTAATAGACCGGTTAAACAGTTCTTATGGAAATGCCAAGATACGATGGGCTTCACAATCCTTACAAAGACAGTGGAAAATGAAACAAGAACACCTATCGCCCAGATATTCTACGGCTATTGATGAAGTAATTGTGGTAAAGGTATAAAAAAACCTCATCATCAAACACTTGATAATGAGGTTAAACAGTGGGTAATACTGGATTCGAACCAGTGACTTCCACCCTGTCAAGGTGACACTCTGAACCAACTGAGTTAATTACCCGTTATGCTATTTTATTCAAAAAAACCCCTCTTTTTTCAAGAGAGGTTTGTGGGCAATGAGGGATTCGAACCCCCGACCCCCTCGGTGTAAACGAGGTGCTCTGAACCAACTGAGCTAATT
>CAYNFJ010000130.1:3186-5503 GCA_964396505.1 uncultured Polaribacter sp. | reverse complement strand
GTGCTTATTACAGGGAAAATATTTTATAAAAAAAGGATTTAAGGACTATAGAAATGAATACGCAATAGACTTGCGAAGATTTAGACAAAAAAACTTACATTTGTCCAATAAAAGACACTTCGAACCAAGGAGAAATAGCAAATAAAAAATGATGGAAGCTATCAATGATTTTTTAAACTTTAAACTGATAGACATCGGACAATATGTTTTGACGATTAACACCTTGTTGAGTATCATTTTTATCATACTCGTTACCAAGTTAATTATTGTTGTCATTAAGAAAGCTTTATACAAAGCCCAAAAGTTTGAAAAATTAGATCATGAAAATTTATTAGCGCTTTTCCAAATTATCAAATATGTTATTTGGATAGTTGCCATTTCTATTATTTTAGAACGTATCGGGATAAAGATAACGGTTTTAATCACCGGATCGGCCGCTTTATTGGTGGGAATTGGTATTGGGATTCAACAGACCTTTAATGATTTTATTTCCGGCATCATACTACTTGCCGAAGGGACAACCCGTATCGGTGATATATTGGAAGTCAACGGCGATATTATCAAGATTCAAAAAATTGGGTTACGCACCTCACAAGGAATCAAAAGGGATAATATTTCTGTTATTATTCCCAATTCGAAAATCATTAATAACCAAGTGGTCAACTGGACACATCAAACCAAAAAAACACGTTTTGATATCCAAATTGGAGTGGCTTATGGAAGTGATATTGAATTGGTTTCCAATATTTTAAAAGAAAGTGCCTTGGCACATCCCGAAATCACCGATACCTCCAAAGTAGAAGCCCGTTTAGTAGATTTTGGCAATTCTTCTATAGATTTTGAACTGCTTTTCTTTAGCCGTGATATTTTTAGAATAGAGAAGGTAAAAAGCGATATCCGAAAAACTATTTACCAAAAATTTGAAGAAAACAATATCAGTATTCCTTTTCCTCAAATGGATGTACATCTCAACTCCCCTAACTCATAAATTCCGGATCTATTCCGGCACCCAAATGAAAATCTAAATCCACCAAATTGTCAGAAAATCTGTGTAAATCTTTGCGTTTTTCCAAAATGGCATCAATGGCTTTAACCGCTTTTTTCAATCTTGTTTTTTTATCTCCTTTGAGAAGTATGTAATTTTTACGGTGTGTTTTTAGCGCTTTTTCAAAGGCATCGAACATCTCTTGTCGCAGTTCCGGCCTATCCCGTAAATCATCAGCTTCCCAAGGCGTATCTATATAGGTCAACAAATACAAATCATACACATTCTCTTGAGCTGCTTTATCCAATTGCGGATCAACAAAACCACCGTAATATTCTTCAGAATAGACTTTGGTTTCCAATAAATCTGTATCGCAGATAAGCACGCTGTCCGCTTTTTTGGCTAATTCATTTTCCAAACGTATTTGTCCTTCTGCAATAGGAATTAAATCATCCGCCTCACAAGTTTTGCGAGTATTGTTCCATTTATCTTGTAAATATTCCCGGGCATATTCCGGCACCCACACGGTATTATAGTGACGGGAGAGTTGTTGTGATAAAGTAGTTTTTCCGGTAGATTCCGGACCAAACAATACAACTTTTACAATATTTATTGGGTCTTGTTTAAGCTTGTTTTCCATTCTTTATAACCATAAATTGCTAATACTAAAAATATAAAATATTGAATACCTGTAAATCCGTATCCCTTTACAAAATACAAAGGTACCGAAACGATATTTACAGCAATCCAAAAAGTCCAACTTTCTAATTTCTTGTTTGCCATCAACCACATAGCGGCAAAAGCGGCACCGGTGGTAAACGTATCCATAAACGGTGTGGCCATTCTAAAATCTTTTAGATGTCCGGAAGTAATTTTTTCAAAGGCATACGCAACCGATTCACTAAAATTTAATGAATTAGGCATCACATTGTAATACCTATATACTGCAATAACAAAAATAGAAGTAAATATAAAGATACTCAAGGCTTTGATTTTATCTATCCGGCTACTACGAGTCACGGGTAAATGGTGTGCTTCATCATCTATCACCCTACTCCACATATACCAACCATAAATACTCATCAATGTATAGTAAATATTGATAATCAAATCGCCGTACAAATTCCATTGCGATAATAAATATACATAGATTCCGGTACTGATAATCCCGGTAGGATAAACCAAAATATTTTCTTTTTTAGCATAAAAAACGCTCACGACACCCAAGATTGCCGCAGTTAATTCCAACAAGATATTGACCATAGAGGCACCTTGATAGGGTTCTAAAAAAAACTGTACTATTTCTTCCATAAATTAGTCTAAATCTTGTAG
>CAYNFJ010000130.1:0-3086 GCA_964396505.1 uncultured Polaribacter sp. | reverse complement strand
AAAAACAAAATAGCATCGGCTTGATCACTCACTTGCATAGCACTTCCGGGAAAAATGATAACCGGAATATTCGTGTATTTCTTAATTTCTTGAATAAAAACATCCAATATATTGGTAAATAACAAACTGCCACCAACTAGAATAAAATCTATTTGATATGTATCAAGGGTTTTTATTTTTGCAGCAATTTGTGGCAGTTCCAGCTTATCAGGATCCAGCAAAATAGCCAAGAGTTTTTGATTTTTTTGGTGAGCTTGTCGAATATGTGTCAGTAGGTTATTCTTCATGTAGTTTTGCATAAAAATATTCATCTAATATCCGGTTATTTTTAATTATGGCTTTTCGTTTGATTCCTTCCAAAACATAGCCGTTTTTTTCCAATACACGCATCGAGGCTTTATTAGAATCAAAAACAGCCGCAAAAATCCGGTTCAAATGTAAGCTTTCAAAACCATATTGGGTAATCATTTCTACAGATTTTGACGCAATACCTTTATTCCAATACTTTTCTCCTACAAAATAGCCCAATTCTGCCGATAGTCTGTAAACATCTGTTTGGAGGTTTAAACTGATGATTCCGGCTAAATCCGTATGATAAAAAATGCCAAAAACACTGAAATTTTTATCTTGTAATTGACGTGTGATAAAATTTTCAGCATCTTTTAAAGAATAGGGACTTGGAAATAAATCACGCAACATGTCTGCAATTTTTATATTGTTGGCAATATGAAATAATTTTGGCGCATCAACCAGTGATAGCGGTAAAAGCCGAATACTATTTTCTTGTTTTTTTGTCATTTATGAGTTGGTTGCATACACCAGTGTATATCCTTTAATTTTTTCAAAATAAATAGTAAACACCTCATAATAAGGTTCTTTTTTAATCCAGCCTTTGGTCTTCTTGTCCGATAATTTAAAAGGTTCAACGGGTAGATGTTTTTTAAACAACAATCCGCCATCCGGATGAATTTTAAACAAACTTTCCTTGGCTCCCCAAACAACAGTTAAAAAATCGACCACATGATCTTCTGCCATAAAGTCAAATTCGTCTGCCACAAATTTGGGGGCTATTTTTAGAATCTTTTCGCGATTTTTTTCCATGTCTATCCCAATAGGAAAATCACTAATGGCAATGGCTGAAAAATCAAAGGAATGGGTAATAGAAATACGTTTTCCATCCCGTAAATGTGGCTTTCCATCAGGCGTATAAAACAAGTCAGCATCGGTATAACCGACTTCTTTCAATAAATGTCTAACGCTTAAGAAGCCTTTTTGATGCTGGATATCGTGCATTGATGCAATCCGTTCCATACTATTGGTTGTCAGATTCAATTTATGTGATAAATCTTCTTTGGATTCGGTTATTTCCCACACTAATATGAGTGTATGCCGGCTGTGTACTATTTTTTTGAATAGAGGCATTGTTTTTATCCTTTGTTATTTACTATTAATGCGTACTTTTGCAAAAATTAATAACAAATATACAATTATGGGTTTACAAACCGATACTTTTATCAAATATAAAGTAAAAGATATCAATCTAGCCGACTGGGGACGTAAAGAAATACAATTAGCAGAAGCCGAGATGCCCGGTTTGATGAGTTTGCGAAAAGAATACGGGCAGAGCAAACCTTTAAAAGGGGCGCGTATAGCCGGTTGTTTGCATATGACTATTCAAACTGCGGTACTGATAGAAACTTTAGTAGAATTGGGGGCAGAGGTCACTTGGAGTTCTTGTAATATTTTCTCCACTCAAGATCATGCTGCAGCTGCTATTGCCGCCGCCGGAATATCGGTTTATGCTTGGAAAGGTATGACCGAGGAAGAATTTGATTGGTGTATTGAACAAACCCTGTTTTTTGGAGAAGAAAGAAAACCGCTGAATCTCATACTAGATGACGGAGGGGATTTGACCAATATGGTATTGGATCAATTTCCGGAATTGACCAAAAATATCAAAGGTTTATCCGAAGAGACTACCACCGGCGTACACCGTTTGTATGAACGTATGGAAAAAGGCACCTTACCCATCCCTGCTATCAATGTAAATGACTCGGTTACCAAATCCAAATTTGACAATAAATACGGCTGTCGTGAAAGTGCCGTAGATGCCATTCGCAGAGCCACCGATGTAATGTTAGCCGGAAAAGTAGTGGTCGTTGCCGGTTATGGAGATGTGGGTAAAGGAACCGCTGCTTCGTTTTTGGGAAGTAAAGCCCGAATTATTGTTACGGAGATCGATCCTATCTGTGCATTACAAGCAGCTATGGAAGGTTTTGAAGTTCGCAAAATGGATCATGCCATACCCGATGCCGATATCGTGATTACGACCACCGGAAACAAAGATATTATCCAAGCCAAGCATTTTAAGATGATGAAAGATAAAACCATCGTTTGTAACATTGGACATTTTGATAATGAAATTGATATGAAATGGTTAAATGATCAGTACGGTCATACTAAAGACACCATCAAACCTCAAGTGGATATGTACACCATAGATGGAAAAGAAATTATTGTATTGGCAGAAGGCCGTTTGGTAAATCTGGGCTGTGCAACGGGACATCCCAGTTTTGTGATGAGTAATTCATTTACCAATCAAACTCTGGCTCAAATGGAATTGTGGAATCATCCGGAACGTTATGAAAACAAAGTATATATGTTACCCAAGCATCTGGATGAAAAGGTAGCTCGTTTGCATTTGGAAAAATTAGGGGTTGAATTGGATGAATTAACCGAAGAACAAGCCCAATATATCGGTGTAAAAAAAGAAGGCCCTTTTAAACCGGATTATTACAGGTATTAGTATGTAGAGTTAAAAAACTTTTTAACTTTGCAAACCTTTAAAGGAGAGGTGTCCGAGTGGTCGAAGGAGCACGCCTGGAAAGTGTGTGTACGCCTAAAGCGTACCGAGGGTTCGAATCCCTTCCTCTCCGCAACCAAATCCCACAGCGAAGCTGTTGGGATTTTTTTATTTTTCAAAGCGTCAAAAATTTATTTTTGAAAGCGACGGAAAATAAAAAAATCCCATAACAATCTGCAAGATTGTGGGATTTGGTTGCAGGATGCCTCTTTTGGGATCAGCG
>CAYNFJ010000129.1:0-5536 GCA_964396505.1 uncultured Polaribacter sp. | reverse complement strand
TAAAAAAAACTTTTTTATACACCAATTATCACATGCTTAATAATATTTCCATTTTTAGTACATTTGCACAAATTCTTAGATAAATGGATGCTATCACTTTTGCCATCATCGTTTTTTTTCTGGCTTTTCCTTTTGGTTTTTGGCGTGCCAAAAGTAGATTTAAGTCCCGAGATTGGATGTTTGCCATCCATATTCCGGTTGTTTTTATTATTCTTTTAAGGGTTTTTAACAAGCTACATTACGGTATTGGCTTTAGTTTTCTATCGTTGCTTTATAATGTGATTGCTTTTGTTTTGGCTCAATATATTGCCGGATTACTCTACAAGAAATTTCTTAAAAAAGATGTTTGATATTGTATTCTTTAGTGATAGAAAAAAATAATTCATTTTTCATAAAGAAATTGGGCTTTGGGCTTTTTTATTGTAAAAGATAGCCCTATTTTTGTGCGTCAATTTAAGATAGTTCAATAAAATATATAATTATGAGTGTTCTTGTTAATAAAGATTCGAAAATTATAGTACAAGGTTTCACCGGTGGTGAAGGTACTTTTCATGCCAGTCAAATGATAGATTACGGTACAAACATCGTAGGAGGTGTTACCCCGGGAAAAGGAGGACAAACCCATCTGGGAAAACCGGTCTTTAATACCGTTAAAGAAGCTGTTGATCAAGCAGATGCAGATACCAGTATTATTTTTGTACCACCGGCATTTGCTGCCGATGCAATGATGGAAGCTGCAGAAGCCGGTATTAAAACCATCATATGTATTACAGAAGGAATTCCTGTGGCAGATATGGTAAAAGTTCAAGATTATATCAGTACTAAATCCTGTCGTCTGGTAGGACCTAATTGTCCGGGAGTGATTACACCGGGCGAAGCAAAAGTGGGTATTATGCCAGGATTTGTCTTTAAAAAAGGAAAAGTTGGTGTGGTGTCTAAATCGGGAACACTTACTTATGAAGCCGCTGATCAAGTTGTAAAACAAGGTCTTGGTATTTCTACCGCTATTGGTATTGGTGGAGATCCTATTATTGGAACTACGACTAAAGATGCCGTAGAAATGTTTATGAACGATCCGGAAACCGAAGCCATTGTTATGATTGGTGAAATAGGAGGACAGCTGGAAGCTGAAGCCGCCCGATGGATCAAAGCCGATGGCAATAGAAAACCGGTCATTGGATTTATAGCCGGTCAAACAGCTCCTAAAGGACGTACTATGGGTCATGCCGGTGCGATTGTAGGAGGAAAAGACGATACCGCTCAAGCCAAAATGCAGATTTTACGCGATAATGGTATCTTTGTGGTGGAATCTCCTGCTGAAATCGGTAAAAAAGTAGCAGAAGTTTTAAAAGCATAGCTATATAAAATAGGTTTATTTAAAAGCTATCTTTACCGAGATAGCTTTTTTTGTAATGAAAATCATCATAAAATACTATAAAAGCCCCGTGGGTTCACTGGTTTTGGGATCCTATGATAACAAGCTGTGTTTGTGCGATTGGCGGTATCGAAAAATGAGTAAACCCGTAGATACCAGAATACAATCGCTGTTAAAAACAAGTTATGTTGAAGGTGAATCTCAGGTCATTAATCTGGCAATAGAGCAGCTCAATGCGTATTTTAAAGGAACACTCAAAGAATTTCGTATTCCATTGTTATTTGTAGGTAGTAATTTCCAAAAACAAGTATGGAACTCCTTATTGACAGTTCCTTATGGCAAAACAAAATCCTATTTAGAACTCTCTGAAATTTTAGGAAATAGAAAGGCTATTCGGGCTGTAGCTGCAGCCAATGGTGCCAATGCTATTTCCATTATTGTACCTTGCCACAGAATCATTGGTTCCGATGGGAAATTGGTAGGCTATGCCGGCGGTATTGATGTCAAAAGAAATCTCTTAAATTTAGAAAAAAAACATTCGGGTTTGGGTGTTCAAACCCGTATGATTTTCTAAAACTATACTTGCAGAACTCCCATATTAAATGCCTTTGTAATGGGTGCATGGTCGGCGGCTTCTATACCCATACTAATCCAAGTGCGGGTTTCTATCGGGTTGATAATAGCATCGGTCCAAAGCCGTGCTGCAGCATAATAGGGTGAAATCTGATGGTCGTAGCGGTCTTTTATTTTGTCATATAATTCCTTCTCTTTTTTAGGCGTAATTTTTTCACCTTTTTTCTTTAAAGATGCCGTTTCAATCTGCAAAAGTACCTTAGCAGCAGAAGCACCGCTCATCACTGCCAGTTCTGCCGATGGCCAAGCTACAATTAAGCGTGGATCATACGCTTTTCCACACATAGCATAATTACCGGCTCCATACGAATTACCTATAATAATCGTAAACTTAGGCACTACAGAATTGGCCACCGCATTGACCATTTTTGCACCGTCTTTGATGATGCCATTATGTTCCGATGCACTACCGACCATAAAGCCGGTAACATCTTGTAAAAAGACCAATGGAATTCTCTTTTGATTACAATTGGCTATAAAACGAGTAGCTTTATCGGCACTATCCGAATAGATAACACCGCCAAATTGCATTTGTTTTTTAGCATCTTTGACTATTTTTCTTTGATTGGCAACAATGCCTACGGCCCAACCGTCTATTCTGGCATAACCACAGAGAATCGTCTTGCCGTAATCTGCTTTGTATTCTTCAAATTCAGATTGATCTACCAGGCGCTCTATAATGGCGCGCATATTGTATTGCTCATTGCGGGAAGCCGGAAGAATACCGAAAATATCATCTTGATTTTTAGTGGGTTTCACAGCGGTTACCCGGTTAAAACCGGCTCTTTCAAAAGCACCTATTTTACCCATAATATTTTTAATTTTGGTCAGCGCATCTCGATCATCTTTAGCTTTGTAATCCGCAACGCCGGATATGCTGTTATGTGTGGTTGCACCTCCCAAGGTTTCATTATCAATATTTTCACCAATAGCTGCTTTTACCAGATAACTTCCTGCCAAAAAGATACTGGAGGTTTTATCGACCATAATAGCCTCATCGCTCATAATGGGCAGATACGCACCACCAGCGACACAACTTCCCATAACTGCGGCTATCTGAGTAATACCCATACTGCTCATTACGGCATTGTTCCTGAAAATTCGTCCAAAATGCTCTTTGTCCGGAAAAATTTCATCTTGCATAGGCAGATACACTCCGGCACTATCTACTAGATAAATAATAGGTAGATGGTTTTCCATTGCAATCTCTTGGGCTCTTAAATTCTTCTTTCCGGCAATAGGAAACCAGGCGCCTGCCTTTACGGTAGCATCATTGGCAACTACTATACATTGTTTACCGGATATATATCCCATTTTTACAACTACACCACCAGAGGGACAGCCGCCGTGTTCTTCGTACATTTCATATCCGGCAAAAGCACCAATTTCAATCGTGGGTTTGTCAGAATCCATCAGAAAATCAAGACGTTCCCGTGCAGTCATTTTTCCCTTACTGTGTTCTTTTTCCATGCGTTTGGCACCGCCTCCTTTATACACTTTTAATAATCTTTTTTTTAATTCACTAGCCAGTAATTTATTATGATCTTCGTTGCTGTTAAATTTGATATCCATCATTGGAAAAATGTGTTTGTAAATTAAGAAACAAATATACTTATTTCTACGCTAGAAAAGCATATGAAATAATTATTATGATTAGTTTTACCGTATGAATTGGAAAACCTATTGGAATAGAGTCGCATTACAAGCTGCCAATATATATGAAGCGGTGCAACGTAAAGATATGGCTACTACTTTATTGACGGCTAAACATATCGTGCATAGCACCACGATGGCTAAAGAACACAAGGTGCTTGATCTGTGTTGTGGCAATGGTCTAATCACAAAACGGGTCGCACCCTATTGTACTCATATTACCGGAGTAGATCAATCGGAAATATTGATAGATGCAGCTCAAAATAACAATTTGTCATCTAATATCCAATATCTGGTAGGTGATGTATTACAGGTATCCGAATTGTTAAAAGGACACTTGTTCGATATTATTTATATTGAATTTTCTTTCCAATATTTTGATACGTATCCAATGGGTAAAAAATTAATTGCTGAAGCTATCCAATTATTAAAGCCCGGAGGAAAGTTATGGATTGGAGATATTCCCGATAAGAAAAAATTATTTACCTATTATAACAGTTTTCCTAAACTCTTTTACCTATTGGCAGGAAAAATCCGTAATAAGAGTCCGATGGGAAAGTTTTGGAGCAAAAGAGAATTGTTAAAAATTTGTGATAAATTACATATTAAAGGAAGCTATTTAGAACAAAATAGTAACTTGCCCTATGCTTGGTATCGATTTGATTTTTTGATAGAAAAGTAGATTTTTAAAAGCTTTAAAGATGAAAAAATTATTAAAAATTTTAAGCGTTATTTTTGTGTTGTTTGGGGTGTCTGTATTTGCCATTCCCTACTTTTATAAGGATAAAATCATTGCATTTATTAAAAAAGATGTAAACAATACGCTGAATGCCCGCTTTGATTTTAAAGATGCCGATGCGGGAATTTTTAGCGATTTCCCGAATTTACACATCAACTTAAACGAAATGACATTAGATGGTCTTAAGGAATTTAAAGACATACGGCTGCTAGATGCTAAAAACATCGGATTTAGTTTAGATTTAAAAAGTGCCTTGTTCGGTGATCAAGTAATTGTTAAAAAGTTGATGGTCAAAGATGCGTTTGTCAATATTCAAGTATTAAAAAACGGCTTGGCAAATTATGATATCCTAAAAAAAGAGGCTGCCGGTAATCCGGAAGAAAAAACGCATTTCAATATAAAACTAAACAGTTACCAAATTGATAATCTCACCTTGAATTACAAAGATAATTCTATGGGATTTTATACTCAATTAGCAAATCTGAATCATACAGGAAAGGGTGTTTTGACCGATACAATTTATCAACTCAAAACCCATACTTCGGTAGAAAAAGCCAATATGATATATGATTCAATCCATTATGTCAAAGATGCCCGCATAGATTTGGTAACAGATTTTGATATTTCAGGAGATTTTAACACGTATTCTTTTAAAAATGCCCGGCTTTTACTCAATAAATTACCTGTTTTTGCCGATGGGTATGTCGCTTTAGAACCCGATGCAATTGATGTAAACGTGGCATACCAAACCAAGCAGGCCCAATTAAAAGATTTTCTCAGTCTGATGCCGGCTTACTATCTCTCTGATTTAAAAGATGTTAAAACAACCGGAAAAGCGCAATTGACCGGGGCTGTCAAGGGATTGATTAAAGGAGATGATCTGCCGGCATTTCATATGGATTTAGACCTAGCACAAGCTGATTTACAATATCCCGATTTACCGGAAAAATTATCTGACATTGTCGCAAAAGTACAGCTAGATTTTAAAGGAGGTGATAATCTGGATGCGATGCGTATAGATATGCCAAGTATCCGTTTTAATATTGCTAAAAATGTGGTAACAGGGCATTTTAAAATGACACATCCGATGACAGACCCTTATGTCAATACCGCTTTTAAATCAAACATGGATCTGA
>CAYNFJ010000128.1:0-5629 GCA_964396505.1 uncultured Polaribacter sp. | reverse complement strand
ACCAACCATTGTAGGTAGGACCTACATTCCACCACCCCCAATTGACATAATAATAGGGATTGCCGTTTATCAATTTATACCCATTGGCTACAAACACATGACCATCACCTGTTGCAGACGCTTCAACTGCTACGGGAACCGGTCTGAGTTGTTGCATACTGTCGTATAATCTACTCCAGAATGGACTCCAAGAAGCGATTTCATAATGTCCTGAAAATCTAAAATAGTTTGCAAGAACATACGGTACATTGTCCAAATTATTGGTAGAACCTTCAGGCTCGTAGTCCATCTCTACCGATACTCCCATATCGTAGAGTAATTTACCAACAGCCCGTTGTTCTTGATCGGTAGAAGGAACATTGTAATAATTATCTAACATATGATCCCAATCGTAGGGTGTTTCATCATAAAATGCAGCATGTCTGTACAATGAGCTGTTGTAATTCTCTGCATAGACATTGCTACCAATACCAATGATAGGCCATTCGTAGTAATGCAATATTTGAGAATTAGAGATAGCGACACAACCCGGAGAACAGTGGTACGGCGTATAATAATTGGTAGGATATACCATATTATCTTGATCGTCAAAACAGTTCACACCGCCCCACAAATCGGTTAAAAAGGGTTCTACCGTTGCGTTGATATCTCGGGCATTTACTGTTATATCTCTTTGAATACTATCTATATTAAAATCGGGTATTTCCACTTTTCGTGCTTGGTCCTCTTGTCCTTTGATAAAATGATTGTTTTCAATCGTAAATTCACCTTCGGGAACAATGGCCAAAACCGTATAATCCGGTGCATTATCTGTAATGAGGATATACCCACCTTCTTTAAAATTAAAAGCATATTCTTTCACAGCCTTATCGACATTTAAGAGCACATAATTTTTGGGCGTTTTGATAGTTCCAAAATTTTGATAATAGAAATTGGCGACATAATTGGTCAATGCTCTTTTTTCATTTTGTCCTGAGACGAGTTGCAAACCGAGTAATGCTATGGTGAGAAAAACTATTTTTTTTCTGAATATATTTTTAAATAAAGTCATAATTAGTAGTAATTAAATAAAATATAATTAATAATCGCCCAAAGGAAGATAGGTGTCTTCTTCACTGGTCCAAGTATTGGTATTATGTATTTTGATATAATAATCATACAAACCTCTTATTTCCAACTTATCAAAATCATTGGGAGGACTAAAAGGAGTTAGATGATTATCCAGATTCAATTGTAGCAATGTTGTTCCATCATTTTCTAAGGGATAGGGATTGAGTCTATTGGGCTCAAATTCCGTAGGATAGCGATCTACTTTAGACACTCTGATATTATCCATAGATCCTTTGAAAAAGTACATACTTCCACCACGATACATATAATTAAAATCCAGCCAAGTATCATTTACCGGTTGTATCCAAACCGGATCCGAACTGCTATCAATTAAATGTCCATTGATATAAAATTTGGCAATACCATCTTCTGAAGATCGGGAAATAGCTACATGTACCCATTCATTAAAATGTAAATTTACACTGGAATTATCCGATTGCATAGAGGCATCTTGCAAATCATCACCATCTCTTAGTTTTCCGTATTTAATGGCAAAATCGGCATCGGGATCGTCTATTAAATACAATTCAAAGTTGTGACGACGTTCCGAGATGGAAGCGCCACCGGCATAAAAACCGCTTTCGGCATTTCTATCTCCTATAAGTGCATCCGGATCTACTTTGATCCACAATTCATAGGTCCAATTTTCACCATCCAAAGAACTTAGATCATTGACATGACTACCACTGAAGGCATACATTCTCATATTGGTATTATTAGTATCGGTTCCCGGCATATTGAGATAGGTAGAGCCGTGAATGATAATTTGTCCCGGATAGGTAGGGAGTTCTTCTTCTGTACAGGAATAAAATAATATTCCGATGAGTAATGTTCCGATTATATATTTAAAAGTTTTCATATTCTGTTGTTTTTAGTTATCAATAATCTTTATTAAGGTGTGTACCATCCGTTAACAGAAACATCCTGATTAGGCACACCGTATTGCGGGTTTATTCCTCCAAAGGTATATAAAGGTTTTAACATAATTTCTAATTGTTGCGCCGGAATGGGAAAATGTAATAATGAACCGTCTTGTAACAAACCGTGGCGGCGCATATCAAAGTATTCGATACCCATTCCCGTTAAGGGTAATTCAATGGTTCGTTCATAAAAAATAGCTTGATTAACGGCATCGGGGTCATTGGAAACATTGGGTAAAAACCCGCGAGTGGTTCGTGTTCCTGCATTGATAACTGCTGCAGCGAGATCGTATTGATTCAATCGGGCATAAGCTTCGGCTATAAACAAATCATTTTCTGCTTTTCGCATCATTACCACCGGAGCAAAAAATAATTGATTGATATACGAATCCATACGAGTATAACGATAGGTTGACCATCGGTACAAGCCTCTTTCCGGACGATTATTAGCCGGATCATATTGAAAATCGGTCAAAACTCTTAAATCCGGAGAATTGATAATCCCGTCATTGGGTAAATCGCTAATACCACCGTCAGGCCAATTCGCCGGAATATTATTGTCCAACATATGGACTACTCTCATATCTACCTTACCCCAAGAAGGACGTGCCATGTAGTATTTATACCAAGACATCCATTTTCTATTGCTGATATTTCCGTCACCTTGGATGGTAAAATCAAAATCAATACCGGCTTGTGCGTGTTCCAACACGCTTTGCCAGTTTACCGCATCAGATTCGGCAGTATTTCTAGGGCTGTACACCATAAGACGGGCAATAAAAGAATGTGCCAGTTTGGACATATCGGTATTGGTAAAACTATTCCCGTTCATCCAATCATTGGGCAGCGTAAAGGTGTTGTTATCAAAGACCTCAATAGCTTTTTCCAATTGACTGATCGCCATATCAATAGATTGAGTATAGGGTGATACTTCCAAGGTTTCATAGTCTGTATTTTCATCCGATGGGAAACCTTGATCATAAACAAGCCCTATATACCCATTGCCTAGCCCTTGCATAAAGTAAGCCATTCCTTTGACCATCATAGTTTCTTCACCGTTATCCCCTATTTCTACTCCGTTATCAATGGCTCTGATTACATCATTGGCAGAAGTAACTACACTGTACATATTTCTCCAAAAATTACGAATGGTAGCATGGTAGCCGTACGAAGAAGTGTTATTCATAAAGATTCTGGGTTCTTCGGACATATCTTTAGTAGCATAATTGGCAAAAGTGACCGTTCCCCAATCTGCCATAACCCACATAGCCGGTCCGGGAGAACCATAATTATGTTGCTCAGATTTAAACCATTTGTTAAATAGCCCGCCGGCTAAATCTTTAACACCTTGTGAGCTGGATAATACTTCTTCGGTATCCGGATCATTCGTGTTTTCAATGTCTAGATCTACACAAGCGACAAAAAAGCTTGTGAGTATGATAAGAAAGAGATATTTATTAATTGTTTTCATCGTTTAAATTTTTCGTATTGATTAGTTAGAATTTGGCTTCTACAGAAAAGGCATAGTTTCTGAAATTGGGATAACCGTAATTATCAAAAATAAATCCGCGGTAACCGGCTTCCGGATCGTATCCGGTATAGTTTGTAAAGGTATATAGATTTTTACCTATCAGTCCTATTTTTAATCTTTTAATAGCCCTGTTTTTAAGATTTACATTGTAATATAATGAGGCTTCATTCAATCGAATATAAGATCCGTCTTCTACCCAAAAACCATTAAGGGCTTGTGCGTCATAAAGGCTTTGGTAGTAGTTTACTGTTTTTTTATTTTCAGGTTTGGTATGGATTTGATCCATCATCGGATGGCGTAAATCACGAACTAGATACTGGGCAGTTCCATTGTAAATATCACCTCCGTTTTTCCATTTCCACAAGGTATATAAAGAAAAGTTTTTATAGGAAACCGTGGTGTTTAATCCCATTCTGAAGTTGGGGTTAATATTCCCGATAACCACATTCTTTTTGTTGCCATTTTCGTCAAGAAGATGAAAAGCTCTTTCATTGGTAGTTCCAATATCAGCGGTTTTTACCACCACTCCATCTGAATTGACACTGTAATCGCTTATACTTTCTCCATCGGGCAGTTGTGCTGCCATTTGGTCTAATGTTCTAACAAAATCAACACCATACATTACACCATATTCACCGCCATTTTCTATTTTAAAAGCATTTCTAGGTCCGGTGCTGTAATCGGGAATGTTTAATTTGGTTATTTTAGATCGTGTTCTATCAAAAGTTAGGGCCATGTTCCAAGTAAGATTTTTGCTTTTAATCAGTTTGGCTCGTAACATACTTTCGAGGGTTTTGGTTTCCAAAGTTCCTACGTTATCCCATTGGAAGTTGAATCCACCAAAAGGAGCGGCAAGAGGTGTCTTGATAAATTGATCTTCTGTAACGGTATGCGAATAGGTTGTTTCAAAGGTGAACATATGCAAGAAAGAAGCATCCAAGCCAAATTCTGTTTCAATAGAGCGAGATGGTTTTAGATTTTCGTTCCCCAAGGTTTGCTTGGTCAATATACCGTTGTTTTCGCTAAATGTTTCATATTGTGCGGCAAATATAGGACGTTGTCCTGAGGTACCGTAAGCAGCTCTTAATTTTAATTCTTGAAAGCCCGGAATGGGAAAATCTTTTGTAACACGGTAAGCTCCGGATAGACGGTAGTAACTTTGCCATCTTTCATTGGCACCGAATAAGGAAGAGCCGTCATAGCGAAATAAACCATCAAAAATATAACGGTCATCATAAACAAATGATGCAATAGCAAAATAGTTAATAGCTCTGATTTCTTCCAGATAATCATCGTTGGTAGTACTGGTGCTATCAAAATGATTATCTTCTAACAAATAACTCAATTTTCCTTTAAAATCCAATTTATCCCAAGAGTTGTTAAAATTAACAGTAGCTCGTACATTTTGATTGAAAATAGTCGAGTTATATCGAGTGAAAATGTACTGAGATTGAATGGGAGAAATTTCATTGGTAGTTGTGTTAGTTTGCATACCGACATAAGTTCCCAAAGGTGTTTTGTTAGTACTCTGATAGTGTTGACTTTCCAAGGCATAAGAAGCATTAAAGCTCATCCAATCGTTAATTGTCCAATTGAGTTTATAACTACCTAAATATCTGGTTTTGGCTGAATTGCTTTGTTTTCTCCATAAATCGTATAAAGGATTGGCAACAATCGTATTCCAATGATTGGGAAAATAATTGTATTTCTGTCCATCCGGATTGGGTTTAAACAAATCTACATCGGGTTCCATCATCAATACTTCAAAGAAGGATCCGGTACCACCGCCCATAAAATTATTATTGGTTTCTATCAAATTATTACTCAATGACAATTTTACTTTATTGGTAATATCATAATCTATATTGGCTCGTAAACTTTTTCTTTTGTAACCTCCGGTTTCAATGACAATTCCTTTATCACTATTGTACTCAAATGAGGTAAAGAGGTTCAATTTTCCTGTTTTATGAGCCAAACCTATGTAGTTCGTATTCGAGGAGCCATTGGTAAACATAGATTTTTGAAGGTCATTATTCACACGGTAGGGTAAGTCCATATACGCATCCGG
>CAYNFJ010000127.1:0-5671 GCA_964396505.1 uncultured Polaribacter sp. | reverse complement strand
GCTACAAACTCCCCTCAACCGACTATTGGTTCAGTGTGGAACTGGAAGACGGCAGGGTGAAAAAAGGACATTTTAGCTTGGTGCGTAGGTAGGGGATATTCAATTTTAATTTATTTTTTGAATTTGTAATAAAAGTTACAAGTTTAAGGCGCTTGTTATCATATTTTTTAGTACATTCGTATTAACAAATTTGGTCAAAATTCCCCTAAAATGAGTAACCCTAAAATAGCAATATTACTGTTTGTTTCCTTTTTTGCACTATCTTCCTTTTCACAAAATGGTTGTAATGTAGATGCAGGTGCTGATCAATCTTTAAATTGTGCTTCCGGTAATTGTACCGATTTAACCGTTTCATTTATTGAAACCGGTGATACAGACACGTATGACGTAGTATCCATTCCTTATGCACCTCCTTTTGATTATGCTTTGCCCGGTGGTACACCTATTAACATCAATAATGATGACAGATGGTCAGATGTAATAGATTTACCCTTTACCTTTTGTTTTTTTGGCAACAATTATAATCAATTAATTGTGGGAACTAATGGTGAGGTATCGTTTAATGTATCGGATGCAAACAGTACGTCAGATTGGGAATTTACCAGTACTATTCCTACTAATGATACAGGACTTACACCGGTTCCAAATGCTATCTTTGGCGCCTACCATGATTTGAATTTATCTGCTCCGGGTAGTAGTGTGGCGTGGGATATTACCGGATCGGCACCTTGTAGAAATTTTGTAGTTAGTTTTAAGGATGTTCCTCATTACGATTGTGATAATATTATTACGACACAACAAATAGTATTGTATGAGGCGACCAATACTATTGAAGTATATATAAAAGATAAACCGGATGGGTGCACTTGGAATAATGGAAATGCCGTCATTGGTATTCAAAATGACACATCTACCATAGCCTATACGCCTCCGGAAAGAAATACCGGAGATTGGTCGGCTTCTAACGAGGCTTGGCGGTTTGTACCCAATGGCGCACCAAATTATAGCATTGCTTGGTATGATAACAATGGAACTCAGGTGGGAAATACGGCTACCATCAATGTCTGTAGCAGTGATACGACAACTTATACAGCTGTAATATCTTATACGAATTGTATCGGTGAAGTAAGTAATGTGAGCGATGATGTTACCGTACATATTCAATTACCTTTTGATTTGACAATCGATGCCAATCAGGAGTTTTGCGATACAGATCCACCATATACCATTAACACGACCATAACTAATCTAGAATCCGGAGTTACTATTACCGGATATGAATGGTATGATACATCGGATATGAATACGGTGATTGGAACCAGTGATTCTTTAACGGTTAGTACATCAGGCACCTATGAAGTTCAAGTATCCAGTTCCGATGGTTGTACGGTTTCAGCTCAAACAACAATCACTTTTGTTCCGCCTCCCGTAGCAGCTCCTATCAGTGATTTTGAACAATGCGATGATGCCACTGCAGATGGATTTACATCTTTTGATTTATCTACCAAAGATGTGGAAATAATCAATGGTCAAACCGGAGTCGTTGTAACTTACTACGCATCGGCAGCCGATGCGGCAAGTGGCAGTAATCCATTGCCAAACCCTTATACAAATACTTCCAATCCACAAACTATCTATGCTGTAATTACCAATGCTACAATAGCTAGCTGCACTGACAGTACTACTTTTGATCTCATCGTTGACCCTAATCCTGTTATCAGTCCGGTTACTGATTTTTTACAATGTGACGATGCGCTTTCCGATGGCTTTACCGCTTTTGATTTAACGACCAAAGATACTGAAGTCTTAAATGGACAAACAGGAATGACTGTCAGTTATTATCTTTCCCAATTAGATGCCGATTCAGGAACGAATCCTTTGGTGTCTCCTTATACCAACACGAGTAATCCACAAACTATTTTTGTGAGAATTGAGGATGATACCACGGGTTGTTTTAGTACGACCAGTTTTGATTTAATCGTAGATCCTATCATCACACAACCGGTCAATTTACAAATGTGTGATGATGATGGAGATGGATTTGCCGATTTTGATTTGGAAAGTCAAACAACTACTATTGAAAGCGGTCAAACCGGTGTATTGGTTACTTATCACCTTTCACAAGCCGATGCCGATGCCGGAGCCAATGCCTTAACAAGTCCATATACGAATATTAGTGACCCGCAGACCATATATGTGCGATTGGAAAATCCCGCAACAGGCTGTTTTGCCACCACTACTTTTGATTTGTTAATAGTACCTCCACCGGTAATAGGACCACACGATGATCTGGAAGTATGTGATGATGAGATTCAAGATGGTTTTACCGAATTTATGTTGCATAGCATTGATAATCAAATTATTAATGGTCAAATTGGCGTGACAGTCACTTTTCACCTTACCCAAGCCGATGCCGATACCGGAGATAATCCCTTAGCGAGTCCATATACGAATATTTCCAATCCGCAAACTATTTATATTCGTTTGGTCAATGACCTGACAACCGATTGTTACGATACCGATCCAATCCAATTAATTGTAGATGCTTCTCCTGTTATCAATCCTATTTCCGATTATATTTTATGTGATAATACCGATGGAATGGTTGATGGATTTACCCAATTTGATCTATCAACAAAAGATGCCGAAGCGATTAACGGACAAGCAAATGTAATAGTTACCTATCACGAAACACAAGCTGATGCCGATAGTGGCGCCAATCCCCTTGCCAGCCCTTATACCAATACATCCAATCCACAGACTATTTATGTTCATTTGGAATATTCTGATACCGGATGTATTGCTACTACAACATTTAATTTGATTGTTGATCCTATTATTACAACGCCTCCCGACATTACTTTATGTGATGATAATAATGATGGAGTGATGGGTTTCGATTTAACTTCGCAAGACACAATTATCATCAATGGACAATCCAATATGTCTGTGACCTATCATAGCAGTTATGCCGATGCAGACACGGGAGTCAATCCCCTGTCAAGTCCTTATCTGAACACGACCAGTCCGGAAACTATATATATCCGATTGGTAAATAATGCCAGTGGCTGTCATAGTATAGATTCTTTTCAAATTACGGTTAGTCTTCAACCCACTGTATCTCCTGTATCAGATTTTATAACATGCGATGATGCCATACAGGATGGTTTTACATCCTTTGATTTAACAAGTAAAGATGTAGAAGTATTAAATGGACAATCCAACGTAAATGTAAGCTATTATCTGTCACAATCGGATGCAGATAATGCAACCAATGCCTTGTCAAGTCCTTTTACCAATACGGCCAATCCTCAAACCATTTATGTCCGATTGGAAAGTGCTATATTAAACACCTGTTACAATACGACGCAGTTTGATTTACAAGTGACCAATTCTGCTGCCATCAATCCTATTTCTGATTTTGAAGTATGCGATGATGCTACTGCCGATGGATTCACCGCTTTTGATTTGACCACAAAAGATGCAGAAGCTTTAAACGGCCAAACCAATGTGACGGTCAGTTATCATTTGAATCAAGCAGATGCTGATGCAGGCGCCAATGCATTGACCAGTCCTTATACGAATGTATCGAACCCCCAAACTGTATATGTCCGATTGGAGAATAATCTAACGGCTTGTTATACTACTACCAATTTTGATTTGATAGTACATCCCAATCCGGTAATCTCTACAATTTCAGATTTAGTGGTTTGTGATACAGATACCGATGGATTTACAAGTGTTGATTTAACGAGTAAAGACAACGAAATTATTAATGGTCAAGCAAATATGCAAGTAAGCTATTACCTTTCTCTCTCCGATGCAGATAATGAAATGAATGCCCTGAGTGCGCCTTTTTCAAATACGTCCAATCCACAAACTATATTTGTAAGATTAGAGAATACCATAACCGGATGTTATACCATTCAAAATTTTGATTTAATAGTTAATCCGGCTCCGGCTATCACTGTCATACCCACTTATTACGAATGTGATGATGATAAAGTCGATGGTTTTACAGATTTTGATTTAGACAGTGTTGTTCCTGATATTTTAAATGGACAAACCGGAGTTACAGTTAGCTTTTATATCAGTCAATCCGATGCTGATACGGCTTCAAATCCATTAGAAACTCCTTATACCAATAATCCGAATCCGCAGACTATTTATGCCCGATTGGAAAATGATACCACCGGCTGTTTTAGTACCATCAGTTTTGATTTGCAAGTAACTTTTTTGCCTGAGATGTATCCTATCACAGATCTTACTGTTTGTGATGATGTATCTAACGATGGAATAGGTGATTTTGATTTATCACCGGCTATCAATGAAGTATTAAATGGCCAAACCGGCTATACCGTTAGTTTTTATACTACTCAAAATGATGCAGACTTGGCTAGTAATCCAATAGCGACCAACTTTACAAATACAATTCCCAACAACCAAACAATCTATGTCAGAGTAGAGAATGATTTGGTAGATTTTTGTTATGAAACCACCAGTTTCAATCTTACGGTAAACCCCTTACCAACAATCAATACACTTACCGATTTTACTGCTTGCGATGATAATAATGATGGAATTTGGGATTTTGATTTAAGTCAAAAAGATTCGGAAGTACTCAATGGCCAAACCGGTATGGCCGTTTCTTATTATTTGACTGCAATAGATGCCGAAAATGGAACCAATGCTATTGGACCCAATTACACAAACACCTCCAATCCCGAAACGATTTACGTGAGAGTAGAAAATACAAGTTCACTATGCTATAACACCTCTCAATTCAATTTAATTGTTAACGATTCACCGGTCGTAAGCCCTGTTTCCGATATGCAACAATGTGATGATGATTCCGATGGTACGATGACCTTTGACCTTGCTTCAAAAGATGCAGAAGTACTGAATGGACAAACAGGTATTTCAGTGTCCTATTATGTAGATGCCAATGATGCACAACTAGGAACAAATGCCATAAACGCTCCCTATACAAATAGTTCCAATCCTCAAACTATATACGTGCGATTAGAAGATGATACAAACCATTGTACTAATTTTACTACCTTTGATTTAATCGTATCGCCATTACCTATCAATAATTTTGATGAAGATTTTGAACAATGTGAAATAGAAGATGATAATGTAATGCCTTTTGATTTGAATAGTATTATTTATCTAATTTTAGGGAATAATAATGATTCTGCGGTAGAACTATCATTTTACGAAACAGCTACAGATGCAGCCAATGCCACCAATGCTATTGATACTACGGTTGATTATCTTAATACATCCAATCCACAAACGATCTATATACGTCTGTACAATAGTAGTACCGGTTGTCTGACACTGGATGATTTTAATCTGGTTGTCAATCCAATTTATGAAGCCACGGAACCCACTCCGTTAGAGGTGTGTGATCCGGATAGTGATGGATTTGAATTTTTTGATCTAACCCTGAAAAATGCAGAAATCATCGGTTCTTTGAGTGGTTTGGTTACAGTCACATATCACGAAACCCAAATCGATGCTGAATTAGGAGGAACGACTATTCCTAATCCACAAAACTATGCGAACATTGATCAATGGGATCAGATTATTTTTGCACGTGTGGAGAATATCACCACCGGCTGCTACGACACAGTTCCCTTAGAACTCATCGTACATCCCACCCCGC
>CAYNFJ010000126.1:0-5675 GCA_964396505.1 uncultured Polaribacter sp. | reverse complement strand
CGGACTTAAGAGATCGATTTGTCCTTAGATTTACGAATGAAGCTCTGTCCAATCCCAATTTTTATAATGATTTATCGGTGAATATATTCCCTAACCCATCTCAAGGAAAAGTGTATGTCACAACGCCTTATCCGGATACTATAAACTATCAAATTACGGATATTACCGGTAAAAAATTAACGCGTGAACTCTTGTTAGAAAATAACAAAATAGATTTATCTAATTTAAAAAATGGTATATATTTAATTCTCTTTACGGATCCTAATACCAATAGACAAAGTATTCAAAAAATAGTGCTGGAATGATGTTATTATCCTTTACCCCCTTCAAGGTATAGGCTTAGAATAAATATCCTCCTCAAAAAATAGTGTATTTTAGCATTTGCTTAAATAAGAAAATTGTATTACATTTGTGGTATGGAAAATAATACTTGTATCAGAATTGAAGCCAATAAAGAACAAATTCTAAATTGTAAAAGAACAATCTCTGAATTTGAAAACTCCATTATTGTACTCTCGAATGCCCTAAATTTAGCCGGTAACAGTGTACGATTGAAAATATTATTTTTACTATTCAAAGAACAAAAACTCTGTGTCTGTGATTTAAGTGATATTCTCGGGATGAAAATTTCTGCCATCTCACAACATCTGAGAAAATTAAAAGATCGCAATATTATTATCCCTCAGAGAAAAGCACAAACCATATTTTATTCACTGACAAATGAATATGAAAAAATATTTTCAACTCTTTTTGAGCTTATTAATGAAAATAAAATCTTGGAAACGGTATGAAAAAAAACACCCACATAATTGGAGCGGGTTTACTAACTGCCATAGCCTCATCTCTTTGTTGTATCACACCTATTTTGGCTGTGGTTTCAGGAACTGCGGGAATTGCTTCAACGTTCGCTTGGCTAGAACCATTTAGACCCTATTTGATTGGTTTTACCATATTGGTATTGGGCTTTGCCTGGTTTCAGAAACTAAAACCTCAAAAAAAGATCGTTTGCGATTGTAAAACGGATGAAAAAGACTCTTTTTTTCAATCGAGATTGTTTCTTGGAATTGTAACACTTTTTGCGATTATAATGACTGCTTTTCCATATTATTCTTCCGTTTTTTATTCCGGCAGTAAAAAAAATGTGAAAATAGCAAATACGGCTGCAATGCAAACTGTAAAACTAGGTATTGAAGGGATGACTTGTCATTCTTGTGAAAACCATATAGAGCATACTGTCAATGAATTAGACGGAATAATTAATATAAAGTCATCCTACAAAAATGGAACAGCAGAAATTGAATTTGACCCTTCCAAAACAAGTCTTGAAGAAATTAAAAACACCGTAAATAAGACGGGATATTCCGTAAGTAATACAAAAGAATAATACTATGAAAATCATACTAAAATCCATCCTAACTTGCCCCGAATGTGGACACAAAAAAGAAGAAATAATGCCTACGGATGCTTGTCAATTCTTTTATCAATGTACAAAATGTAAAACCATCTTAAAACCTCTTGAAGGGGATTGTTGTGTATATTGTTCCTACGGAACGGTCCCTTGTCCATCCATACAGGAAAAAAGAAGTTGTAAAGGTTCGGATTGCTGTTAACTAATTAAAATTACCTTTTTTTAACTATTAAAATTACCATTGCTAGCAATAATAGTTCTATCTTTGAAGGAACTATATCATCCAATAATGAAAGAACTTTTGTCAATCGGAATCATTGGAACATCCTCAAAGGAAAATGAAAAACGGGTAGCCATCCATCCGGATCATTTAATTAAAATTCCTTTAACGATTCGAAAACAACTGACTTTTGAAAAAGGCTATGGAGTAAGATTCGGTATGAGCGATCGCACTCTTGCAGAACTTACTTCCGGGCGTGTTGCTACACGAGAAGAAATAGTGACTCAATATGAAGCGATCATTATACCCAAACCCACAGCATCTGATTTATCCCAAATGAAAGAAGGAAGCATCGTTTGGGGTTGGATGCATTGTGTACAACAAAAAAATATCGCTCAAATTGCAATCGATAAAAAATTAACGCTTATTGCTTGGGAACAAATGTTTGAATGGGATGAAACAGAGCAAAAAGGAACCCATATTTTCTATAAAAATAATGAAATAGCCGGCTATGCTGCTGTCAATCATGCCTTAAATCTTCTGGGAATTACCGGTAATTATGGAAACCCGCTTAAAGCTGCTATCCTGAGCTTTGGATCTGTCGGTCGTGGGGCCTTAAAGGCATTGCAAAATCAAGGAATTAGTGATATTAGCCTCTATACGAGAAGAAATCCCGCTACACTACAGACGCAACTCCCCAAGCTTACTTGTAAGCAAATGATTCGTAATCATACGGGAAAAGTGTTTTCTGTTGAACCGGACGGTAGCAAACTGCCTATATCCCAAATGTTCTCAAATACAGATATTATTGTGAATGCTATTTTTCAAGATATTACACATCCGTTTTTATTTATTTCTGAAAATGAAGCCTCCCAATTAAAAAAGAACAGCCTTATTATTGACATAAGTTGTGATGAAGGAATGGGTTTTTGGTGTGCGCAAACAACTACATTTACAAATCCCATAATTCAAATCGATACCCTGCATTATTACGCAATAGACCACACCCCCAACTATTATTGGAAAACGGCATCTTGGGTTATTTCTGAAGCCTTAATTGCCTTTCTTCCTGTATTTATAAAAGGAGCAGAGGCTTGGAAACAGAATAAACCTTTAAAAAATGCGGTTGAAATAAATAGAGGTATTGTCCAAAACAAGCAAATCTTATTATTTCAAAAAAGAGACCCTAAATATCCCCATCCTTATTTATAAAATAGTACACCGACTTTTTTTAAAGCTGTAAGGAAAATTATCAACTTACGACTGATAGTTAAAACGAAGCAAATGCTGTTATTCTATCATTTTACACTAGGATTTTTCTCATCCTATTTTGGATCATTGACACCGAGTATGCTTAATATGACTGCTGCAAAAATAAGTATTAACAAGGGGAAAAATAGTGCCATTCAATTTGCCACAGGAGTATCCATCGTCGTATTTATTCAGGCATACATCGCGGTTATTTTCACACGATTTTTACGTTCAAATCCCTGGTTTTTACACCTACTGCAACAAATAGCTGTGGTTATTTTTCTTTTTCTTTCTTATTATTTTTACAAGCAATTTAAAAAGGATAAAATTGAAATCAAAGAGACCAAACAAGCATCTAAGAACTCCTTTGTAATTGGCTTGATATTATCATCTTTAAATATGTTCTCTATTCCTTTTTATTGTGGTATTACAACCGCATTTGACGGAGCAGGATGGCTTCATTTTTCGCAAATTTATATCATTACTTTTGTAATAGGATCGGCAATAGGCACTTTTGTATTATTATTCACCTACCTCCAATTTGCCCAAACAATAGCAGCTAAATCCAAAACTTTGGCTAAAAACCTACATCTTATTCTCAGCTTTCTGACCGGAATATTGGCACTAATCACATTTTATAAAATTCTTTAAAAACAGCCGTCGATTGTGTTGAGATGACAAACCAATTTTAGATTACCAAAATACTGGTTATCATTCCTGTTGGTCAGTCGTATTGTACGATTCAAACAAAATAAAAAAATAGTACTAAAAAAGTTTCTAAAGTAATTTAACGAATAAACTCTTTATTCTTATTCATTTTTGACTATCTTAGCTTGATTCTTTTAAAAAATCATTGATATGATAGATTCTGATCATCAAAACATAAATGAATTACTCAAGAAAATTCAAGTATTACTGGATAAGCAAAATACTTTTTATCAGGAAATCTTTCATTTAAAACAGGAAGTAGAGCAACTCAAAAAAACGAAAGAAACGCTTGTTAATCCTAAAACTGAACCTCAAGACTCAACCTCTCAACCGGAGCATCCAACTTCTAAAACAAGTAAACCTGTTACTCCTACTTATAAAACTGCACAGAAAAAATCGATGTGGGAACGTTTGGAAATTGGGGATAATTTGGAAAAATTTATCGGTGAAAACTTGATGAATAAAATTGGTATTCTCATCACCATTATCGGAGTAGGAATTGGCGCAAAATACGTTATTAATCACGAATTGATCAGTCCCTTGACACGTATTATTTTGGGTTATCTTTTAGGTCTCGGTCTGATTGGTTTTGCCTATAAATTAAAGAAAAATTACCATAATTTCAGTGCCGTATTGCTCAGTGGCGGAATGGCTATACTGTATTTTATTACTTATTTTGCATACGATTATTATCAAATCATTCCGCAAAGTGTTGCTTTTATACTCATGCTGTTATTTACGATTTTTACCGTATTGGCAGCACTCCATTACAAGCGTCAAGTAATTGCATTAATCGGATTGGTTGGGGCGTATGCCACACCGTTTTTATTGAGTAACAACTCCGGTAATATCTTCTTTCTTTTTTCTTATATCCTTTTGATCAATATAGGAATACTTATTATCAGTTTCAAGAAAAATTGGAAACCACTTTATTATATTTCCTTTGTATTTACGTGGTTGATTTTCTTTAAATGGTACGATTCACAGTATAAAACGGAAACCCATTTCTATTTTACACTCATTTTTCTCTTGTTATTTTTTGTCGTTTTTTACGGAACTTTTTTATCGTATAAACTCTTGAAAAAGGAAAAATTCAACACCATTGACATCAGTATATTACTTGCCAATTCGTTTATTTTCTTTGGTTTGGGCTATGATATAATCGAGCATAATTCACAGACAGAGAATTTGTTGGGATTATTTGCACTGTTGAATGCACTCATTCATTTTATAGTTAGTTATCGCATTTACAAAGAAGGCTTAGGAAATAAGAGTTTGTTCTATTTTGTCAGCGGACTTGTATTGGTTTTTATCACGATCGCCATCCCGATTCAATTGGATGGAAATTGGGTTACGCTGCTGTGGATTGGCGAAGCTGTATTAATCTTTTGGATAGGACGCTCTAAACAAATTCCTGTCTATGAAAAACTCACCTATCCCCTACTCTTTCTCGGTTTTTTTAGTCTGATACACGACTGGAACAGCTCCTATCACGGTACTTATTATTCCGGACTAAGACTGACTCCCGTGTTCAATATACAATTGGTAAGCTCTTTACTCTTTACCACAGCTCTGATAGGATTAAATTACTTAAAATCACATTACAAATCCGCCATAGTACAATGGAGAAAATTCTATAAAATCATCAGTTATGCTATTCCGGTTCTGCTCGTCATTGTGCTCTATTATTCCTTTCGGTTAGAGATTGCCAACTATTGGAATCAACTCTATTACAACTCTAAAATTTCATTGGATAATGAGACTTACGGTTATACAATAAATAATGATTTACTAAAATTTAAGGAAATTTGGATTGCCAACTACAGCATGTTATTTCTAGCCGTTTTCGCTTATCTTGGCACTAAAACAATGACGGTAAAAAAATATATTATATTTATACTTAGCGGATTAGCTATATTTATTTATCTCACGGAAAGTTTGATGGCACTAAGTGAATTGAGAGATAGTTACCTGTCTCAATCACTTCCTGCGTATTATGATACCGGTAGTTACCATCTGTGGATTCGTTATATCTCATACTTTTTTGTAGCGCTGTTGATTGGTACTGTATAACATTTTGTAATAAAA
>CAYNFJ010000125.1:0-5781 GCA_964396505.1 uncultured Polaribacter sp. | reverse complement strand
AGGGTGAAAAAAGGACATTTTAGCTTGGTGCGTAGGTAGGGGATAAAGATTGTAAAGTGTTAAATTGTAAAAGAATTATATACTATTTGTTAAAAATATGAGTTAAAACTAAACAGACTTATCAAATTATTATATATTTGGTGATTGTTTAAAACAAGTATATCCCATACAAAGAATAACAATGAATAAAATATATTATACAATCATAGCTACTGTGATACTTTTTATAAGTAATAGTAGTATCGCCCAAGAAACTCTGCCGGTTTATACCGACTACTTATCGGACAATGTGTATTTGCTTCATCCGGCTGCAGCAGGGATTGGTAATTGCGGAAAATTACGATTAACCGGTAGGCAACAATGGATGGATAATGACGAAGCACCCGAATTACAAACATTTAGTTTTCATACGAGAATTGGAGATCACAACGGATTTGGAATTGCCTTGTTCAATGACAAAAACGGCTATCATTCCCAAATTGGTGGACAAGTAACCTATGCATATCATATTAATTTAAGCGGACCCTATGAAACCAATCAGGTTTCGTTTGGAATGTCTTTTATGGCGGTGCGTAACACATTGGACGAAAGAGCTTTTTTATTGGATGATCCCGCCATTACACAACAAATAAACAGTAGAAATTATTTTAATGCCGATGCCGGAGTAGCCTATCATTACGAAGGGTTTTTCTCCTATCTAACCGCAAAAAATTTGTTATTAGCTGCCAGAAATCTGTATAGTGACCGCTATGAAGACATCAATCTACGACGTTATTTATTGACCCTAGGATATTATTTTGGGGGCAATGGAGGGGTTCACTTTGAACCTTCTGTAATGGGACAATACATAGAACGGACTCACGAAAAATTTGTAGATGCCAACCTAAAATTATACGTACCCTTTGATAATGGAGATATTTGGGGCGGGGTTTCTTACAGACGAGGTTTTGACTTCGGTGATTACGAAGCACCCAATTATTTTACACCCATTCTTGGGGTAAATTATCGAAATTTTGTCTTTTCTTATTCCTACACCAAACAACAAAATGATATTTTATTTGCCGATGGAGGTTTTCATCAGATTACTTTAGGATTCAACTTTTTATGTAAAGAAAAATTCAGTCGTGAAGGCGCCTGTCCTAATTTAAGTGGTGGATTCTAAATATTGAGATAATTTATAATATACAAAAGGCTTTCAAAAAATTGAAAGCCTTTTGTATGAAACATCGGTGTTCCTTACCAAGAGTAATGCTTCCTTTTTGCTTGTTTTTTAATGGTCTTAATTATTGCATTTTCTAGATTATCTTGTGTATTTCCAGTTTTTTTAGCGGCGATAAATTGTTTTCTTTTTAAATTTAGCTGCCGGATTTTCTCTTGAATTTTTGCTCTTTTAGCAGCTTGTTGTGCTACATATTGTTTGAGTTGTGCTGTGGTTTTATTTTGCAAAACTTTGGGCAATAATTTTTTATCAATATCCTTATATTTCACCGATTGATCAGCTGTTGCATCTACCAAATCCCACGAAGCATTATTATACATTTTGGAACTTTTACTGACCGCTCTCTTCACAACAACCACTTCATCCAAAGCTGCGGCATTATTGTCTTGTGTCGCTTGCATACTCCTTTTTTGATAGCCTTGGGAACCATAATAAATATAGGTATCATTCAATTCTTGATTTAATTGTATTATAAGATTATCGTAAGGGGTGACGATATAAATTTGTTCTTCATTATGATTAATGGCAAAGTAATCGCCTCCGGTTCGTAAGGCTGCATCTTGCCATTTTCCGGAAATACCACTACGATAATCCCCACAAAAAATAGTGTTTATCGTGATGTTTTTTTCATTGGCATCGGCAGTCACATTTTTATAGGAAACCGTCCCTTGCGTAAAAGCTTCATTTCCGGCTATAAAAATAAGGTTGAGATCTTGCTTGTTCGTTCCCCATTGCAGATCTTTTAATGCATCTTGAATCACTTGCCCACAATATTCACTTCCGCCATTTGTACGCAACGAAAATAATTTTTCTGAAATCAAATCCAAATCTTTACCGAAATCCAGCACCTGACGAATATAGCCATCCGAAGCCTCCAAGCCGTCATTTCCGTATTCGTATAATGCAATGGATAACTGCGGATTATGACCTCCGTATTTAGCATAGGACAATTCGTTAACAATATCCCATAATTGTGCTTTGGCTTGATCTATTAGACCGTCCATTGAATTACTGGTATCCAGTAATAAAGCAACTTTTATAGCCACCGGTTCGGATTTGGAAATGGGGTGTGTTTCAGCTGCTTTTGTAGAAAAGGAGTAGAAAAATACAAGTGATAAAATACTGAATAGTTGGATTATTTTTTTCATTTTTATATTATTTAAGTTTGAGAAATAATTCAAATTTTATGGATTAATTCAAGGCAAAACGAGTCAATACCTTGGTGTGAATAACAATTTTTTTAAGTTGAATAGATGGAACATACCGATCCACCTTACTAGTATATGTACTTGCACCGGAAACAACACCCTGTATATCTAACACAGCATTTAGTGAAACCTTGGTATTTAGCTCTTGTATAAACAATGCTTTACCGGCGGTTTGGCGAATCGCTTGGGTATATAGTTTTGCCTTATTTTGGGCGGCAATAACAGCTTTTATTTGGGTTTCTTCTTTAAATTTTTCAATATCAGAATGGGCTAATTTTACAATATTGACTTGGGTAATATCCAAGGCATCTAAAGTAGCATATACCGGTGCCAGTTGTAAAGCATCTGTCAGTAAAAGTTCATATTGCTTGGCTTTTAAAACAGTTGTTCTTTTAAAAAAATAGCGAATATAGGTACTGGAAAAACTGATGATAGACAATTTATTCTCTACATCAATACCTATTTTTTTAAGAGCATTATACATTTTTTGCTCCCGGACTTCTAGACTTTCATCACTATTTTTATCTTTTTCCGAAATGCTTATTTGTAGATAGATGCGATTGGGTATCACTTCCATCTCAGCACTTCCTGTAACCTCAATGTAATTTTGATTAATAAAATTTTTAGTCCCGTTTTGAGCATAAACGGTTATCATACCTGTAAAAAAAAGAGCGATAAATCCTATATATTTCATCTTGATATGTGTTTTAATTCCGAATAAAAGTAGTGTGCGTACTGCAAATTCAAAAGCTATAATTAGGCAAACCCCTTTTTCAATGCGTGAACCGGTATAGAAAGCACGTAAAAAAGAATTGGAAAAAAACAGCTTTTATGTTTCTCTTATTTAGAATTATTCTAAATTTGCAGCATCATTCTAATGATGCAACTATGAAAGTTACTAAAAACACCAAAATATCGAGGATTCTTCGCGAGAATATAGCTGCTATTGATACCATTGCCGGCATCAATAAGCACTTCAAAAAATTAAAGAATCCTATGCTTCGACGGGTACTGGCTCCCAGAGTAACCGTAAAAGATGCTGCCAAAATTGGGAATATTTCTATTAATGAGTTTTTAAAACGCTTGGAAGAAATTGGTTTTGAAGTGATTTATGAAGACGAAAAAAATCCGGATACCCAAAAATCAGACCATAAAATAGCAGTCGATCCGGACAAAATAGTAGTGCTGGATGTACGCCCTAGCATTGAAAAAGGAAACGACCCTTTTTCCGAAATTATGGGTACGCTTAAGACCTTAAAAGAAGAGGATGTTCTAGAAATTATCAATGTGTTTGAGCCCACTCCTCTAATTCAGATATTAGAAGAAAAAGGCTTCCAAACCTGGACTGAGCAAGTTTCCAAAGAAGAATATCACACTTTTTTTAAGAAAAAAATTGGAGAATCACACCAAGATATCGTAGCAGAAATGCCTATAGAAGAAGGAAGTTTTGAAGAAAAATTATTGAGCTACGGACAAAATTTAAAAGAAATCGATGTACGTCACTTGGAAATGCCGGAACCTATGGTCACCATCTTAAAGGAATTGGATTCTTTACCGGATAATCACGTATTACTGGTTCATCATAAAAAAGTGCCTCAATTCTTATTGCCGGAATTGAAAAATCGCAATTATACATGGATGCACAAAGATATTGAACACGGAAAAACCGATTTACTTATTTATAAAGCGGACTCATGAACGGATTACAAACAGCCAACGCCCCTTCATCTAAAATTGTAATTCCACATTTTCTAGCCGGTGGTTTGGCTTTTTTGGTTGTAGCTGTATTATTGTTATGTAGCATTCCTGAGTTACAAACTGCCTACTATAATAACAAATTATTAGCCATTACTCATATTGCTGTACTGGGATGGGCGAGTATGATGGTTTTTGGTGCTTTGTATCAATTAATACCTGTAGTATATGAAACCTCATTGTACAGTGAAAAATTGGCATCCATTACTTTTTGGTTATTTTCCATCAGTGTCATTGCATTGTCTTATTCTTTTTGGGTTGCATCCTTTACCGATTTGTTATTTTACGCCTCTTTATTGATGTTTTTTTCGCTATTGTTATTTATCATCAACCTGCATCTTACCTACCGAAAAACAAAAAAACCCAACCGGCAATCTAAATTTATCAATACAGGAATATACTGGTTGGCAGCTACTGAATTGATGGGAACACTCATTGCATTGAATTTCAAATTGCATTTTTTTAATGAAATACACCTTCATTATTTAAAAATTCACGCCCATTTAGGGCTTATCGGTTGGTTTCTATTACTCATCATAGGAGCCTCTTCCATATTGATTCCTATGTTTATGATTTCGCACAACTTGAACGAAAAAAAATTGGATTATGCCTATTATTTTATCAATATAGGATTGCTGTTACTCAGTATAGATTGGTTATTTATTCAAAGTGGATTTGGATCCTATCTCTATTGGATATTGATAGCCATCGGAATTGGTTTTTTCTTATCCTATGTGTTTGAGGCTTACAAAACACGACTTAGAAGAAAATTGGACGTAGGATTAAAATATACGGTTATCGCCATTTCATTATTAATACTACCCTTGTTATTAGCTGTAATTTTATTGATAGATGGCGCTACTTCTGCACTGATTGTAAGAGTGACTTCAATCTATGGATTTAGCATCATTTTTGGCATTATCAGTATGTTGATTTTTGGACAAACTTATAAGACACTCCCTTTTATTATCTGGCTGGACCGGTATCAATCCTTTGTCGGAAAATATAAGACGCCTTTACCCAGAGAACTCTATTCAGAAAAATTGGCGACATATCAATTTTACACCTATCTACTGGCATCCTTATTGATTGCCACAGGTATTATTTTAAAAATATATTGGATACTCTTGATAGGCGGTATCCTGTTATTATTAGTAGCTTTGTCAAATCTGGCAAACATTATCAAAATGATTACACATCAAACAAAAATAACCGATTTAAACAAAAAATAAATCATGGGATTACTAAATAAAACACCTAAAAAAAGCAGCGAAGAAATAGCTGAGATTGAATTGGATATTTTAGAAAATATCTTGGCACACGTGATGGATCCTGAAATTGAAATTGATATTGTCAATTTGGGTTTGATTTATGAATTGGACTACGATGGAAAAAATACGGTAGATATTGAAATGACCCTTTCCACTCCATCTTGTCCGCTGAGTGATGCTATTGTCAACAATGTCAAAGAGAGCATTAAAGTGAAGTACCCGGATTTTAGAGTCAACGTAAAATTGGTCTTTGATCCACAATGGCATGCCGGTATGATTAGCGATGCCGGTAGAGAAATGTTGGGTATGTAAATACAATTATACACCT
>CAYNFJ010000124.1:0-5791 GCA_964396505.1 uncultured Polaribacter sp. | reverse complement strand
ACATAAACCCAAAAATCGTAACCATTAACAAGACAAAAATCCATTTTATAAGTCCATAGAGTTCCAAAGGGTCATAGAAATTGCGGAAAATAGCATGTTTGACACGAGCAATTAGTTGTGAAAAGCCGGATAGATCATGTATGTATAAATGACTGCCGGCAGAAATATTTTTGTATTCTTTGCTAATTCCGTTGGGGAAAATCAATTTGATTTGTACTTTTTTAAAATCTTGAATGGGAATAATTTTTTGAAAATCATTCTCGGAGACATATCCTGTTCCTGTACGGATTTCATCAAACCACAGCAGTTTTTCTTGGTTATTATCCGTTGCATACACATATATTTTTGTTCCAATGGCACGGGTATTATTGGCGTTTCCCGCTACATTTATGATGATACTATTAGGGTTATTACCTATATTTTGGAGTAAGGTGCTGCCGGATCCAACATAGTTAGCTATATATAAATCTATATCGCCATCTTGATCAAAATCTGCTGTTGCCGAACCCGTACTATACCCCTTTATTAAAGCACCATATTGTGAGGTTTGGTCTGTAAAAAAACCTTTATTATTTTTATAAAACCGATTCTTACCCACATTAGAAACGTATATGTCTTTATAGGAATCGCCATCAAAATCTGCGATGACTACACCATAAGAGGCATCGCTGTCACGACCTATTAAAGACTCTGTTTTATCGATAAATATACCATTTTTAGTATTGATATACAGTTTGTTAGATAGCTTGCGATTGCTTACAAATAAATCCAAATCACCATCGTTGTCCAAGTCTGAGAACACCGCGGCATTACTTTTTGCATACGCCAATCCACCGGTGTGTGAACTTTGTGTAATGTCTATAAATCGGATTTTTCCGGTTTGTGCGTATTGGTTTTGGTACAATTTGTTCTCTGATGACCAATTGGTAACATAAAGATCAATATCACCATCGTTGTCTATATCACCAAAAGTGGCGGAATTGCCTCCTTCTATACTTTCTAATCCGGCTTTATGAGTGATTTCTTTGAAAATACCTGCTCCATTATTGATAAATAGCCTATTGGTAGAATATTCATTGGTTATAAAAATATCCAAATCTCCATCATTGTCAATATCGCCCATTATGGCAGCATTGGTTCGGTCATCAGATTTGCCGGTTCCTCCTGTATTGACCGAATAATCCACAAAGTATTTTCCATTGATGTTTTTATAAATTTTATTTTTCCCGTTTAATGTGCACAGATAGAGGTCTGTATATCCATCATTATCCAGATCTCCGGCACAAGCCCCTAGGTTGAGCTCTTTAAAATCATCATTGGGATTACCGGATTGTCGCAAGGCATGTTTTTTTTCTACGAATACCATATTTTTATGGTTCATATAAAGGTGTTCTTGTTCAAATAAACCACACGTAAAAATATCGGTCCAACCGTCATTGTCAAAATCGGCGGCTATTACGCCGTATTCATCATCAATAATCTTTGCTGTACTATTGAATGTCAATTGTTTAAAGCCCTTCCATAAAGATTCTGTGTTTTGGTTCGGTGTTTCGATGTCTGTTAGTATGCTCCCTTCATCTCCTACACACCACAGCCCGTTGTGATAAGCCATATCATTCCAAGTTTGTGTGAACGAGTTTTTAAAAGGTGTGATTTTCCCGTCTCTAAATTGTATCATTAAACCATTAATACCGACTCCGATAAGTGTGCTATCCGGTGTTTGCGTAAGGGTATTGATACGATTCCAAATAGCATCGTTTGAAATTTTGATCAGACTGTCATTTTTAATAATTCCTAAAAAATCATTCCCCCAAGCATAGATAGTATGATGGATATGATTTATATGCTGGGTGAAAAATGAGTTTTTGATAGGTTTCCATTCTTTGGAATATACAAATATACCCTTATTGTGGCTTAGTACCATTATTCCATTGTGAACCGGAATACATTGCGATAGCGACCTGTTGTTCGGGGGGGTGAGGGTTTCCCATTCCCCATTGACCATTCGTATTATTTCGCCGTAGCCTACCAGTACACCATTCAAGGGATCTGTAAAATACATGTCCTGGATATTATTTGCCATCGGATGATCCAATGCTTTCCACTCTTTTCCATCCCAACGATACAAAATTGAATTTTGATAAGCGGTATTGTCAGCAATATAGATGCAATGTGAGTTCACGGCAAATGCGATATTAATATCAATAGGCGGTTTTGGCTCAAAGGCTTTAAAAGAGTGCCCGTCATACAATAGCAATTGTTTACCTGAAATAAAGGCGGTGTCTTGCGAGATAAATTGAATTTTTTTAAAATCGGAGTAGAGTGGCACATTAATTTTATGCCAGGAATGGGGCGTTTGAGCTTTTACTAAAAATCCAACAAACATATAATGTAGCATGAATGCAATCCGTATGTAAAAGGTGTTTCTCATCAAGGTTCTTCTACCGGTAAATTCTAGGTCCTACAAAGTTACGGTATTATTTTGTTTTTATGTATAAAGACGCTATTGAATGCAGGTTTTTGAGAATAGGGAAGGCTTGTTATAAATATATCATGTATTTTCGCGCCAAATAATTAGTATTATGAAATATAAGCAATCGTCGCGAGGACGACAACACAAACCCACTACCTCTAAAAAAAACGCCGAAAATCCGGATAAAAAAGGAATTAGATTAAACAAATATATTGCCAATGCCGGTATCTGTTCCCGTAGGGAAGCCGATGTGTATATCAAAGCAGGAAATGTGACGGTCAATGGAAAAACAGTTACCGAAATGGGTTTTCAGGTGCAACCCGGAGATACCGTTCGTTTTGATGAAACACCCATTACACCTGAGGTAAAACGCTATATTCTACTCAATAAACCCAAAAATTACATTTCTACCGTAGAAGATGACAGAGGGCGTAAAACCGTGATGGACTTGGTGCGAAATGCTACCAAAGAACGGATTTATCCTGTAGGAAGATTGGATAGAAACACAACCGGTTTGCTCCTTTTTACCAACGATGGCGAATTGGCAAAAAAATTGACACATCCCAAACATAATGTCCGAAAATTATATCAAGTTTCTTTAGATAAAAAACTGACTGTTCATGATTTGAGAACTATTGCTGATGATAATTTTAAAGTAGAAGACCGCAAGGTATTCGTGGATGCCATTTCATACATAGAGGGACAACCTAAATCTGAAATCGGGATTGAAATACATTCCGGACGGAACCGTATTGTCAGAAAGATATTTGAAAGTTTGGGGTATAAGGTCGTAAAATTAGACCGCGTGATATTTGCCGGTTTGACTAAAAAGAACTTACCACGTGGTTTTTCCAGACCCTTGACACAACAAGAAATCAACAATCTAAAGATGTTGTAATCGTTATTTTGTAACCTTATCGGGATTCTTTTTTACAAAAGCTGCCCACCCAGAATAATTGGTTTGAGAACTTTGTTTTCCGGCATTGTAGAAATGACAAACTGCTGCGGCAAGTCCATCGGTTGCATCTAGATTTTTCGGGAGTTTTTTTAATTTTAACAGGTTTTGTAACATTTTGGCAACTTGTTCTTTACTGGCATTGCCATTGCCGGTTATGGCCATTTTAATTTTTTTCGGGGCATATTCTGTTATAGGAATTTCCCGTGATAATCCTGCTGCCATCGCTACACCTTGAGCACGTCCCAGCTTGAGCATAGATTGTACATTTTTACCAAAAAAGGGAGCTTCAATGGCAATTTCATCCGGTTGGTAACTCTCAATGATCTGAATGGTTTTTTCAAATATTTTTTTAAGCCGTAGGTAATGGCTGTCATATTTTGATAGTAGTAATTCATCAATGACAATCAGCTCCATCTTTTTCCCTTTTACTTGTATGAGCCCAAAACCCATAACCGTTGTTCCCGGGTCGATTCCTAAAATGATTTTTTCTGACACTTATTTATTTTGTTTCTTTGCGTAAATGTACAATATCTCTCTTAAATACAAACAATTTTGGTTTTTTTTACTGAAACTAAGTATCGTAACCGGGGCTTTTGTTTTTGTATATAGACAAACGGTTTTGGAAGATGCCCTTTCATTGGAGCAATTAACAAGGGCTTTAAAGGTGCATTTGCTTGGCAATAAATGGATTGTTCCGAGCTTGTTGTTTCTAAGCTTACTCAATTGGCTGTTGGAGATATACAAATGGCAAGTTTTGGTACATCCGCTGCGGTCTATTTCATTTAAAACGGCTGCGGTACAGAGTTTAAGTGCGCACACTCTAGCCATATTGACTCCTTTTAAGGCGGGAGAATATGCGGGAAAAGCAGTGTATTATCCTAAAAATATTCGTACTAAAATTCTCTTGTTGAGCTTTATAGGTAATCTGGCGCAGCTAGTGGTAACTGTTTTTTTTGGTATTATTGGTGTCCTGTATTTTGTCCGTACCTATCACATTCAGGTGTATCCGGTAAAAATTCGTTTTATAGCTGCATTACTCGCTATGCTTTTGTTTGGAGTTTTAGTGAAAAACGCTAAAATTCCGTATGGAAAAAAGGGAAGTTATCTTCAACGGGCTTGGTTATTTTTTAACAAAACTTCCCGTAAGATAAAAGGAAAAGTATTGGGAATTTCCACGCTTCGCTATCTTATCTTTTCACATCAATTTTACTATTTATTATTTCTGTTTCATGCCCCTATTTCTTATGAATCGGCTATGATGTTGATCTTTAGTATGTATCTATTAGCGACTTTTTTCCCGGTTATGAATCTATTTGACTTTGTAATCAAGGGCAGTGTTGCCATCTATTTGTTTACATTTGCCGGTATAGATGAAGTATTGATTATGACCCTAACAACGCTTATGTGGATATTAAATTTTGCTTTACCGGCGCTGTTGGGTGCTTATTTTGTCCTTGTTTTTAAACGTGAAATGCTCTTATCCGGAAACCTATGATTGTTGTTGTAGTCATAGGGATTTTGTATGTATTGTTGCTCTTGGTTTTATATTTGGGAATGACCAAAGTTAAAGTGTATAGCAGTCATGTGTCCGGGCAAGATACGTATTTTAGTATTGTAATAGCCTTTCGAAATGAAGCGCTTCATCTGCCGGATTTGCTGAGTAGTTTGGCAAAAATAGACTATCCGAAAGACAGATTTGAAATACTTATGGTCAATGATGATTCTTCAGATGATTCTGTGGCTATTATACAGCAATTTTTTGTTACACATCCGACGTTGCAATGGAGGGTTTTGTCAAATCATCGGCAATCCGTATCTCCTAAAAAAGATGCCATTACCACTGCTGTACAGCATAGTAAATACCCTTGGATTTTGACAACAGATGCAGATTGTACGGTTCCCAAAACTTGGTTACAAGCCTTTGATTCATTGATACATAAAGAAAATCCGAAGTTGATAGCCGGCTTGGTTTCATATCAAGAGAAAAAAGGTTTTTTATTTCAATTTCAAAACTATGATTGGATGAGTTTAACCGGAGTAACTGTGGGGAGTTTTGGTTGGAAAAAACCCTTGTTGTGTAGCGGTGCTAACCTGGCTTATACCAAACAAGCCTTTATAGCACAACAGGGTTTTACAGGTAATGATACGATCGCCAGTGGCGATGATGTTTTTTTGTTGCATAAAATGTATAAGGCATATCCCGGCCAAGTTCTATTGTTAAACAATACCGGGAGTATTGTACAAACCAAAAGTGAGCAAACTTGGAAAGAATTGATGCAACAACGGATGCGATGGGCAAAAAAAACAACTCAAATCTCCCATACATACTTGCAACTTGTCGGTTGGATTGTGTTTTTGAC
>CAYNFJ010000123.1:0-5818 GCA_964396505.1 uncultured Polaribacter sp. | reverse complement strand
GCGAAAGTACGTATAATATTGCTAACTCACTCCCCTTAGATAGCAGTTCAAACAGAAAATAATTGGATGCGATATCCTATTGATAAAATCTATTAAGATATAAAATATTAATATCAATCTTTGATATAAGTAAGGACAATCGCTGTATCTTTGCCCTAGAAAATAATCATAAAATTAAAATATACACATTATGGCAGTATTAGTCGGAAAAAAAGCACCACATTTTGAAGCACAAGCCGTGGTCAACGGAGTAGAATTTGTAGAAAAATTCTCATTGGATCAGTATTTAGGAAAAAAACACGTTGTTTTCTTCTTTTACCCTAAAGATTTTACCTTTGTTTGTCCTACGGAATTACACGCTTTTCAAGAAAATTTAGCTGAATTTGAAAAAAGAGGAGTTGCCGTGGTAGCCTGTTCTACCGATACGGAACAATCGCATTGGGGCTGGTTACAAATGGATAAAGCAGCCGGAGGAATTAAAGGAGTTACTTACCCAATTGTAGCAGATACTAACAAAACTATTTCTAAAAATTACGATGTGTTAGCCGGCGATTATTACTACGATGAAAATGAGCAATTACAAGCTGATGGAGAACTGATTGCGTATCGTGGATTGTTCCTCATTGATAAAGAAGGGATTGTACGTCATCAATTGGTCAATGATTTACCTTTGGGTCGTAATGTAGAGGAAGCCCTGCGTATGGTCGATGCCTTACAGTTCAATGAAGCCCACGGCGAAGCCTGTCCCGCTAACTGGAACGCTGAGAAAGAAGGTTTGCAAGCTACCCACGAAGGAGTAGCCGATTATCTTAAAAAACACTAAACCAATTTAATAACTACTAATAGCAAAAACTCACATTTTTTTGTGAGTTTGCAATACATTAATTAATAACTAAACATACAAAAACCATTTTACATTATGTCAAAAATAACATTAAAAGGAACCGAATTTAACACCAACGGAAATTTACCGGAAGTGGGCAGCCAAGCAAAAGATTTTAAATTAGTTGCCGCTGACTTAAGCATTAAAACTTTAGCCGATTATAAAGGCAATAAAGTAGTCCTTAACATTTTCCCCAGTCTAGACACTCCTACTTGTGCGGCTTCTGTACGTCATTTTAACCAAGCAGCCGGTGAATTGGAAAACACAAAAGTATTGTGTATTTCCAGAGATTTACCCTTTGCTCAAGCACGTTTTTGCGGTGCTGAAGGTTTGGATAACGTCATTACTTTATCTGATTTTCAAAGAGGTACATTCGGACAAGACTACGGATTGGAAATAGTAGATGGTCCCTTGGCTTTTCTACATTCCAGAGTGGTCATTATTCTAGATGAAAACGGAAAAGTAACGTACACACAACAAGTTCCTGAAATAGTAGATGAACCTAATTATGACGAAGTGATGCAAGCTTTGAAATAAATTTGTTTTTTCATAATTCCTAAAAGCCTCTGATATGTATTATCAGGGGCTTTTTTATTTACTGAAATAAGCGTAAGTTTGCCCTCCATTACTAAAAACAAGTATTTTGGCTTCAGAAAATCAAAAAACAGGATTTATAAAAGGACGTGTACGCGGTGGTTTTATCGCTTTAAAAGGCGCTTTTCTTTTTGTTACCACCGAGCATAGCGTGATGGTTCAATTTGCACTAGCCATCCTATTGAGCATAGCAGCCTATTACTATGAAATATCCAAAATAGAATGGATGTTTCACATTATTGTAATCGCTATGGTGTTGAGTGTAGAAGCCCTCAATACTGCGGTAGAAAAATTATGTGATTTTGTACACGATGCCCATCACGAAAAAATCGGTTTTATAAAAGATATCGCTGCCGGTGCTGTTTGGTTCAGTGCTATTGCCGCTTTGGTGGTTGAGTTGCTTATTTTTTGGCCCAAAATATTTGGATAGAAAATAGCCTTACGCATCTTTGTGTAAATCAAATTCCAGTGCGACACGTACCAATCCTGCGGTATTTCTAGCTCCGGTCTTAATCATCATATTTCTGCGATGTGTTTCTACGGTTCCAAAACTAATAAAGAGTTTATCGGCTATTTCTTGCGTAGTATGTTCCTCTAATATCAGATTTAAAATTTCTTTTTCGCGTCGTGTCAATGTTGGAAAAGGGCTTTTGCTCTGTTTGCCTTTACGGTTCAACATACTATTTATAACGATATTATTAACCGCTTCGTCCAGATAAACCTGTCCCTCGTGTACTTTTTGAATCGCTTCGACCAATACCGTTTGTCCCGCATTTTTTAATATATAACCTTTTACGCCTTTGCCCAGCATTAACTTAATCAAACTGCTTTCTTTATGCATCGTAATTACAATAATCTTCACAGCAGGAAAATCGGAGGTAATGATTTTACACGCCTCGATTCCATTGATATCGGGCATATTGATATCTAATAATAATACATCAATAGGATTATTGTTCAAATACTGAATTCCTTCTTGTACACCGGTCGCATAACCTTGCAAGGCAATTTCTTTATTTTCTTGCAAAAGTAAAGAAATGCCATCTATAAACATTTTGTGATCATCAATAATAAACACTCGTATCATACCAATGGAATTGTAATATTAATAGTAGTTCCTGCACCCTTTTTGGTATCCCAATCAATAGTGCCTTGCAGATAGGCTACACGACTGTTAATACTGGAAATTCCCAAAGATTTTTTTTGGATGGCTTCCGGGTAATCAAATCCCATTCCATCATTTTCAAAGGTGATATGCAGCGTATTGTGGTAATTTATCAATTGAATTAAAATAGATTTTGCTTGAGCGTGTTTTCGTATATTGGAAATGATTTCTTGAATCAATCTATAAATCATTATTTTAGTCGTATCTTTTATATCCTCCGGCAAATTACTCATCTCCAGCCTTGCATCATAACCTTGTTCCGAAAGATGTTCTACCATGTCTTCTAGGGCGCCTTTTAATCCGGCTAGATTTAGTGCATTTGGCATCATATTATGGGCTATACGCCTCACTTCTAGACAAGCATTATCTATTAAATCTTGTGTTTTATCTGTTAGTTGAGAAGGGGCTTCAATTTTTTTTGCAGAAAAGATAGTTGAATAATGTGATTTAATGGTACTCAACAACCCGCCTAAACTGTCGTGTAAATCTTTGGCAATACGCAAACGTTCTTTTTCTTGCCCTTCAATCATACTGCCAAAAGCCACCAATTTATTTTCTTGTTCCAATTCTATCACTTTTTGATTGTGAAGTATTTTGGTTTGTACTGCAATTTTTTGTTGGTATTTGAGCCTTTTTTTATAGAACATCAATCCTAGCAAACCTATTATCAACAGACTAATCAAGCCTATTGACATCAACTGTTTTTGTTTGTTTTTTTTCGCTATCGTCAATTGTTGAGCAATGATTTTTTGTTCCTTTTTAGAAGTCTCGTATTTTAAAAGAGCATCGGATAAATTTTTATCTTTTTCTGTATTAAAAATTGAATCTTTTATGGTGTTATACTCGTAGAACAACAATAGAGCTTTCTTGTTGTGGTCAGTGGCTTGATAAGCATCTATTAGGTCTTTCATCGTTTCATAGCGTTCGTCTAAAAAACCGGCATCGGTATATTTATCAAAGGCTTTTTTAAGTAAGGTTAGTGCTTTTTTATCATCTCCTTTTTTTTGTGCTAAATTGCCCAAGCCTCTCAGTATAGCCGCATAGCTATATACATCATTAAGAGTATCTACCATTACCCGCATTTTATTGTAAATTTTTGCAGCATCTTGCCATCTTTTTGCATCGGAATAAGCATTGGCAAGGTTAATAGAAATTGGAATATAATATTGTTTATAAGCCGGTTTATTTAAGACATTGGCCGCTTCTTCCAGATAGGCGATTGTCTTTTTCAGATCGCCTCTATCCTTATAAATATTACTGATATTATTGGCAGCAATACCACTACGCTGATTATCCTTTCTGGACTTACTAATATCATAAGACATTTTAAAATACTTCAATGACAAAGTATCATTTCCATTATTTTCATAGGCAGCACCAATACCGTTAAACACCGTGCTGAGACGTAAAGAATCTTTTTCTTTTTCATAAAATTCAGCCGCTTTTAAATAATGCTGCATGGCTTTATCAAATTTGGCATGAGTAACCAACGCATTTCCTAAATGGTAATGTGCCACTGCAACTTTACCCGGATTTTTTATTTTTTGAGCATATTGCAAGTATAATTCAGCATATTTTTTAGATTCTTCCGGTTTAGAATAATAGGTTAATCTACGTAATTTATTATAACTATCCGCGATTAAAGTATCATTTTGGGAACTTGCTATACGTTGTAACAAGCTATCGACTTTGGATTGCTGTGAAAAGACAAATGTACTGTTACATACAACGAACAGAACAAATAAGTACTTGTGAATAGACATATCAAAAACAACTTTGTATTAATAAACAAGTTGCTTGGAATACTTAAATTGTAAATTCTGCTCAATAGCAGACCGAGAAATGCCGGAAAACGCCATAAATAAATAGTTTTAGTTAGTAGTTCTATTACCCAACCGGGTAAAATACAGCAGTAAAGATAAAAAAAGGCTTGGTCATTTCCAAGCCTTTTCCTAAATAACTTTATTCGGCTTTAATGCGGAACTTAAATTTATTTCCAACCGATTTGTTTTTCATTGAGACACTAATGATTTTTCCTTTTACACCGGTTAATACAAACTTTTTTACCTTTCCGTTTCTGTCATTAGGAAATGTGTAACTTTTTAGCACCTGTGTTACTCCGTCTCTACCGTGCGAACAAATTACAACACCTGTTTCTGCTCTACCTTGATATTTGTTGATTGTGATAACTACTCTATTGTTAAAAGAGGGTGGTGAAACAAAGGTACTTTTTGTCTGACCTACTATACTCCCGTTATTATTACCGCCATCAACTTCTAACAAACGGGGACCAATAGTATTTGGGCTGTTGCTCACAATCCAGTTCCAATATTTTTTTACTTTTTTTACGGTACCGGTAAAACTTGTTAGCGTAAAATGCGGTTTCCAAGGTCCGAATTTTTCCCAAGTCTTTTGTGCTAGTTTTCTACCTTGATTACAATTTTGGGCTTCTACATGAAATGAGAAACTCAATAATACAATTCCTGTTAATACAATGATTTTTTTCATTTTTAAATTGATTTTAAATGTTATTAATTAATACTGATACAAATGTAACTTTACTTTGAGGTAATGCTATCTAAGAATACCCTGAGCGCTTCAAAATCTATGAATTCAATGAGTTTTATTTGGGGATAGAACAGCCCTTTCCATTCCAAGGCATTGACCCAGCCGGCAGGGCTTCTTCTACATTGATCAATGGTAAAAATATCTCGGCGTCCATTTTTACACTACTGCCTTGCAAATTGAGTCCTAACATACTGCGTAATTGATTGGCTCCCGAATTACTGACACTTACAGCAGCATCAACCGCCGCTCTACTGATTTCAATTCTGTTTGCATATATTTTTGCCCATCTTTCGGCTACCGGTATTTTAATTAAAAGCGATTCATTGCCTTGACTGTTTGGGTTTAATTTTTCAGATTCATCCAATATATCGGCTACACGCATTTCAGCATTGATTTCTTTATAATCGTACTTGGAATTTCCTGTAAACAAATTGTTATTGAGAGTTAAATCAGTTCCTTTACTGTAAATACCTCCCTTATGTGCAAAACCAAAAACATTATTTTCTACCACAGCTGTTAAGTCCTTATCCAAAGCCAAGGCACTGCCTCCATACGAGGCAACCGCATCGTGTTTCCAAGTAAATAAAACGGTATTATATTTAATAAAA
>CAYNFJ010000122.1:0-5866 GCA_964396505.1 uncultured Polaribacter sp. | reverse complement strand
AGCATGGTTTAGGCTTGATTTTTTCATTTATTTTTTATCAAGAAAAAATAAAAAAGTAATTGGTGAGCTATACTTTTTAACTATGGGTGACCCAGGGTCGAAGACAGAACAACTATTTCCCCTCTTTAATAAATCGCCCAATTACTTTGACCAACTGCGGCATAACAGGAAGTTCCGGTTGATTATACGAAGCGTAATTTTCGGTCGTATCTCCTTTTATTTCTTTCAGGATATGATTCATATTGTCTATCAAGACGAGTGTGGCATCCGGTTTTGCTTTTTGAAGTGTTTTAGCTTCTTCGGGGCTTACTTGTAAATCTTTGGTGCCGTTGATAATCAATACGGGAATTTTTAATTTTTGTATTGCCACACGCGGGTCATATTGCATCCAATTGATTAAAAAACCTTGAACGGATAGCCGGAACAAACTGACGAGTACCGGATTAAAATCCGGGTCTTTTGTACCGCTTTTGAGTAGGTTGATAGTTTTGGTATAGCTGTCTTGTAAATAAGGGACTTGTTGTGATAATTGTGTTTTTAATATTTCATCAATAGGATGTCCGGCACCGGCAAGGGATATAAAACCAGCGGCTTGATTCCCAGCGGCTATCATTCCGACCAAGCTACCTTGACTGTGCCCGATAATGTATATTTTGCTGAATTGTGGTTGATTTTTAAAATAAGATAGCAAGGTTTTTACATCATCGATCAATTGAGAAAAGTGCAGATCTTCTTCTTTGAGTTGTTTTTTTTGCAGCATTCGTATCATACTTTTGTCATAGCGATAGCTGGCAATACCTTCTTTTGCCAAAGATTCGGCTAGAAATTTTAATGAATTAGTATTAGATAGCATCGAATTTCCATTTCTATCGGTAGGACCCGAACCGGCAATAATAATGGCTAACGGCATTGGACTGCTTGTGTCAGGAGTCACCAGACTGCCATAGATACTGTCAATTTCTCGAGGAATATTGAGATTGATTTCTTTGAATGTCTGTCCTTGAACCGACACGATACAAAGCAAAAAGAGAGTCGTCAGTAGTTTTTTCATGCTGTATGGTTTTAAATTTCTTTTTTGTCCCGTTCAATAATCGCTTTGACAATTCCTCTATGGACAAAGACATTGACTACCCGCCAACCCATCTTGGCGTAGGAGTTTAACAATTCTTCAAAATCGGCATCTTTTTTAATAGGGGTTAGCTTTTGGTGGATATATTTATATTCTTTCATAAGGTTATCTATTGTTTTTCGGTGTAAAGATACATAATTGTAAAAACATACTGTATATTTGTTGAATACTAGTAGTTTTATGAAGTATTATATTGTTGGCTTTCTTATTTTCTTGTCAGGGACCTTGTATGCGCAACAATTGCATGTGGTAGATAGCTTGAAACAAGTGCTGGTTCATACTGAATCGAATCAACTTAAAGCCTCTTTATACTCAGATTTAAGTTGGTATTATGCGCCCACCGAATTGGATTCTTCTTTGCTTTTTGCTGATAAAGCGATCGCTATGGCTCAAAAAACAGCAGATAATGACCTCTTAGCAGATGTGTATAATAGCAAGGGATTGGCGTATGATTATTCCGGAAATTTAGCACAATCATTAGTTTGGTATAATAAGTCATTACAAATAAGAGAGCTACAGAAAAATACCAAAAAAATAGCTAATATTTACAATAACATAGGGGCCAGTTATTACGCTCATGCGCAATATGACAAATCGCTTATCTATTATCTCAAAGCCTTGAAATTTAGAGAAAAAGAACGCGATAGTCAGGGTATGGCTCAGAGTTTTAATAATATCGGATTGGTTCAAAGAACACAGCAAAACTACATTCAGGCACAGAAATATTACTTAAAATCTCTAGAGATCAGAGAAGCCTTACACGATGAAAAAGGAATGATATATCCTTTGACCAATCTATCTGTTTTAGCTCAAAACCTCACACACTATTCGCAAGCCGAATTATACATAAAAAAGGCGCTTAGCATAGCACAAAAAAATCATTTTATGAATGAGATTGGTATTCAAAAATCCAATCTGGGGGTTAATTATCTTTTACAAAAGGAATATCACTTAGCGATAAAATATCTCAATCAGGCCAAAAAAGTTTTTTTGGCCAATAACAATGAAAAGATACAAGCCATTGTCTATTACAAACTGGGAGAATCCTATCATAAATTACATAAAAAAATCTTGTCAAAACAGGCATTGACCGCCTCCTTGCAATTGGCTGAAAAATACAACAAATTGGAATTGCAACAACAGGTATTGGCTCTTTTAAGTGAACTGGCATCAGAAAACAAAGACTTTCCGGAAGCCTTCTTATTGGTAACTCAAAGTAACAAATTAAGAGATAGTATCTATAGTATTGAAAAATACAAAGCGCTCTCTGAATTGGAAACAAAATATCAAACAGAAAAAAAAGAAGAACAGATTCATCTATTAAATGTGACCGTTGCCAAGGATACTGCACAACGTAAATTATGGCTTATCAGTGGCATTTTGGGAAGTTTACTACTCGTAACCTCACTGTTTTTTCTATATTCAAACCATAAAAAATCAACCAAATTAAAGTTTGCGCTTCAGGATCGTGAAACATTGCTAAAAGAGATTCATCATCGGGTGAAAAATAATTTACAAATAGTAGCATCGCTCTTAAATTTGCAAACGCGTTATATGAAAGATAAAGTGGCGATTCACGCCGTAGAGGATAGTAGAAACAGGGTGAATTCAATGGCTCTAATTCATCAAAAATTATATCAAAATGATTCATTGACAGGAATAGCAATTTCAGATTATATCAAAGATTTGATTGAAAATATATTTGATTCATTCGCCTTGGATTACCAACAGTTTACATTGGATATTGAACCTATGTTTTTAGATGTAGATACGGTGATTCCACTGGGTTTAATTCTCAATGAATTGATTGTCAATGCCATCAAACACAATGAGGCGCAAGACCTGAAATTGTTTGTAAAACTGGTAAAAATGAAGAATCAGCTTTTGCTTCAAGTGAAAGATAACGGGAGGGGATTACCTGAAAATTTTAACTATGAACTGTCCAATACGTATGGCATGAAATTGATTACTTCATTGGCTAAAAAATTAGATGCAAAACTGGTTTTTGAAAATAATCATGGGCTTGAGGTAAAGATATATAGTAATGATTTTAAAATTTTAAATTAGCGGTATGAATACACTGCCTAAAAAAATACTGATTGTAGAAGACGAGCCGGTTATTGCCGATGATTTGGCATATATTATTGCGGGTTTTGGCTATGATATTACAGGTATTGCGCTGTCTTATGATGAAGCTTTGGAGCATATTGAAAGCGTATTGCCGGATCTCGTTTTACTGGATATTGCCCTTAAAGGGGATGATGATGGAATTGATTTGGCACAGCACATAAACAAGCATTACCACATACCCTTTCTTTTTGTCACTTCCAATGCCGATCCATTGACGATCAATCGTATAAAAAAAACAAAACCGGCCGGTTTTATATTAAAACCTTTTAAAAAGAAAGAACTAAAAACCCAAATAGCCATCGCTTTATACGATAAGCAAACCAAGGAAGAAACAATCAATCAACGTATTTTTGTAAAAATAGGTGCTGATATGGTGGGTGTTGAAACAGATAGCATCCTTTTTGCAAAAGCAGATGATAATTACACGAATATTGTATAGCGATGAATCTTAAGAATTTCACAAACAAATTGGATGATCCTGTGTTTTTTAGGCTACATCGTTCTTACTTGGTCAATCTTAAAAAAATTGATAAAATAAAAGAAGGATATGTTTTTATCAAGCAACATAAAATACCGGTTGGCAGAGCTTATAGTAAGGAATTGCGCCGGAAAATTCAGATTTTTTAATATCCGGTTTCCCTCAAATCTCCTCTTGATAGGGGAGCTGTGATACTGCCTCTGCACCGGCGCACCATGTAAGTAGTACCCACGCTTTGTTAGATTCGTAATCCAATGCAGATTCATTCGGTATTACTTTTTAATAAGCTTTAAAAAAACTGTATAAAGTCTTGGTTACACCTTTCCATTTTACGCTTATAAATAGTGCTAAAACTACCTTAATAATAAACGCCGGGTTACCCAAAATCAAGCTTTTGAAATTAAAAATAGCTAATTATCAACATGTTATGATTGCAGGGCTGTAAAAGTGTCGAAAAAAGAAAAAAGAGCACATAGAAACCAACTGTAAACGCCATTTTCTCATCTAAATTCGTGATTAACAAAAAAAAACAGCGTTTTACAATACGATAAGTACCGTTTACCCAAAGAGTACCGAATATATCATAAAAATGACGTTGTTTTGATATAAATATTAAAACATAAAATTGATGCAAACAAAATTACTCACCATTGTTTTTGGCCTTTTTACACTGCTTTCTTTTTCGCAAATAGTCAATATTCCCGATGCCAATTTTAAGCAACGCTTAATAGATGATGGCGTGGACCAAACCGGAGACGGAGAGATACAAGTAGGAGAAGCAGAGGCGGTTACTGTAATTGATTTACGAAATGCCGGTATCACAGATTTAACCGGAATTGAAGCTTTTATTCATCTACATTCATTAGATATTAATAATCTCACTTATTACGAAAATTTTAATAGTATTAGCTATATCGATTTGACGAGTAACCAAGATCTGGAATATATCAATGCGCAAAATGTGTCCATAGAGAATATGGATATATCTTCTTGTTATCTGTTAAAAGAATTACATATTGAAAACAATCAACTTACTGCTTTAGATATTTCAAATAATGCAGAGTTATTGGAAGTGACGTGTCAGAATAATATGATTCAAAATATTCAATTTTTAGATTTTTCCGTTTTAGGAACATTGGATTGTTCGTTCAATCAATTGGTAGAATTGGATATAAGTACACAAACCTATCTTGTTGATTTTTTGTGCAATGATAATGAGTTGAGTTTGTTAAATATTAGCAATTCGGTAAATCAATATTTTTCTAATTTTAATGCAACGGGAAATGCCTTGACTTGTGTTACCGTTGACGATGAAAACAACGTGCCGCAAATCATTCAAGATGGAGTAGATGCCGGAGTAGCTTTTAGCAACAATTGTGCTTTAGGAAATAGAGATGACAGACTAGAATCAGTCAATGTGTATCCAAATCCGGTTCATGATTTTTTGATAATTGATCTTCCTGATTCGATGCTTAAAAAAATGGTGATTTCAGATGTCTTAGGTAAAATAGTGCTTTCGCTTACCAAACCCTCACAAGCAATAGAGGTGTCAAAGCTTCCAAAAGGAGTATATTTTATCAGAATTTTAGATGCTAAGGGGCGTTCTAGTACTCAAAAAATTAGTAAGGAGTAAAGGACAGAAAAGCAATGGTATTTCTTTGCTTTAGCCGTATTTTTGTTCCAAGTGTAAAAGAGAGCGGGATTTTTCACGATAAAAAATAAACAAAAGAATCAATTACCCATTGTCTCTTACCCATTGCCTACTGCCTATTGCCTATTGCCTAATACCTAATACCTAATACTCATTGCCTACTGCCTAATGCCTATTGCCCAATACCCATTGCCTACTGCCTACTGCCTACTGCCTATTGCCTAATACCTAATACCCATTACCTAATACCCATTGCCTACTGCCTATTGCCTATTGCCTATTGCCTAATACCCATTGCCTACTGCCTAATACCTAATGCCTAATACCCATTGCCTATTGCCTATTGCCCAATACCCATTGCCCACTGCCTAATGCCCACTAAATTAAAACCCCAAAAACACCTGACAAATCCCCAAACTTTAGTATTTTAGCTTTTTAGAAATATTTTACAATATGAAAGGCATTATCCTGGCCGGCG
>CAYNFJ010000121.1:0-5991 GCA_964396505.1 uncultured Polaribacter sp. | reverse complement strand
GTAAGTCAGTTTACCCTACACGCCAGTACTAAAAAAGGAAACAGACCCTCCTATATAAAAGCAGCTCGTCCGGAAACTGCCATTCCATTGTATGAACTCTTTATCAAACAAATGGAACAAGAACTCGGAAAAAAAGTTGCGACCGGACAGTTTGGCGCCCATATGTTATTGGACTTTGTCAATAATGGACCTGTTACCATTATAATAGATTCCAAAAACAGACAATAAGCCTGTTTTTTTTGTATTTTTACATGTTTTAATACTTAAAACCATGAGAATTGCTGTTTTTATTGCCTTATTTTCATTCTTTATAGGAAAGCCTATTCTGGCTCAATCTCCAAAACCGGCTACTACATTTAGCACCGCCGAATCTATTTTTAAAAACTTTGAAAAAGATCTTCATTATTTGGATGACAACGAAAAAAAATTGGATACGCTCCAATCCCGTTTTGAAAACTATTTTACCCTATTTTCCAAGACTCAAAAAGACAGTCTGAGACTGATCCAATTAAATACAGCTCTACGTGAATTATTTATAAATTTTACCAATTTTAATTCCGGTCATATCACCAAAATTGCCAACAGATTAAAAGGGATTCAACCCATTCGGGGTAGTGAAATATCCTATTTGAACCGGTCTTTTCAAATTTTTCTTAAATACCAAGATTTATACGATTACATTGCGAATAAATCCTATAAACTTAGAAAAAAATATAAAACTAACCCGCTGAGTACTACTATTTTAGAATCTAAATTAAATCGAATTAGCTTTTTTTATCAAAATTATTTTAACAGTATCGGGCATACCAAAATCAGGCGTATCTTAAATGCAGATGATGCTACTTATCACAAAAAAGACAACGAGTTTAAAAAAATAGCAAAAACGCTGTTACGTAAAAAACAGTATCAATCCATACAGCGAGATATAAAACATCTAACCTATCCCAATAAATTTCAAGTAACCGTTGATACGTCACTCTATTGGGCTATTAAAACCTATCCCTTTAAAAAAAGCCGTATCAAAAAAGACCGAAAACAAATTACACATTATTTTTCATCGGATAATATGTATAGAATAGGGCAGTTTTTTACACAACAAATCAGCGGAGCCATTGGTAATTTTGCCGGAATGTTCCGATTTAGAAAAGGCTATCTTTACAAAAATGATTCCTTGATACAAAAAATTGAAAATCATCTGAAACCAATGGATATTTTATCAGAAAAAACCGGTTTTGCACTGACAGACAAGATGATTCCGGGGCATTTTGGACATATCGCTCTTTGGTTGGGAACCGAAAAACAATTGAAAGAAAATAAGTTGTGGAATCATCCGGTAATCAAAGCCTTTCAAAATAGAATACGACTGGGCTATTGTATTTTAGAAACCGATAGGGGCGGAACCCATTTAAAAACTTTAAAAAAATTTATGAATATAGACGAAATAGCCATTGCCCGTATTCATAATTTCGATCAATTAGCCCTGGAAGAAAAAGAAACGATTTATAAAAATGCGTTGGCACAATTAGGAAAAAAATACGATTTTAACTTCGATGTGGAAACCAGTGACAAATTGGTGTGTTCTGAACTTTTGTACCAAGTATTCGGATCCATACACTGGCCTACAGACAGCATGTTAAAACGAGCTACTATTTCTCCGGATAATGTGATTTCTCTCGTATTGTATCAAAATACCCCTTTGGAATTATCTTACTACATCAGTGCCAAAAGCCGTAAAAAATTGCAGTCCAAAAACAGCGATGCACTAGCCAAAGATCTGGGGTATGTCAAGCAGGATCACCACTTTGTATTCCCACAAAAAAAATGTGAACGCACTTACCAAAAAAGCCATAAAAGAAGAAAGAAAAAAGTCTGTACTACCGTGTACCAAGATTTGATATATGAATGAGGGGGGTATGATTTAAGATTTAAGATTCAAGATTCAAGATTTAAGATTGGGGGTTTATAAGAAATTGCTTGAAATAACACGCAATAATAACTGTCTTCACTCATAAAATGCATGAGTTTACTTATTGCGCGCTTTTTTCGAAGTGATATTCATCTTACTTATTACAAAGCACCTCTTAACAGTAGAATTAGTATATTTGTCCATATGACATTAGACCTGAACATACTGATCCCTTTGGCCACCTTTATCATCATTGCATTTGCTTCGGAATCTATTTCCAAATTTTTTGCCAAAATACAGCTACCTCTTATCAGCGGACTTATTTTTACGGGTATCATTGTAGGTCCGTATGTGTTACAAATTATAACCGATGATGCCCTGCATCACGTAGATTATCTATTGGATATGGCACTGGCTTTTATTGCTATGGCTGCCGGTAATGAATTACATATTAAAGAATTGGGTAGTAGATTAAAAAGTATTAAAATCCACACCATTTTTCAAATTAGTACTACTTTCTTAGTCAGCACCTTGGGTATTTATTTTTTAGCCGATTATATCCCCTTTCTAAAGGAAATGCCTGCGCATATCAAAATGGCAATAGCCGCATTGATAGGAATTATTTTTATTGCCCGGTCTCCTTCTTCTGCCATTGCTATTATTCGTGAAATGCGCGCCAAAGGGGCTTTTGTATCAACAGCTATCGGGGTAATTGTATTAATAGATGTAGTGGTGGTGATTCTTTTTGCAGTTACTTTTTCGGTTGCTGAAAGCCTTATTAACCAAATTCCATTGGATGCCATTCATATCGTATATATCGTTTTGGAATTAGTCGCTGCTGTTATTTTGGCTTATGTAATGGCGCAATTTGTCAAATTAATTTTCAGATACCGGCTTCCTAAGTTTATCAAAACCTTTTTATTATTATCCATTGGTTATCTCATATTTCCACTTTCAAATTTTGTTTTGCAATGGAGTAAACAGCATTTGGGAGTCGATTTTTTTGTCGAACCCATTTTGGTCACTTTACTCGCCTCTTTTTATATCACCAATTTCACCAAGCATAAGTTAGAATTCGGAAGTATTTTACACCATAATGGCAATTGGATTTACGTAGTGTTTTTTACACTTACCGGTGCTTCATTGTCATTGGATTTATTTCTAAAGGTGTGGCAAATAGCCATTGTACTGTTTCTGATTCGCAGTATTGGGTTGGCATTTGGGGGATTTATAGGTGGTTTTGTCGCTAAAAATCCGCTGAGACATATTAAATACGCTTGGTTACCCCACGTGACACAAGCCGGAATCGGGATTGGATTGGCAACCGAGATTTCCGAAAAATTTCCGGAGTGGGGTAATGATGCTTTTACCATCATCATCGCTGTTATTGTATTGAGTCAAATAGTAGGACCGCCCTTGTTTAAATATGCTATTGTAAAAGTAGGTGAATCCCATTTAAAAGCATCGGAAAAAGAATTTGAAGGCAGCAAAGACCTGCTCATATTTGGTTATGAAAATCAATCGTTAGCTATTGCTAACAGCTTGGTTCATAAGGGTTGGAAAGTAAAAATCGCTACTTTTCTGCCCGAAGAAGAAATCGATAAAACCACCGATATAGCTATCATTCATATAAACCTGATCAATAGAACAACACTAGAAAAACTCCGTGCAGACGCCATTGAAGCCGCTTTGTTATTATTATCGGATAAAGTCAATTTAAAAATAGCGGAATTGTTATACGAATATTTTGGAACTCGTGAAGTCATCGTACGGATAAATGACCGGACTTGGTATCAAAAATTTAAAGATTTGAATTGTTTTGTAGTAGATCCGTCCAATGCGATGATTAATCTATTAATGCAGTATGTAAAGTCTCCCCATTCGGCTTCTTTATTGTTAGGAGAACTCAAGGGACAAAGCTCATTGGATATTAAAGTGCGTGATCAATCAATTGTTGGTAAATACCTAAGAGACTTGCACTTACCTCAAGATGTAATTATACTTTCTATCACTAGAAAAGGACAGATTATTGTAACCCACGGTTATACCAAACTAGAATATGGAGATATTATGACGGTTATAGGTCATGAAGAAAGTCTGGAGTTATTAAACTTACAATACAGTGTAGTGGTACATCCGGAAAATAAAAAAATAAAGCTTCCTTCAAAATAAAAGCTGCTTTTCCATACTACAACACCTTAATCCTTTACCAAAATATGCAAAAACTCTTCGGTGCTATTGGACATATGTTTTCGGTTGCGATCGCTATCTGCTTTAAAGCGTTGATAAGGGGTAGAAACCAAACTGTAGGTTCCATACCGGCTCATTATTTTCCGGATGGTGTCCGGTGATAACAAGCCCTCATTGTTGTAACTCAAAAATATATAGGGAAAGGACGCATTTTGTATCAAATCTTCAAAAGTTTCCTGAACCCAAACTTTACTACAATAACGTGATTTTTGATAGGTTCGCAATCCGGTTTTTCCTTTTGGAACAAAGTTGTCGTACAAAGCTATTGTATTCAATATATGATAATTAGCACCGTATTGCCGGGCATTATAGGGCGGATCCAAATATAAGATGTCCCCTTGAATTTTACGGATTAGCGTATTGCTATCGGTTTGATACACCTGATGCTTTCCGGAACTCAATTCAAAATCGGCAGCTTGTAGAACAAAGGCTTTTTGAGCCGATTTTTTTAAGTGCTTGAGATAAGCACCATAAACCGAGGCCGTATTAGCTACCTTATCGGCGCTTTCTATCAAACTGGCTAATAAAAAATAGTAGGTTGCCTCGGCAATTTTTTGTTGCATTTTCCAATTTTCAATTTGTTGTCGAATGGCATCTATTTTTTGTCCGTTTTCGTCTGAAAAATACTGTCTTTCTCCTTGACCTCCACGACAATAATTACGATATATAAAACCTTTTTGAAGGGGTAAAGCATTTAATTCGGCTATCAGCAAGTCTCTGCCGTCAATAGGCCGGGTGTTTTCAATATAATTCTTATTCAACACATAACTGTAATATTCCAAATCGTTACTAATAACCTTCTGAACTTTTGATTTAAAACTACGACCTACAATACCGGTACCTGCAAACAAATCACAAAACACCAAATCCGATAAATCCGCACCCACTACCCTGTGTATGGTATCGGTAATGAAAGGAGATAGTTTGTGTTTGGAACCTATATAATTCATCAACTATGTTTAAAAATGCAATGGTGGCACAAAATACGATATTATTCCATAAACCAAATACAATCAGAATAGATTCTTTCAGATTCTAAATGCAAGGGTACTAATTTTTCTTTTGAAAAGGAGGAAACATACGCATCTATCACTTTTTTCAAAGCTCCAATGTGGGATTTTAACCGCCAATGTTGCCCTTCTTTAGCATCATAAAGCACAATAAACAGTCTGTTTTTTAAATGTTTTCTTCCCTGCTGACTTTGATACCGGTATAACCATTCTATTAAAGCTCTTTTATTATTTACAGCTTCATTAAATGTCCGGTTAAAACCTTTGGGAAACACAGAAGTTTTATGGTCAAATGGAATATGGTCAATATAAAAATCGACCCGTTTATCATACGGATTAGTATGGGCTGTTACATTGGGATGCGCTGCAAAAATACGTTCTACAGCCTGAGCCGACCAGAAATTATACCATCGGTTCATCGCATAATCTTTAAGTTGTGGATCAAAAGAGTCTATACGAAGCAACAAGTCATTAAAAAGAGGAGTGCTATATATAAAATTGGTTTTTTTATCCCAATCATCTGTCTGGCGTTTTCCCCAACGATACGGATAATCCAATCTTTTTTTGAGTTCTTGTTCTATTTGGATTAAATGCTTCATAGCTGAAATTTTTATGTCTTTTTGAGTCACAACAGGTTATTATAACACGAATCTTATATAAAATATATCATTTCCACAGAGTGACGAGGAATCTTCATTATCCATTTTCAATTAGCAATTCATCAAACCGATTTCAAAATAAAAAAACCGGTTAATATGGCAAAAGCAAAACTCAATAAAGTCCCTGCTAATACATATTCGGTTTTATTCGGAAAATTTTCATCTT
>CAYNFJ010000120.1:0-6119 GCA_964396505.1 uncultured Polaribacter sp. | reverse complement strand
GAGTTCGAGCCTCTCCACCCGTGCAATGATGGTGATGGAGTATTTCTTAGAAAATTTTATGTAGATTAGGTTAGAAGAAATATAATTAATAAGGTCATTTATAAAATAATAAGACAATGAAAATTGTAACGTACGTTAAGGAATCATTTAGAGAATTAAAGGACAATATGACTTGGATTTCTTGGGAAGAAGCCCAAAAATCTACGGCAGTAGTTGCTATATTTACAGTGCTATTTGCCATTGCTGTCTTTTTTGCGGATAAAGTATTCCAGGGATTACTTAAAAATTTATTTGAATTATTTTAGTCAAAACTATGTCAGATTTTGTAAAAAAATGGTACGTGGTGAAAGCCGTAGGTGGTCAAGAAAATAAAGTAAAAAATTATCTTGAAAACGAAATTACGCGTCTTAAACTTACCGATTACATTGAAACGGTTTTGGTCCCTACAGAGAAAGTAATCCAAATACGTAATGGAAAGAAATATAATAAAGAACGGGTTTATTTTCCGGGATATGTGATTATTCAAGCGAATTTAAGCGGTGAAATACCTCATATCATTAAATCTATTCCCGGTGTGATTGGTATGTTAGGTGAAGTGAAGGGCGGTGATCCGGTACCATTGAGACCTGCTGAAATTAACAGAATGCTCGGTAAAGTGGATGAATTGGCTGTTGCCAATGAAAATGTGGTTATTCCGTTTTTAGTAGGAGAATCTGTCAAAGTAATCGACGGTGCTTTCAACGGTTTTGAAGGAACCATCGAAAAGATTAACGAAGAAAAGCGTAAACTGGAAGTCATGGTGAAAATTTTCGGAAGAAAAACACCCTTGGAACTCAGTTATATGCAAGTAGAGAAAATATAATTGTTACACAAATAATAGATTGCTCTCATAGCTTCCAATTTTGAGATGTAATCCTAATTTTTTAAACTATTAGAATGGCAAAAGAAGTATCAAAGGTTGTAAAACTACAAGTACGTGGAGGCGCTGCAAACCCTTCACCACCTGTAGGTCCTGCTTTGGGTGCGGCTGGTGTTAATATTATGGAGTTCTGTAAGCAATTCAATGCTAGAACTCAAGATAAGCAAGGGAAAGTATTACCGGTGGTAATCAATGTGTATAAGGACAAATCATTTGATTTTGTTGTTAAGACACCTCCTGCAGCTGTCCAAATATTAGAAGCAGCCAAAATCAAAAAAGGATCAGGAGAACCGAACAGAAACAAAGTAGCAACAGTTACTTGGGATCAGCTTAGAACCATTGCTGAGAGTAAGATGGTAGATTTAAATGCATTTACCGTTGAATCTGCAATGAAAATGATGGCAGGTACCGCACGTTCTATGGGAATCAAAGTAAAAGGAACAGCTCCTTTTTAATTAATTAAAGCATTGAAAAAATAATGGCAAAATTAACTAAAAAACAAAAAGTAGCTAATTCTAAATTTGATAAAACCCAAGCTTACTCTTTGGAAGAAGCAGCAAAATTAGTAAAGGAAATTACGGATGTAAATTTTGATGCCACAGTAGATTTGGCAATAAGATTAGCCGTAGATCCTAGAAAAGCTGACCAAATGGTAAGAGGTGTGGTTTCATTACCGCACGGAACCGGTAAAGATGTCAAAGTATTAGCTATAGTAACTCCCGATAAAGAAGCCGAGGCCAAAGAAGCCGGAGCCGATTATGTCGGTTTAGACGAGTACCTTCAAAAAATTAAAGAAGGATGGACAGATGTTGACGTAATTGTAACCATGCCAAGTGTAATGGGTAAATTAGGTCCTTTAGGTCGTATTTTAGGACCCAGAGGTTTAATGCCTAATCCCAAAACCGGTACGGTAACAATGGATATTGGTAAAGCCGTAGCCGCTGTGAAAGCCGGTAAAATTGACTTTAAAGTCGATAAAACAGGTATTATACACGCAGGGATCGGTAAGGTATCCTTTGACGCCAACAAGATTGTAGAAAATGCAAAAGAAATATTACATACTATCATTAAACTAAAACCTGCAACTGCTAAAGGAGAATATATGAAAAGTATATTCCTCTCCAGTACGATGAGTCCGGGTATTGGTGTTGATGTTAAGTCAATTTAAGTTCGTTAAAATCATAATCTAATGACAAGAGAAGAAAAATCACAAGTTATAACCGATTTGACAACTGTCCTGACTGACAATAATATCATTTACTTGGCTGATATATCAGGATTAGATGCTTTGGGCACTTCCAATTTAAGAAGAGCTTGTTTCAAAGCAAATGTTAAACTTTCGGTAGTTAAGAACACCTTGCTTGCAAAAGCAATGGAAAAAGCAGATAAAGACTTTGGTGACCTACCCGGTATCTTAAAAGGAAATACTTCTATAATGATTTCCGAAACAGGAAATGCACCGGCAAAAGTTATTAAGGATTTCCGTAAAAAATCGGATAGACCACTATTAAAAGGTGCCTTTGTAGAAGAAGCTATTTATATTGGCGATGAACAATTGGATACCCTTGTAAATATCAAGTCTAAAGAAGAATTAATCGGAGATATTATCATGTTGTTACAATCCCCTGCCAAAAATGTTATTTCAGCATTGCAATCAGGAGGTAGTAAACTATCAGGTATCTTAAAAACTTTATCTGAAAAATAATAAAGCACTAAATAAACTAATAAACAAAATTTTTAAAACAGAGTAAAATGGCAGATTTAAAAGATTTCGCAGAACAATTAGTCAACCTTACGGTAAAAGAAGTAACAGAGTTGGCAGATATTTTAAAAGAAGAATATGGTATTGAGCCTGCTGCAGCTGCAGTAGTAGCCGGACCAGCCGCTGGCGCTGCTGATGGTGGTGCCGCTGAAGAGCAAACAGAATTTGATGTAATATTAACTGCTGCCGGTCAATCTAAATTGGCAGTTGTTAAGTTGGTGAAAGAATTGACAGGTCTTGGCTTAAAAGAAGCTAAAGGAGTTGTTGATAGCGCACCGGCACCTGTAAAAGAAGGTGTTTCTAAAGATGAAGCCGAAGGCTTGAAAAAATCTTTAGAAGAAGCAGGAGCAGAAGTAGAGCTTAAATAAGCTTTTCTTTCCTAAAAACCTAAGGTTTAGGTCTTCCGAAAATGTGTCGGAATGACCTAAACCATTTTGCGTATATATTCGTTCTTTTCTAATTAAAAATATTATTCCATTGGCAACTCACATAAAATCAGAAAGAATTAATTTTGCTACGGCACAATTACAAACACCTTATCCTGACTTTTTAGATATTCAAATCAAATCATTTCAGGATTTTTTCCAACTACAAACCAAAGCCGAGGAAAGAAATAATGAAGGCTTATTCAAGACCTTTTCAGAAATTTTTCCTATAACCGATACACGGAATCAATTTGTATTAGAATTCTTAGACTACTTTGTCGATCCTCCTCGTTATTCCATTCAAGAATGTATCGAAAGAGGCCTTACCTACAGCGTTCCTTTAAAGGCACGTCTTAAGCTTTATTGTACCGATCCGGAACACGAAGATTTTGAAACCATAGTTCAAGATGTTTATCTAGGTACAATCCCCTACATGACTGACAGTGGCTCCTTTGTGATTAATGGAGCCGAACGTGTTATTGTTTCTCAATTACACCGTTCTCCCGGAGTTTTCTTCGGACAGTCATTTCACGCAAATGGAACGAAACTTTATTCTGCCAGAGTAATCCCATTTAAGGGCTCTTGGATAGAATTTGCTACCGATATCAATCAGGTGATGTATGCCTATATTGATCGTAAGAAAAAATTACCTGTTACCACTTTATTCCGTGCTATAGGTTTTGAACGGGATAAAGACATTTTGGAAATATTTGATCTTGCAGAAGAAGTCAAAGTTTCCAAAGCTGGATTGAAAAGAGTATTAGGACGAAAAACAGCCGCGCGTATTCTTAAAACTTGGTTTGAAGATTTCGTAGATGAGGATACCGGAGAGGTAGTATCTATTGAACGTAATGAAATTGTCTTTGACAGAGATACGGTTCTGGAGAAAGAACATATTGATGCCATTATCGAATCCGGTTCCAAAACTATCCTTTTACACAAAGAGGACAATATGATGGCGGATTATGCAATTATTCACAATACTTTGCAAAAAGATCCTACCAATTCCGAAGTGGAAGCCGTAGAACACATTTACCGCCAATTACGGAATGCTGAACCGCCCGATTACGAAACCGCAAAAGGTATTATCGATAAATTATTCTTCTCTGAACAACGCTATAACCTAGGTGAAGTAGGTCGTTACAGAATGAATAAAAAATTGAATTTGGATGTAGATATCAATCAACGGGTATTGACCAAATTAGATATCATTACTATCATCAAATACCTCATAGAATTAATTAATTCCAAAGCTGAAGTAGATGATATTGACCACTTATCCAATCGTCGTGTTCGTACCGTTGGAGAACAATTGGCTAATCAATTTGGTGTAGGTTTATCCCGTATGGCTCGTACCATTCGTGAAAGAATGAATGTGCGTGATAACGAGGTCTTTACTCCGATAGATTTGATTAACGCCAAAACACTATCGTCGGTTATTAATTCATTCTTTGGTACCAATCAGTTATCTCAATTTATGGATCAAACCAATCCATTGGCAGAGATCACACACAAACGTCGTTTATCGGCTCTAGGACCCGGAGGTCTCTCCAGAGAACGTGCCGGTTTTGAGGTTCGTGACGTACACTTTACCCACTATGGAAGATTGTGTCCTATTGAAACGCCTGAAGGACCTAATATTGGTCTGATTTCTTCCTTATCTGTGTATGCTAAAGTAAATAATTTAGGATTTATAGAAACACCTTACCGCAAGGTAGAAGCAGGTGTTGTAGATACGAAAAACGAACCTATTTATTTAAGCGCAGAAGAAGAAGAAGGAATGAAAATTGCCCAATCCAATTTATTATTGGATGAGAATGGTAAATTTATAGAAACAAGAATTACGGCTCGTGAAGAAGGTGATTTTCCGGTAGTAACACCGGATGATATTAATTATATGGATGTATCTCCCAATCAAATCGCCTCTATATCAGCTTCATTAGTTCCTTTCTTGGAACACGATGATGCGAACCGGGCATTGATGGGATCCAATATGATGCGTCAAGCGGTTCCTCTATTACGACCGGAAGCCCCTATTGTAGGTACCGGATTGGAAAGACGTGTAGCCAAAGACTCCCGTATTTTAATAAATGCAGAAGATAATGGAACGGTTAAATATGTTGATTCTCAAAAAATTACAATTAAATACGATCGATCGGATACCATACGTGCAGTAAGTTTTGATCCGGATGAGGTTACCTATAACTTGATTAAATTCCGTAAAACGAATCAGAGTACTACCATCAACTTGAAACCAATCGTTCAGAAAGGTGATAGAGTGGAGAAAGGACAGGTGCTTTGTGAAGGCTATGCGACAGAACAAGGTGAATTGGCCTTGGGTAGAAATATGAAGGTTGCCTTTATGCCTTGGAAAGGATTTAATTTTGAGGATGCGATTGTAATCTCAGAGCGAGTCGTTCGAGAGGATATTTTCACCTCTATTCATATCGATGAATATACGTTGGATGTAAGAGATACCAAATTAGGTACAGAAGAATTGACAAATGATATTCCTAATGTCAGTGAAGAAGCTACTAAAGATTTGGATGAAAACGGTATGATTCGTATAGGTGTAGAAGTAAAACCCGGTGATATTCTTATCGGTAAAATTACACCTAAAGGAGAATCCGATCCTACACCTGAAGAAAAATTATTACGTGCCATCTTTGGTGACAAAGCCGGTGATGTTAAAGATGCTTCCTTAAAAGCGTCTCCTTCTTTAAGAGGAGTCGTAGTGGACAAAAAATTGTTCCAAATAGCCGTTAAAGATAAAACAAAACGTGCTAAAGACAAGGTAGATATCGCCAAATTAGAAGTTGAATTCGAAACCAAGTTTGCAGATTTAAAAACGCGTTTAATCGAAAAATTGTTTAAACTGGTCAATGGAAAAACCTGTCAAGGTGTTCAAAATGATTTAGGAGAAGATATTTTACCGAAGGGTAAGAAATTTACGCTTAAAATGTTAGGTACTGTAGGAGATTATGCACACTTAACCAAAGGAACTTGGACTACA
>CAYNFJ010000119.1:0-6206 GCA_964396505.1 uncultured Polaribacter sp. | reverse complement strand
TATAATACAAGCCGTTTTGTGCCGCATATTCTTTGACCAGTTTGCGTAAATCTTCATTATTGTCATCACTCAATAGATGATATAAATCAAAAGACTTATTGTTTTTTGCCTGTTCCGGCAATGCCGATGCCGCATAGAGGCTATTCATCACCGAGTGCATATTGGCACTGATTATATGGATAGGTCTGTGCAATAAATCATGTTCGTATAATACTTTTTTGATATTATTAGCCCACACATCTCCGTATATATGATGCCCGATACTATCTCTGAGATCCGGTGAAAACTTAATCATCCGTTTCTGCCCGTTTTCTTTAGCTTCTTCAATGGCTAGTTTACCCAACCAATATATAATCTCGGCAAATCTTTCCGGATTATCGGGTTGTTCAAACGCCTTGTAAGCTTCTCTTACTTCACTGTATGATCTTCCTAAAATACTTCCTAAATGCACCAATAACACTTCCCGTTCTTCTTCATTTAATGTTTTTTTATGCAACACAACCGATTCCAATTGATCCCATTCGTGTAGCATCTGCCGGTCTTTTTGTAACCAAACGCGCTTGCGAATTTTATGGGATTCTATGTACAAAAAGGTAAGATGTGTTAAGATATCATATATCTCAGATCGTCCTCTGGTTACCTCAATATTCATTTGATTGATGTCTATCCGGTAACAACTGCGACGCCTTTTTTTAGGAATAATTTCTTTAAAATGGCTGTTTTTATATCCCTCATCGGCCGTTAAATCTACATAAGTACATTCTTCTATTCCTTCGGGCAATCTGTCTAATACATATACCAAACCCTTGAGTTCTACTTGCTCTCCTGCAATACTGCCGTAGATCTCGGGTTGTAACAACAAGAGAGAATTCCGTAAGGTCTCACCAGAGGCACCCATAGGTTTGTAAAAACCTCTGCTAAATAGATGCCGCATAGCGATATACAATCGCTCTATGGCATTGGATGATTCTTGTGCTCGCGTTCGGTTTTTCATTCGTATTGGGTTTGTCGTTTATAAGGGTGCGGCAAATTTACAATTAAATCTTTACTTTAATATTCTTTTGTATTGCTTTTCCTTGTGTAGCAGCTCCGTAGCTTGTACAATTACCGGATCAAAAGCCAATTTCTGCTGATACATACCCTCGCGGTAATAATATCGTTTGACAATTTCTTCGGTCAAACGTTCCATAATATCTCCTTTGTTTTGGGACAATGTGGCTATTTTTTTATCGGCAATGGCTTGTTGGAAAACAGTATAATCAGCTGTTAATTTGTCGCCAAAACCTTCTTTTTTTGCTTTTTTTACGGATTGTTCCAATAATTTCTCCGATTGGGTCATAAAGCCGGTAAGATGCGTTTTTAAATAATCGGTAAACTGTGTATATATCGCATCGTCCAGAACAAATTGTTGCGCCGGAGCAATGCTGGGATGTCGGTAGTAATAATCTGTCACAAAATTGAATAATGCGTCCGAAGCAAAAAGCTCTTTGGTCAAATCTAAGGTCTGAGGCTTATCCAGTGTTACATCGGGTAATATTCCGCCTCCGTCAAAGACTTTTCTGCCGTGGGCTGTTTTGAAACTGTTTACTTTTCCATCAGAAAATTTGGGGACATGGCCTTCTTTATCTCGATTGCTGTAATCCAACTCCTGAATACAGCGCCCGCTGGGAGTGTAATATTTGGATATGGTCAACTTCATTTGGGTTCCGTAGGCTAACTTTCGGTATCGTTGTACCAAACCTTTTCCAAAAGATCGTTCACCCATAATCACCGCTCTATCATAATCTTGTAAGGAACCGGAAACAATCTCAGATGCCGAAGCCGATCTTCCATTGACCAATACCACCAACGGCATTTCCAGATCCAAGGGTTCCTTCCGGGTTTTGTAGGTATTGCTCCATTTTTTTACTTTGGACTTAGTGGTTACTACAATTTTATCTTTGGGAATAAATATATTGGTAATATTGACTGCCTCACTGAGTAATCCTCCGGGATTTCCTCGAATATCCAAGACCAATTTTTTCATCCCTTGCGATTTTAAATCTCGAAAGGCTTTGCTAACTTCTTTGCTGGCTTTTTTGTTAAACTTGACAAAGGCAATATAACCCACTTCATCATCAATCATACCGTAATAAGGTACCGGATTCATCTCTATCTTACCTCTTTGCACCGTTATATCCAATTTTTTTCCTTGTCGTAAGACTTTGAGTTTCACCTGTGTATCCGGTGTACCCCGCAATAGATTACTGACACTCTTTCCTTCAAATTCTTTAAGAATTACATCGTCTATCTGAATAACTTCATCTCCGGCTTTCAGACCCGCTTTGGCTGCCGGTGATTCTTTGTAAGGCTCTAATATAAACAATCGCTTGTCTTTATAACGCGTATAAGCTCCTATGCCTCCATATTCTCCGGAGCGCTTGATACGCACATCTTCTATTCCTTGTTCATCGTAAAAATTAGTGTACGGATCCAATCGTTTCAACATACTCTTCATCGCAATTTCATTGAGTTCTGCCGGATTGATTTCATCAATATAATACATATTGAGTTCTTTAAACAGGGTGCTGTAAATCTCCAATTGTTTGGCAATTTCGAAAAAATCGGATTTAAATGAAATGGAAACTATGATAAACAAGCTGACCAAAGCTCCCAACACATATTTTTTTATACTACTTTTCATCGGTTATCACTTTCTTTTAACGTCAGTTTTACTTATTTTTCTTCTTCTAATACGGTTTCTAATCAATAATCCTATGATAATTCCTATCAAAATAAAGGGCCAAATGTACACCAAACCAATGACAAAATTTCCAATGCCGGTAAATCCGCCTTTGGCAGCACGCCACAAGCGGCTGAGATAAGTTTGCGATGGAGGGTTTTCAACAGGAATTAATTCATAGAAATTCAAATGTATGGTACTGTATGAAACTTGGTTTTGTAAATATTTTAATCGCCCTTGTTTGGCTTCTATTTCTTCTCTTATTTGCGAAATTTGCCGTTCTATCTCCAACATATCTTTGACCGTTTTGGCTTTAGATAACAATTGTAGGTAGCGTTCTTCTAATTTGCGTTTCGCTTTAAGACGGGCTTCCAAATCGACAAATTCTTCGGTTACATCTTGAGAACTAATGTCTTTTTTGTCCAATACTTTTACACGTTGTACAATGGAATCTACCACCGGTTGAAAGTCATCGTTGGGAATTCGAATCAATAAACTACGGGAAATTCTATCATAGGATTTGGACGTGTTGTCATTCTGGATATAGCCGTGGTGTGCCAATACGCTCTTCTTAACAGATTGGTAGGTTTTTTCTATCGATGGTGTTTCAAAAGTTAAATAAGCTGTTTTGATCAACTTTTGCACTACAGATTGCGACTCCAATTGAGGAGGCGACATCACTTTTTCATTGTAATTCGGCATTGCCTCCATTTCAGCTACCTTACTATCGGCATCGGGATAACCGGTTGCTTCTGCAGCGTTTTTACGATTGCCGTCACAAGCAATAAAGCCTACTATCAGCGCTAAAAAAAATAGTACTTTTTGAATCATAATGCTGTTTTTAAATTAAATTGGGAAAAAATATGAAGCATCGCTTGTGTAATTTCATCATAAGACAAAGTCTCTTTCCCTATATATATAAACATAAAAATATACTTTTTCGTATGTTCGGTTTCTTGAAATATGTTAAGATCGTATTTGTGCAATCTATAAGCTTCCCGAAGCAATCGCTTGAGTTTATTTCTATCTACCGCACGTTTAAAGTTGCGTTTGGGAACCGAAAAAGCTACTTGTACAGGAAAACTTCCGGTATGAGGCGTTTCTAAATAAACCAATTGCAACGGAAAAGACTTGATGCGTTCTCCCGATTCAAACAAGCTATCTATCAATTTGCCGCTCTTGAGTTTTTCTTCTTTTTTAAATGTATATCTCATCAATAAGCAAAGATAGTTTTTAGTTTTTAAATAGTTGCTTACTTTTGCATCCGTTATGCGCAAACTTAAAAACCACGAACTTCATCGTAAAAATATTGCCGAATTTAAAGCGGCCAACAAAACTCCGATACGGGTTGTATTGGATAATATTCGTAGTTTAAATAATATAGGATCGGTTTTTAGAACCGCCGATGCTTTTTTGATTGAAAAAATAGACCTCTGTGGTATTACAGCCACTCCTCCTCATAAAGATATTCATAAAACGGCTTTGGGTGCCACCGATTCTGTCGATTGGGAATACCATAGCGATACCTTACAGTTGATTCAAGACTTGCGAAAAGAAGGTTTTAAAATCATCAGTATAGAACAGGCAGAAAACAGTTTGATGCTTTCGGATTTTAAACCCGATATCCATCAAAAGTATGCGGTTATTTTCGGCAATGAAGTAAAAGGCGTACAACAAGCGGTGGTTTCTGCTTCTGATTATTGTATCGAAATTCCGCAATTCGGCACCAAACATTCATTGAACATCTCAGTCAGCACGGGAATTGTACTATGGGATTTATTCAGTAAAATAAACCCGTAATTTAATCGTACTTTTGTATTTTAATTATACACTTGTATGCACAAAGCCGGATTTGTAAATATTATTGGAAACCCCAATGTGGGAAAATCAACCTTGATGAATGCGCTGGTTGGCGAACGCCTTTCTATTATTACACAAAAGGCGCAAACCACACGACATCGTATTTTAGGGATTGTCAATGAAGAAGATTATCAAATCATCTTTTCGGATACTCCCGGAATTATTAAACCGGCTTATGCTTTACAAGAATCTATGATGGATTTTGTCAAATTGGCTTTTGAAGATGCCGATATTTTGATTTATATGGTTGAGATTGGCGAAAAAGGCTTAAAAGACGAGCGTTTTTTTAATAAAATAAACACGACTAAAATACCGGTTTTGATATTGCTGAATAAAATAGATAAATCTACACAAGAATTTGTGTTAGAGCAAGTAGCGTATTGGAAAGAGCAATTACCCGAGGCTGAAATATACCCTATTTCTGCTTTGGAAAAATTCAATCTTCAAACCGTTTTTGACCGGATTGTAGCCCTGTTGCCCGAATCACCTCCTTTTTACCCAAAAGACCAATTGACCGATAAAACCGAGCGTTTTTTTGTCGATGAAACCATCCGTGAAAAAATTCTGTTGCACTACAAAAAAGAAATTCCGTATTCTGTAGAAGTTGATACCGAAGAGTTTGTTGAAGAAGAAAAAATTATCCGGATTCGATCTATTATTATGGTAGAGCGAGACACTCAAAAGGGTATTTTGATTGGTCATAAGGGCGCCGCCCTAAAACGAGTAGGTTCTGAAGCCCGCCGCGATCTGGAAAAATTTTTTCAAAAGAAAATATTTTTGGAACTCTATGTGAAGGTCAATAAAAATTGGCGTAATAACGAGCAACAACTCAAACGATTTGGGTATAATAAGTAAGTTGTACACCATTTAGAAACACATCCGTAGTATAGGAAAATTCGATAAAAATGATTAAATTTGTAGTGATTAATTAAATTAGATAGAATATGTTTAATACGATAGAAATAGACCGCAATAAACTGACAATTATGGGGGTGCAATTTTCCAATTTAAAAATTTTGGAAAGTACGGCAAATGCAATTGGAAGTAATATGTTTGAAGGTTTTGAACCTACTTCGAAAATCGTTGAAATAATTAGAGATTATGTAATTGGAAAAATCACATTGTCTGAATTGATGAAATTTGCAAAGGAAAAATCGTATGTCTGATTCTTATAAATACGTTGACCCTGATTACACCTATACCGACCCAAAAACAGGAATACTCAGAAACTTAGCGGGCATAAAAGACCAAGAAGCTTTACTCTTTTTTGAAAGTGTAGCTGTTGCAAAACGCATACAAGAACTTTATGAAAATCCAATCAAGATAAATGGAATAGAAAGTCTTTTGACTATTCATAAACATTTGTTTCAAGACGTTTATTCTTGGGCAGGAAAAAAGAGAAAGGTTGAAATAAGTAAAGCAGGCAAACAATTTTTCCCAACGACACATTTTGATAATGCTTTTCGCTTCATTGACACTTTAATTTCGGATTATAAAAACATATCTAAAAACGATAAACATAGAATAGCCGAGAAATTAGCTGAAATATTGGATAATGTAAATTACCTACATCCTTTCAGAGAAGGAAACGGACGAACACAACGAGAATTTTTAAGATTATTAG
>CAYNFJ010000118.1:0-6419 GCA_964396505.1 uncultured Polaribacter sp. | reverse complement strand
GCCTATGAAGTAGTGCGTACAGCGCAACTACCCAAACATTATACAAATATAAAAAAGAGAGGAGCCCGTACGAGAAATACAACAGCCCCTCTGCAAAGCTAAACCTAGGGCTTAACTGTAACAAAGGTACATAAATATAAGATGTATTTTACTAAAATTGTCTAAAATAAGTGTTAAACCTAGTGTTTAGGAACTCTAAACTGTCAGAAGGCAGCTTATAAATTTTAACTAAACAAAAAGAAATATTTAACAAACTAAATTTTAAGACAATGAAAAAAAATAACAAATTTGTATTTACAATGATTTTGATAAATACGATGCTTTTAACCGGATGCCAAAAGGATTTTGAAAAAATTGATAACCAAATTATACAGAACGAATCTGATATTAAGGTTATTGATGGAACTTTGTATTTCAGTGATGTTGATGCCTTTATCAGAATTACTAATGATCTAGGTGAGCTTTCCGGAAAAGATAGAGATGAATGGGAAGAAAGTATTAATTTTAAATCCTTACGAAGCGAGATAAATGACGTATTTAATTTGATTGAAAATGCCAAAACAGAGAACGATGTACAACAGATTCTCATAAATAACGAAGATATTATTTATGATAAAGAAGGAATGATTGTCAGTAAGATTCCTATAGTTTTATACCAATCTATATGTAATAGAGAAGGTGTTTTTTTTGTGGGAAATACCATCCATAAGGTTTATGAAAACAGAATTTACACAGCTAATGGGAATAACATTTCAAGTATAGATGAAGTAATAGCCAAAGGAATTACAGAAAACAGAGATGTAAAAAGTAAGGAAATTTATTTACGACAAAATGATTTTAATGATACTGAGAGAGATTTTGGGTGTTACCGTGCGCATAATTATCATACTTCACCTAATCATAGACGTATTCGTGTTTATATAGCTCCTTATAGAGTTACAATATATAATAATTTTCATCGAAAAATATACCAATTTGTAAGTGTTGAAAGGGTTTCTAAGTCGTATAAGAAATCTTGGGGTGAGTATCGGCCTAGAAAGGCAAATCACCATAGAAAAAATATAGTATATAGGGTGAATTGTCCTGTTTCCCAAAGTGGTCCAGGGCCTGAAAATTATGGATATGTTGATGAACAGTTTCTAGATGAAATACAAGTAGATGGAATTAGAGTATATTCACAATGGAAACAAGCAGGAGCCGTAATAACAGTAATAGATCAAAATCACGATATCGAAATGCCTTATTTACACGCTGATTATACTGCCGGAGATTTTACTACAACAGGATATAATGGTGTTCAAGGATATTGGGTAACCCCCGTATGTAATTAATAATAGAATAATCTGTTTATGTATAAATTCTTAAGTGCTTTTTTTCTTTTATTGAGTAGTATTGTTTATTCTCAAACATATACTGTTTCAGGTCATATTACCGATCAAACGACAGGAGAATCCTTGTTGTTTGCAGATTGTTATGACACAATGAGTAATAGAGGAACTACAACCAATGCGTATGGTTACTATAGTTTGAGCTTATCCAAAGGCAAGATACATCTTAAAGTATCGTACTTGGGATATAAGACTACCGAAAAAAGTTTTGTGCTTAGCAGGGATACGATTCTTGCCCTATCACTTGTGCCAATATCTGAAAAACTGGGAGAAGTAATGATTGACAAGCAAGAGTCCATACATAAACAAACTTTGATGGGGAAGATTACAGTTCCTATCAGTACAATCAAGAAAATTCCCTCTTTTGTTGGAGAAACAGATTTGATGAAATCACTCAGTTATCTACCGGGGATAACAACAGGAAAAGAGGGATATTCTAATATTTTTGTTCGAGGTGGAGACAGAGGACAAAATTTAATTTTATTAGATGGGATAAAGCTCTATAATACGAATCATATCGGTGGTTTTTTATCACTGATAAATTCAGATATCTTAAAGCAGGTAGATATTTATAAAGGTGGTTTTCCGGCACGTTACGGTGGAAGAGCCTCATCGATTATCGACATCTATACAAAAGACGGGAATTCACGAACATTGAATGGGAAATTTAGTATAGGTGTGTTAGCTTCTTCTATCTTATTGGAAGGTCCTTTCAATCATAAAACCAGTTATTATTTTGCGGCTCGAACTTCCTATTATGATCTGTTTACCTTAAAGAATAGACGTATTTATAAAAAAACAGGAAGAAATGGGTATTTTGGATATACCATTTTTGATATTAATTCTAAAATAAATTGGAAATTTTCCGATACAAATAATATGAGTTTCTCATTTTATACAGGACATGATTTTCAAAGTGCGGCAGATGAAGTTTTATCTATTAGAGAAGATGATAAGTCGTACTCCAAATCAAGGATTCACAATACAGGAGTTTCCTTAAATCATTATTATGCATTTCATTCCAAATGGTTTCTTAAGAATACGTTATCCTTCTCAAATTACAGTACTTCCTTGGAAAATGGTGAAAAAGATGCTACTAGAGATTATAATTATAGGACAAGTTCAAATATTAACGATATCACTTGGCAAGGCCGGTTGGAATTTTATCCCAATACTGTCCACAGGATTAAAACAGGAGTGGAAGCAAGTTATTATTATTTTATACCCGGGGTTCAAACTATAAGTTCTGAAATCGAAAGCACAAACCATACAACTACTTCCGGTTTTACTAAGAGCATTACCAGTTTTGAAGCCAATATCTATCTTGAAGACGAAATAAAACTATCCAAAAAAACAAGATTGAATCTCGGTTTAAGAGGAACAGTTTATAAGCCTAAAGATACTGCCTTTTACCGGATAGAACCCAGAATGTCTTTTCGATGGCTTGTAAATGATCATCTTTCTCTAAAAGCCAATTATACTGTAATGAATCAATATAATCATGCACTGATAAAGAATTATCAAGGTTTTGAAGAAGAAATATGGCTGTCTGCAACCAAAGATTTAATACCACAACGAGCCTCTCAGTTCTCTAGTGGTGTTTTTTACAGTAATACCTCAAAAAACATAGCAATATCATTAGAATCCTATTATAAAAAAATGTCCAATTTATTGGAGTATCATTCCCCTACAACTGATGCAGATAATCTGAATAATATAGAGAACATAGTGGCAAAGAACGGTAGAGGAGAGGCCTATGGATTTGAGATTCAATTCAAAAAAGAAACAAAACGGTTTACAGGAAGTTTAAATTACACCTTAGCGTGGAACTATCGGCAATTTGATAATTTAAATAACGGGATAAAATATCCTTTTATCTACGACAGAAGACATAATTTAACATTTTTGACAAGCTACAAACTTGATAAATATTATACATTGACAAGTAGTTTTAACCTAGCATCCGGTACTCGGGTTACCTTACCGGTCGGTTATGTTAAACCGGATGATTTTTCGGAAGCGTATTTTGTTTATAGTTCGATAAATAATGGAAAATTACCCTTATATCATCGTTTGGATATGGCCATTTCTAGAGTTAGAGAGAATAAGAAAGGAAAAAAAAGACAAGTGAGTCTTAATATATATAATGTATATGCCAGACATAATGCCGTTTCTATTTATTTTGATGAAAATACCGGTAAAATAAAACAAAGATCTCTATTCTCAATTATTCCATCTTTAAGTTATACACTAGAATTTTAGTTATGAAAAAAACCATCTATTTATTGATATTTATAATATTCTATTCCTGTGAATTCGAAAAAAACATCGATTACGATGTGTATTATCCCGGAGATAAAATTGTGGTACATGGTACTATCAATTCAAAAGACGGACTGCGTGTATTTGTTAAAAAAACAATCCCTCCCGATGCTTTTGACAGCAATGATGTCTTAACCAATCCAGTCGTATGGCTTAGAGAAAATGATACAGATGTAGTTCAATTAACACCGGTCACAGAGTACCTTTTCACCTTGCCGGATAATTATATGCTAAATCAGAATGTATTGTATAGCATAAGAGCTAGCTCATCTAATCTGCAGGAAGTCTTCTCTTCCGGACAAGCATTATCAGAAGTTGTACCAATAGATTCATTACGATATAGACCCAGTGTTTTTCAGGACAAATATGTTTTAGATGTTTTTTATACAAGCTCATCACTAGATCTTAGTTATTTTTTAAAATTGGATTTGTATCATAATGGTGATATTATAAAAACTATCCCGAATTTTGAATCGAATTTTGAGTTTATAGATGTGCAGTATCCTGATCATCTTGGTCTTCAACAGTCTACCTATAGGGTAGGGTATTTGTCCGAGATTGATTCCATTCAAGTAAAACTATATTCTTTATCACCGGATTATACTAAATTCATTAAAAGTTATGAAGATTTTACCAATACCTTTGGTGATCCATTCTACGAATATACCTATCCGGTATATTCTAATATAGAAAATGGCTATGGGCTGTTTGCTTCTTACAGCTATGATATTAAATCAATAATTAATTAATAAATACTATTACAAATGAAAGTACTTACAACAAAATTATTATTTATTACGCTTCTGTGTTCTTTCTTGGGAAATGCACAAATACACTACGAAATCCACACGGCTTTTGGCTTTAGTAATCTTAAAATCACAAATTGGGAGAAACAATACGTTATAGGTAATACTTATGACTATGCGCCTGCTTATACTATAGGTGCTATGATGATAAAACCGCTACATAACAACATGTTTCGTCTGCAATGGGGATTGGAACTGGAATCTTTAGCTACTAAGGTTGGAATAACTAGTCAATTTCAACCGGATGAAATAGATCTTTATTCAGGAGTAGAACGGAATTATTTTCTTACAATCCCTTTGCAATTTTCTTATTCTTTTGAGAAATGGCTGTACCTCAATGTTGGAGTAAAGAATAAATTTTTCCTTAAGAATAAAAAGGATAACGCCAATACTTACACCTTAGGATTTAACGCAGGTGTAGATTATATCTTAAACGAACATTATAGGATAGGAGCCGGTTATGATAGAGATATCACCCCTTTTACGAAAGAAAATGGGAAGGAAATATACTGGTATTTTCAACAGTTTTCCATTAAGTTGTCTTATGTTTTTGATTAGCATTGTAAAATAATAGCTACTACCACAATTTTGCTACCTTTGTCCGCAATTTAAAAAGTCAAGCGGTCTATGCGTACCAAATCATCATCTAAGAAAAATATCAATGTAGTTACTTTGGGCTGTTCCAAGAATCTGTATGATAGTGAAGTCCTAATGGGACAGTTAAAGGCAAATGATAAAAAAGTAGTTCATGAAAATGATACCAATTCAGATATCGTAGTAATCAATACCTGTGGATTTATAGGCGATGCTAAGGAGGAATCTATCAACACCATTTTACATTATATTGCTGAAAAAGAAGCCGGTAATATCGAGAAGGTGTTTGTAACCGGTTGTCTTAGTGAGCGTTACAAACCTGATCTGGAAAAAGAAATCCCCGATGTAGATGCCTATTTCGGTACACATGATTTGCCCAATCTCTTAAAAGTATTAGGAGCCGATTATAAAAAAGAATTGGTAGGTGAGCGCCTGACAACTACTCCCAAACATTATGCGTATCTCAAAATTTCAGAAGGTTGTGACCGTTCTTGTTCCTTTTGTGCTATTCCGTTAATTCGTGGAAAAAACATATCGCAACCCATTGAAAAATTGGTTGCTGAAACACAAAAACTCGCCGCTGACGGGGTCAAAGAATTGATATTAATCGCACAGGACCTAACCTATTACGGATTGGATATTTACGGCAAAAGACGTCTGGCCGATTTGCTAAAAGAATTGGTCAAAGTGGAAGGAATAGAATGGATACGCCTGCATTATGCCTATCCAACGGGTTTCCCAAAAGATGTGTTGGAAGTGATGAAAACAGCTCCCAAAATGTGTAAATACTTAGATATTCCCTTGCAACATATTAATTCCGATATCTTAAAATCTATGCGTCGTGGTCACAATCGTAAGGTCACCGAACAACTGCTGTCCGATTTTAGACAAGCCATTCCCGATATAGCCATTCGCACTACTTTAATAGTAGGTTATCCGGGAGAAACATTGGAGCAATATGAAGAACTCAAACAATGGGTAATTGAATCCCGATTCGACAGACTGGGTGTTTTTGCCTATTCGCACGAAGAAGATACGCATGCCGAAAAACTGGAAGATACCGTTTCAGACGATGAAAAACAAAGACGGGTTGCTGAACTGATGGAAATCCAAGCTGGTATTTCATTTGACATCAATCAACAAAAAGTAGGAAAAGTCTTTACCTGTATTTTTGATAGAAAAGAGGGAAATTACTATATAGGACGTACCCAATACGATTCACCCGATGTAGATAATGAAGTATTAATCGATGCTGACAAACATTATATTAATATTGGTAAATTTGTAGCAGTTCAAATTACAGAAGCTA
>CAYNFJ010000117.1:0-6513 GCA_964396505.1 uncultured Polaribacter sp. | reverse complement strand
AAAGGAAAATTTAAATTTCTTAAAGCTGTTGAAAACTTTTCAAGCAACTTTATATTTTGTACACATTTAACAAAGAAACAACAACACAAAATAGGTGTTAATCTTTCATTTTTCTGTACATTTGCCCAAACTGTAGTACCGTTTTTATGCAATTTTTTAAAAAACATACGAATAAAACCTTTGATTATAAGCCCCGTTTCTACCAACACGATGGGGAAGGTAGTCCGTTTGAAATGAAACATAAATTTGATGATTACAGAAAACATTCTGATAAATTACCTAGTATTCGCAATCGTTTTGTCAATGCTTTTGACGAATTGAAACAATCCGATAAAAGGGTGAATAAAACCCTGCTGATAATCATTGCTATCTTAGTGTTGTTGTTTTTATATATCATCGATTTTGATTTGTCTATTTTTACCAATCATTGAACCCGAAAAATTTATTCACACTAGCCATTATATTGCATGTCAGATATTATTCACTTATTGCCGGATCATGTAGCCAATCAAATAGCCGCCGGAGAGGTGGTGCAGCGACCGGCTTCTGTGGTTAAAGAGCTGTTGGAAAATGCCATTGATGCCGGTGCAGATAATATTAAGTTATTGATTAAAGATGCCGGCAAAACGTTGGTTCAGGTAATCGATAATGGGATAGGAATGAGTGCTACCGATGCCCGTATGAGTTTTGAACGCCATGCGACCTCTAAAATCAGCAAAGCAGAAGATCTTTTTCAATTACAGACCAAGGGATTCAGAGGAGAAGCGCTGGCTTCTATTGCAGCAATTGCGTATGTTGAATTAAAAACAAAACAAAAGGAAGATTCCGTTGGAACCAAAATAGTTATTAAGGGGAGTAAGGTGGTGTTACAGGAACCGGTTAGTACACCGGAAGGTACCAGTATTGCGGTGAAAAATCTGTTTTATAATATTCCTGCAAGACGTAATTTTTTAAAATCCGATAAGGTAGAGATGCGTCATATCATCGATGAATTTCAACGGGTGGCATTGGCACATCCGGATGTTGCCTTTATGATGTATCACAATGAGAATGAGGTCTATCATCTACCTGTCAGCAATCTTAAAAAACGAATTGTCACTATTTTTGGAAAAAAAACCAATGAAAAATTGGTTCCTATCAACGAAGAAACGGCCTTACTAAATATACAGGGATTTGTGGCTAAACCGGAATTTGCCAAAAAAAAACGTGGCGAGCAATTTTTCTTCGTCAATCATCGTTTTATCAAATCTGCCTATTTAAATCACGCTGTTAAAACCGCTTTTGAAGGTTTGATATCCCAAGCACATCATCCCGGTTATTTTCTTTTTTTAAAAGTCCCTGCCGATAGTATTGACATCAATATTCATCCGACTAAAACAGAAATTAAATTTAACAACGAACAAGAGATTTATGCGATTATCAGGGCAACTGTCAAACACAGTTTGGGACAGTACAATGTAGCACCGGTATTAGATTTTAACAGAGATCCAAGCATGGATACGCCGTATAGTTATAAGGATAAAAGTCCGTCTAAAACGCCTGAAATCAAGGTAGATAGAAATTTCAATCCCTTTCAGAATAAGCAAGAACCCCAATGGGAGGCCTTGTACTCTGAACCGGATGAATCTCCTACGTTAACTCAACAATCAGAAACCATACATAGTGATTATGAAACCGGTTTGTTTCATACGGCATCAGAACAAACACATACCATTACCCAACAATTACACAATAAATATATTGTAAGTAGTATCAAATCAGGAATGGTTTTTATTCATCAAAACCGGGCGCATCAACGTATTTTGTACGAAGCATTTTTAAGGAAAATGACTATGGGTGAACCTGTCAGTCAACAATTATTATTTCCTGTAAAATTACATTTTGACAAACCCGACTTATCCTTGTTGAAAGAATTGAAAGATGATTTGGAAAGCAGTGGTTTTCAATTTGGGGTATTCCAAGATGAAACAGTAACCATTCTGGGAGTTCCATCGCAACTAAATGAGCAAATGATTCATACGATTATGGAAGAATTAATTGCTTTTCAAAAAGAAGATATACCGGATGCCAATTTTAGTCACGTAGATTTTATCGCCAAAACTTTAGCTAAAAATCAAGCGATTAAGGTGGGACAATCCCTGACTGACAAAGAACAAGAAGCCATTGTAAATAATTTATTTACTTGCAAAGAGCCGCAAGTATCACCCTTTGGATTAGCCTGTTATACCACTATAACTATCAATGAAATAGATCAACGATTATGATGCGAATTACTGAAACTGTCAAGCACTTAATAATTATCAATGTCTTATTTTTTCTGGCAAGTATGATGATTGGAGCACCTATTTATAATAAATTAGCACTGTTCTATCCGGCAAATCCCCATTTTGGTATTTGGCAATTTGTTAGTAGTATGTTTATGCACGGTGGGGTCATGCATATCTTGTTTAATATGTATGCTTTGTGGGCATTTGGAAGTCCGTTAGAAGCTATTTGGGGACGCAATAAATTTTTAATATTCTATTTTGCCGCAGGATTGGGAGCCGGTATATTTTATACTTTGGCAAATTATTACCAGTTTCATTCGGTATATGATAAATTGATTGCATCGGGAATGGATGCTTCGGGAATTCAACAAATTTTGGCAACCGGAAAGTATAACACTGCCTTGGAAACTGTTGTGTCTAAAGCCGATATCAATCAGTTTTATTCTATATTTTACTCATCGGCTGTAGGAGCTTCCGGAGCTATATATGGTGTTTTGGTGGCTTTTGCTTTTAAATATCCCGATGTAGAACTGATGTTAATCTTTGTGCCGGTGCCCGTAAAAGCTAAGTATTTTATACCGGGTATCGTCGCTTTGGATTTATTTTCAGGAGTGACCGGTTTTTCTATATTCGGAGCTTTTGGTGGTGGAAATATTGCCCATTTTGCCCATGTTGGTGGGGCTTTAATAGGTTACCTGCTGATGTTGTATTACCAACGACATCAATTTAAGCGTTGGAATTAAGATAAAAGCTAACTAAGCCCGTTTCTGTAACCCGATTCTCCGCTATTTTTTTAGCTCTAATTGAACTGAAATGTAACAAATCATTTACATTTGCGACTTATTACCAATTAAGATAAATCTATAAATCATGAAATTTTTACGAAATTTAGCCGCAGCCATTTTAGGAACCCTTATCGCTTTATTTTTATTATTGCTTCTATTTGCCGGTATGGGTGCCGCTATGAGTGCAGATAAAAAAGTAAGCCTGAAAGACAAATCGGTATTAACCCTTAAATTAAAAGCTTCTGTTAAGGATTATGCGCCCAAAAGCACGAATCCGTTGGATGAATTACTCGGAGAAAATGATTTAAAAATGGCACTTCCCAAGATGATCAATGCGATTGAAAATGCCAAAACAGATGATAAAATTAAAGGAATCAGTATCGAAATTACCAGTTTGGATGCCGGTATTGCACAATTACAATATTTACGGGATAAATTGTTGGATTTCAAAGAATCCGGAAAATTTATAACGGCTTATTCTGATGTGTATTCTCAAAAAAATTATTATCTAAGTTCTGTTGCCGACTCGTTGTTTGTCAACCCGGTGGGGGTGCTGGATTTCCACGGATTGCGATCAGAACGGATGTATTACAAAGATTTTCAAGATAAATATGGTGTAAAAATGGAAGTGATCCGCCACGGTAAGTACAAAAGTGCGATGGAAGGCTTTTTAGAAAACAAAATGAGTGAAGCCAACAGAGAACAAACCGAATCATTCCTCCATTCTATTTGGGGTGAATTGCTGGCTGATATAGCGGAGAGTCGTCATAAATCTATGGATGATTTAAATGCCATTGCCGATAGTTTGGGTACTCGAAATTCAAAATTAGCCGTGGCAAACGGAATGGCGGATGCCGCTTTATATCTAGATGAATACAATGCTATTCTCAAAAAGAAAGTAGGTATTGATACAGCTAAAAAGCTCCATAAAATAAGTCTTCAAGATTATATAAAAACCGGAAAAGGCCGTATAAAATCTTCGGCGTCAGATAAGATTGCTGTGCTCTATGCACAGGGACAGATTATGTATGGAAAAGGTGATGAAAATTACATTGGACAAGAAGCGATTAACAAGGCTTTGCGTAAAATTAGAAAAAACAAAAAAATCAAAGCCGTGGTGTTACGTATTAATTCACCGGGAGGAAGTGCCTTGGCTTCCGATTTGATTTGGCGAGAGTTAGAACTCTTGAAAAAAGAAAAGCCACTGGTAGTTTCTATGGGGAATTTAGCCGCTTCAGGCGGGTATTATATCGCTTGTAATGCTGATAAGATTTATGCAGAACCCACTACGATTACAGGTTCAATAGGCGTATTTGGTGCTTTACCCAATTTTAGTGTAGCAGCCGGAAGAATGGGAATCAATGCCGAGCAAGTAGCGACGAACAAGGGACCTTCATACAGTGTTTTTGAACCGATCAGCGAGGAATTTAAGGACTATATCAAAAAAGGAATTGATGATATTTACAAAACTTTTGTATCCCATGTAGCTGAAGGTAGAAAACTCACTTTTGAACAAGTAGATGCCATTGCACAAGGTCGTGTATGGACAGGAAAAGAAGCTTTGGAAAAAGGCTTGGTGGATGAATTGGGAAATTTAGATGATGCCATAGCCTATGCTGCCGGTTTAGCAAATATAACCGATTATAAAACCACTGCTTATCCCAGATACAAGAAAGATATAAAAGATGCGTTTAAAGCCAATCCCTTTATGCAATCCAAAGAAGCTATGATCAAAGAAGAAATAGGCGCAGACAATTACCAATTGTATCAAGAAATCAAAGCATTTTCTAAAATGAGCGGAGCGCAGATGCGCATGCCTTTTAGCCTTCGGATTGAGTAGGGACTGTGTCTGACTCTGAATAGCAGGGAGCAATTTTAATCTGCATAAAGGAATTAGTCAATTTTGGCTATAAATGTAGCCAGATTATCTGCTCTGTCCAGGTGTAATTTTTTTCGTAATCTATAGCGTACTCCTTTGATACTCTAAACCGATAAATTGAGTAAAGTGGCTACTTCTAATACAAACGGTATCTTACTACTATGAGTAGATGCTTTTTCCACGCCAGTTCCAACGGTGACTCAAAACCTCATGCTTGTTTTTTTCACCATCATAAATACATTCTTGGGGTCATGTATCTAATAGTTGGCTTTCTTTTGCCGTAGAAAAAAATAGATGATTTATCCGATGTTAGAGCAGGACTAACACGTGTATTATTAGGAAATAGTGCAGGTCTAAATAATGATTTGGCTAATAATGCAAATGTTTTTGTAAGAGTTGATGCCGGTAAATATAATATGGATAGAGAATTTAATACTGTTGTTAGAAATTCTGCTTTGTATTCTAATACTTCATAAAATAATCATACACAGCTAATGAATATGGTGTTTTTGCAAGAATACTATAAGGATTCGAAGAAATACTACAAGTCTTTCTTTATAATAATATTGATTTTTGTACAAATATTAATTTATAAAATCAAAAATTATGAAAAAATCGATGATGCTAATTTTAGCAATTTTACTCACAAATCTAGTATCTGCACAAACCGGATTTAATTACAAAGTACTCATTGCCAATGGAGGCAGTGTATTGAACAATCAAGCGGTAAGTATCAAGTTTACCGTTTTGGAAAACAGCACTACAAACGTGTATCAAGAAACACATTCGGCCACAACAGACGCCAACGGAATAGTAAGCGTTATTATAGGCGAAGGAAATACGGTGTCGGGTGATTTTACAACGATTGATTGGGGAAGCAATTCGTATTTTCTAAAAGTAGAAATTGACAGCGGTAGCGGTTACCAAGATTTTGGCACCAACGAACTAAAAGCCGTACCTTATGCCAAATTTGCCGAAAAAGCAGGCAATACATTTAGCGGAAGTTTCAATGATTTAACCAACGTACCAAGCGGTTTGTCAGACGGTGACGACGACACACACTTAACCGAAGCACAAGTGGATAATTATGTGTCAAATAACGGTTATTTAAATAATATTCAAAGCGACACAAGTTTATCAGGCGACGGAACAAGCGGAAGCCCTTTAGCAGTAAATACAAGCTCGGCAGCTTTTAGCGGTTGGGACAAAAATGCTTCGGACGATTTTAGTGGAAGTTTCACAGATTTAACCAACGTTCCATCGGGTTTAGCAGACGGCGACGACGTAAACGATGCCGACCATTCCACTACAAACGAGTTACAAACTTTATCCGTAAACGGTACACAATTAAGCATTTCAAATGGAAATACCGTAACACTTCCTTCAAGCGGAGGCGCATCGGAAATAAATGATTTAACTGACGGACGTACAATAGGAAATTCCGTCTTTTTGGGAGATGGAGCAGGGCAAAATGACGATGGAAATTATAACCTTAATGTAGGTGTTGGATTTCAAACACTTAATGCTAACACCACGGGAACTGGCAACTCCGCAACGGGTTATCAAGCACTTTATAAAAACA
>CAYNFJ010000116.1:2558-6562 GCA_964396505.1 uncultured Polaribacter sp. | reverse complement strand
ACCAATTTGGCTTGGGTATCTTCCAACAGGTATTCAATGATACGTTCACGGGGGTTAAAAGGTTTTAAATCGTCTAAACCCAAGGATTTTACCGCAATTTTAATTTTTTCGTCTTGTGAAATTCCCAAAGAACGTTCCTGCTTTTGTAAGAAAAAGTCACCCGCATCTAACATCGCTTGTAAAGGAATTAATCCGATTAATTCCGAACCGGTTACCCGCAAGCCTCTTTGGGTAGCAGCCTTGACCGTTTCATCAAAAGCAATGTGCATAGGAGTAATAGAGATATTAGTCAGATTGTAGGATATTTGAGCTATTCCATATTCCTCAATATACCAACCCAAGCCTTTTACCGCTTTCAATTTGCCGGGTATCCGTACCGGTTTCCCATTTTTATCCAATACTTTTTTACCGGTAATGGGATTTCCTTCCCGCTTGACACGTCCGGCTTCACGGATGTCAAAGGCAACCGCATTGGCTCTACGGGTAGAAGTTGTATTGAGATTGATGTTATAAGCTACTAAAAAATCACGTGCAGAGATGGCTATTGCTCCGGTTTTAGCAACAGATTCATTGTAAATATCAGGTCCAAAATCGGGTTTCCATTGTGGATCAGCCAGCTTATTGGCCAAACCTTCATATTCGCCGGAACGGCAATTGGCTAGATTCCTGCGTTTGTCTTCTTTGGCAGCATTTTCATAATAAAAGCCGGGAATACCCAACTCATCCCCTACCCGTTTTCCCAATTGATGTGCATAGGCGGCCGTTTCTTCCATCGTAATATTAGAAATAGGGACTAGAGGACAGACATCGGTTGCACCAAAGCGTGGATGTTCACCGTGATGCTGGCTCATATCGATGAGCTCCGCCGCTTTTTTAATCAACAAAAATGCGGCTTCTACGACTGCTTTGGGGTTACCTACAAAAGTAATAACGGTACGATTGGTCGCTTTTCCGGGATCTACATCCAATAATTTAACACCTTCCACGGTTTCTACCACTGCCGTGATTTGATTGATTTTTTCCATATTGCGTCCTTCGCTGATATTCGGGACACATTCTATAAGCTGTTGATTCATGATGTTTATTTTTAAAGAGCAAATATACGTTTTCCCAAAATTGTTAGCATACTATTTCACAACTTTCCTTTGAAAAAAATTTTAATGTACATTTGTCCTATTAAAAATTAGAAATATGAGCATTTGGGTAAAAATAGGGTTGATTGTTATTGTATTACATCTGGTAGTTGGATTTGGCTGGTTGATTTATAAATTATCACCTAGAAAATCCGACAAAAAAGAAAAGGATTCCCTTCAAGATGATTGAACCAGAGGCACGTACTGTCATAGAAAATATGGGCACTGCTGCTCGAGAGAATCGTTTAAAAGCTGCCGCTTATTTTATGGAACATCCCGAGCAAATGGGTGCCTTACTATCTATGGTTTTTGATACCGGATTTGCCTATCATTATAAAGCCGCTTGGGTACTGGAATTTGTATTGGAGAAAGAGCTTTCGCGCATCCTTCCTTTTATCGATTTTTTTACTCAATCCTTGCCCAAATTAACCCTTGACAGTGCCTTGCGTCCCATTGCTAAAATCTGTCAATGGCTAGGAAAATCCTATGTTATACAAAAAAAACCATTGTTTACCTTACAAATATCTCAACAGAATTGTATAGAAATAGTCCATAGTAGTTTTGATTGGATGATTGGGGATTATCGCGTAGCGACTCAAGTATATACAATGGATACACTCTATTACTTCGGACAATTACCCGGTGAAGATTTTAATTGGATACACGCTGCATTAAAAAATATTATTTTGAAAAATATATATTCCGGTAGTTTTGGTTATCAATCGCACGGAAAAAAGATTTTACAATTATTAAAGGCATAAGTATTCTTTTCACAATTATTTAACTGCCGTATTGTCAATAAACCTATAATATTGCCCTATGCAAAAAACAGTATTTTTTTTACTTTTACTTCTAGGCACAACGAGTCTTTGGGCTCAAGACGATAAAGAAGTTCAAGACACCGATTCCAAAAAATATCTTCTCAAAGGTATAATTCGTGACGGAAAAACTAAAAAACCTTTGGCCGGCACTAATATTATCAATCTAAACCGTGTGACCGGGACTACCTCAACCGGTTCCGGACATTTTAAAATCAATGTTTATGCCAATGATACGGTGTACTTTTCCTTTTTAGGCTATCAATCTATCAAATTAAAAATCACCCATGATTTACTCAAGGGAAACACCTTAGAAATTGCGATGTACGAATATCCTACAGATTTAGGAGAAGTCGTTTTAAAACCTTACCAATTAATTGGTGTTTTGGAAATAGACGCCAAGAATGTACCTATTGACAAGTTTGCACGGATTCATATCAATGGGTTACCTCAAACTTTTGAAATAGGAGCGCCGGTAGCTAAAACTTTCAACAGTCCTTCTGATGCAATCTTTCATCCGGTTGATTTTATCTATGAATTATTCGGAAAAAACCCAAAACAATTGCGCAAGTTAAAGAAACTACGTTCCGAAGATCAACTTCGAGATATGTTGGAAAAGAAGGCGAATAGAGAGGTTTTAATGGATTATTTGAATATGGACAAACCGCAACTTAATTCCTTATTGGATTATTGTAATTACTCGGAATATTTTATTAAAAATGCCAGTGATTTACAGGTGATTGAAGCCGTATTGGAATGTTATGAAAATTACAAAGCTTTGAAAAACGGAAGCACGCAGCGGGAAAAGATTAAAAAACAATAAGGGGAACTTCTCCTCTTTGGTGCATAAAAAAAGTCCTAAAATATTTTTTAGGACTTTTTTTATAAAATTTATTAAAGAATCTTAAAGAATAGATTCTTCGCTAATACTTTCTTTTACTTTTCGTTTTGCTTTATTCTCTTTATTCTCTTTGTAGCGATCTATCCAAGACCCTATCAACCAATAAGGGACAATAAAGGTTAGTGCAAATGTCAACAGCCAAAAACCGGCGGTAAAGATGAACATAAAAAGCAAAAATCCGGAATAATGTGATAAATCCATATATATAAATATTTATTAACGAGACAAAAGTATAAAAAAAATTAAAAAAACAGCCCTTCCAATTCTTTTTTTTAAAAGGCTTATTAACATTTTTTTTAACAAGTAATTAACGGGTAAAGCTTATGATAGACGTAATTTTGGCAATCATTTTACAATTATGCGCACTTATATTCTCTCAATTCTATTGCTAACCGGATTGGTTAGTTTTTCACAAACTCATACAGCCCGCCCCAAAGTTCATGTAACGGGACACGTAATAGATAAAGACACCCGGCAGGGATTGGAATATGCTACTTTGATTTTTAAACCCCTTAAAAGCAAGCGAATTACCGGAGGAATTACCGACAAAAACGGAAAATTTGATATAAAAGTACCCAAAGGAAATTATGCAGTTTCTATTGAGTTTATTTCTTTTAAAACCAAAAAAATTCCAAGCCTAACAATCACTAATGATACCGATTTAGGCACACTTGTTCTCAGTGCTGACAGAGAAACACTGGACGAAGTGGAAATAATTGCAGAAAAATCGACCGTAGAAATACGATTGGACAAAAAAATATACAATGTCGGCAAAGATATGACCGTAAAAGGCGGTAACGCTGCTGATGTGTTGGACAATGTTCCCTCTGTAACCGTAGATGTAGAAGGTAATGTGAGTTTACGTGGCAATGAAAGTGTACGGGTTCTTATAGATGGGAAACCCTCCGGATTAGTAGGAATGAACGCTACTGATGCGCTGAGGCAACTTCCCGCAAACGCCATTCAAAAAGTAGAAGTAATCACCAGCCCATCTGCCCGTTATCAAGCAGAAGGTACGGCCGGAATTATCAATATTATCTTGAGAAAAAATAAATTTCAAGGCTTTAATGCCGCTACAACCTTGACTTGGGGATATCCTGATAATAAAGGAATTGCCGCCAATTTGAATTTTCGTGCTAAAAAATTCAACCT
>CAYNFJ010000116.1:0-2458 GCA_964396505.1 uncultured Polaribacter sp. | reverse complement strand
TTCAATTTTACTAAAAAATTCAACACTTCGGGACATAAGCTGAGCTTTGATATGACCTATCAAGACAGCTCAGATGACAATGATGCATACATTACCGATAAAAACATCTATCCTGATAATCAAATAAATAGTTTAGAGAAACTCCAGACAACACAAGGAAATCAACAATTTCTAATCAAATCGGATTATGTTCTACCCATTGGAAAAGACCGACAATTTGAAGCCGGCTTCCAAACTAAATTAGCATCGCTTCATAAGGATTATCGCGTGAGTTACAACACATCGGGTCAGTATATTTTGGATGAAAATGTGTCCAATATATTGGATTACAAGGAACAAATAAGTGCTCTATATAGCCAATATGGTACTAAAATCGATAAAATATCCGGCTTGTTAGGGTTGCGGATGGAATATACCGAACAGGATATACAGGTAGCAGGAATGGCTTTGGATATTCATAAAAAATACACCCAATTGTTTCCTACACTCAATATATCCTATCAGTTTAATGAGAATGCGAATATCAGTTTGGGATATAATCGACGTATTCGTCGTCCCAGGTCACGACATATGAGTCCTTTCCCGACCCGATCCAGTACCACACATATATTTCAAGGAAACCCTGATTTGGATCCGGTATTTACCCAAGCTGTAGATGTAGGTTATTTCAAAAAATGGAAAAAAATAACGCTATCGACATCGGTATATTACCAGCATGCTCAAAACGCCTTTCAATACATACGGGAAGATTCCGGAAACACCAATGATGATGGCATACCCATCATTATTACCATGCCGGTAAATCTAAACGATGAAAATCGTACAGGGGCAGAAGTTTCAATCAATTACAATCCTGTAAAATGGATGCGATTGAACACCAGTTTTAATTTTTATCAATTTAAAAATCACGGGGTCTATCACGAGGTAGATTACGGCACCACCAGTCAAAGTTGGTTCAATCGTTTTAGTTCTAAAATAAAATTATCTAAAAAATCCGATTTTCAAATGAGTTTTTTCTACAGAGGACCCTATGAAAATGCGGTGACCAGCCGAAAAGGAATGTTGATGGCCAATCTGGCAATCAGTAGTGATGTGTTAAAAGACAAAGCTACTATTTCTCTAAATGTCAGCGATTTATTCAATACACGCAAACGCCGTATGGAAACCTATTTTGACAACTTTACCAACTATACGGAATACCAATGGCGTGAAAGACAGCTAAACCTGAATTTTACTTACAGGTTTCATCAAAAGAAAAAACGCAATCGTTCCGGACGAGGTAATTATGAAGGAGGAGAAGATATTGAAGGCTAATTATCTTCTATAACCCGGAATCCTAGACAATTTTACTGTTTTAATACAATGCATGTTTCACATATTTTGAAATAACCTGACAAAACTCATATTTTGAAGTAGTTTATCTTTTGTAAATTTGTAACCGGATTCAAAAAAACAATAATCATGTCATTTAGAATAGAAAAAGACACCCTCGGTAAAGTACAAGTACCTGCCGATAAATATTGGGGTGCACAAACACAACGTTCTGTAAATAATTTTAAGATAGGACCCGGCGGTTCTATGCCAAAGGAAATCATATATGCCTTTGCATATCTTAAAAAATCTGCTGCTTATGCCAACTGTGAACTGGGCGTATTGGACGAAAAGAAACGAGATTTAATAGCACAAGTCTGCGATGAAATTTTAGCCGGAAAATTGGATGATCAATTTCCATTGGTTATCTGGCAAACCGGTTCCGGAACACAAAGCAATATGAACCTCAATGAAGTGATTGCCAACAGAGCCCACGAGTTAGCAGGACATAAAATAGGTGAAGGTGAAAAGACCATTCAACCCAATGATGATGTGAATAAATCACAGTCATCCAATGATACATTCCCTACAGGAATGCATATAGCCGCCTACAAAATGTTATTGGAAACTACCATTCCGGGTATTGAAAAATTACAAAAGACGTTTGAACAAAAATCCAAAGATTTTAAAGATATCGTAAAAATAGGTCGTACCCATTTAATGGATGCCACTCCCCTAACCTTGGGACAAGAATTCTCCGGATATGCCTCACAATTGGCACACGGATTAAAGGCTTTAAAAAATACTTTGCCACATCTATCAGAGCTCGCTTTAGGAGGGACTGCCGTAGGTACCGGATTAAATACCCCAAAAGGCTATGATGTTACGGTTGCCAAATTCATTGCTCAATTTACAGGTTTTCCATTTGTAACAGCCAAAAACAAATTTGAAGCCCTCGCTGCTCACGATGCCTTTGTAGAAAGTCATGGTGCTTTAAAACAACTGGCGGTATCACTCAATAAAATAGCCCATGACATCCGCATGTTGGCTTCCGGACCCCGAAGTGGTATTGGCGAATTAGTTTTACCGGCTAACGAACCCGGATCTTCTATTATGCCCGGAAAAGTAAATCCTACACAAGCAGAAG
>CAYNFJ010000115.1:0-6674 GCA_964396505.1 uncultured Polaribacter sp. | reverse complement strand
TGTTCGGTTAATTGAACAGCTACTTGCATGGCTAATGTATCATCTAAACCCCGGCGTTTGTAGATTTTTGCTAATTCCTGCAGTTCCATTTCGGGCATATCTTCCAATTCCCGTTTTTCGCGTGCTAAATCTGATTTTTCAATATCAGATTGTGAACTTACCGACACATATTCTCCGGCAGCCATAGCAAAAGCTCCCGCCGTTAATCCGGCAACACCGGCCAAGATAAAAGATTCCTTATTGCTGCTGGCTGCTACAACCCCAATAATAATACTGGCTGTAGATAAAATACCATCATTGGCTCCTAAAATAGCCGCTCGCAACCATCCACTACGATTGACATAGTGTCTTTCAAGCTCTGTTAGTTTTTGTGATTGTTGTTTCTTCATTTTTGAGTTTTTTTACCAATTAAATACTTTGCCATTCCAAAAAAGAAAAGATTTACGGCAAAGCGAAACCCTAAAGCTTTAGGAGTTTTTTTTAGATAGACACCTCCGGAATGTATGTGAATATACAAACCAACAACTCCCAATATCAATACAATCAATGCCAACATCAAAGCTTTACAAGCAAGTTGATTTTGAGTAAAAAATCCATAAACAGCTATAAGGTAGAGCCAACTCGCTATAAAATTAGCCCAAATAACATAATTTACATAAGCACCCTGTTTGGCGCGCATACCAAACAAATCAAATATGATCGAACCACTTAAATACAAAGTTAGTAAAGCAAAAACTGTCAATAAAACGCCCAATAGGTATAGAATCTTTCTTTTCATTGTCCTTTAGTTCTTAAAAATTATTCGAAAAAATCGAAAAATTTACTGAATTTTTTCTGCAATATTTGCCGCTGTTCTTTTCCATCTTCTACAGTTTTTACTTGCATTAATTGATGCATATTATCTTCTACATTATGAAAAAACACTTGTACCTGTGCTAAAGCTTTGGCATCTGTATTTTTATCCAAAATCAAAGTCTTTGCTGTATTAAAAACATGATTTCCCAGTTGTTGGTATTCCTCTACTTCTTGCGAATCAAAATCTTTTAACTCTTTGATGATATTCTTTACTGATGTAATTGCCGTAGCATCTAACTGCCATTTATTGCCACTATTCAATTGCAATTTTTGATTTGTTGCCATTCTTTGCTTAAGGTCATTTTTAGGAAAAGCCACACCAAAATCAAAATCGTATAAGGTTTCGGCTATCAGCTGAATATCTTCTTCCTGATAAGCCATATAAGGCATTATTTTAAATTTTCGGACCGCTCCCGGCATCATAACCTTATCTTCAGAAGGTTTGGCAACCCATGCTTTGATAGCGTCAACAAATGCTTCTTTTTCAGGATAAGCCGGTTTGTAGTGTTCTTGTACACGTACCATAGGAGGGGCTATCATTTGATCTTTTTTCTCCGGATCAGGAACCGGAAAATGGCAAATAAAACACTTTTGTTGCATGAGTTTGTAAGCCTTGTCTTGTTTCAAGTCTTGAGTTAATTTATTTTTAGTTGCCGGTTCGTTTGTGTTTTTAGGTTTTCTGTTCTCACAGTTGGAAAATAAGATAAGTAATAGCACAAAGAAGAATGTGTTTTTCATGGTTTATATGTTTTAATTGTTTAAAAATACCGATAATTCACTCGGATTGAAACACAAAAAAAATCTTGTGTCTATTTATTCTATTTTACGATTTTAATCTAATAAGACTTTTGAACTAGGTTGTTTTACGATAACTGACAACTGCTAAAAAATTCATTACCAATGCAAAAATACTGATTTTTATTAGTTGAGGCACAATATCTTTATATCCGGCGCCTTTGAGCATCACTAATCGGATTACTTCAATAAAATAACGTACCGGATTAAATTCCGTCATTTTTTGTGCCCAAGCAGGCATACTTTCAATAGGCGTAAATAATCCGCTCATCAAAATAAATATCACGACAAAAAACCAAGCGATAAACATAGCTTGTTGTTGGGTTTCTGTAAAATTGGATATTAAAAAACCCATACCCAAAAATACGAGTATATAAATAGATGAAAATAATAAAATCCATACCGGATTACCCAATAAGGGTACGTTAAAAAGAAACCGGCCGATATTCATCCCAAAAAATAAAATAAACATTCCTAAAATCCAAAAAGGCAATAATTTTCCGATGATAAATTGATGTTTTTTTATAGGAGTCACATTCATCTGTTCTAAAGTACCTATTTCTTTTTCTCGTACAATGTTCATCCCTGAAAGAAAAAAAGTAATCATAGTAACCAGAATAACAATAATACCAGGCACCATAAATGTTTTGTAATCAAGGGTTTGATTATACCAGAATGAAGGAATAATTTGAAGTTTTTTTACAGCCTTATTTTGAGAGTGAAATGAAGGTATTAGCTGATTTCTTATTGTATTGTTAAAACCTTGAATAATTTGCATAATATACCCGTTTTCAACACCTGCAGCAGCACCGTTTATAGCATCTATTTGAACAGATAAACCGGCTTTTTTATCTTTCATTAAATCTCTTTCAAAATGTGGAGGGATACTTATTAATACATCTGTTTTTCCTTCTTGTAGCGCTTTTTTTCCCAATTTTTGTGACGGATACTCTCCCACGATGGTAAAATAATCTGAAATAAGAAATTTACTAATCAATTCTCTGGAATAGGAGGTTTTATCATAATCAACATAGGATAAACGCACGTCTTTAACCTCAAAAGTTGCCGCATAGGATAAAATGGCTATTTGTATAATAGGAACAATAAAAATAATCGGCAACATCGCTTTGTTACGAAATATTTGTTTGAATTCCTTTTGTAATATGATAAAAATTATTTTCATAAAATAGTTCAAATTTTGAATGATTACAATATGACACCCTATTTACTCCAATCGGATTTTGTATTTTTTGATACTCAATAGGATAAAAAATATTGTCATTCCCGTTAGAATCAAAGTTTCTTTCCATAAAATTGAAATACCAACCCCTTTGAGCATGATTCCTTTTAGGATGATAATAAACCAAGTAGCCGGTACAATATTACTAAAGAGTTGTAGCGGCTCAGGCATACTGGCAATTGGAAAAATAAATCCGGAGAGTAAAATAACCGGCAGCAGTAAACCCATCAATGAAATCATCATCGCTGTTTGTTGGGTTTTTGAAATGGTCGAGATCAATATTCCCAAAGCTAATGCACTTATTATAAAAAGAACGCTTTCTAGAGCTAGTAATAGATAACTCCCCTGCATAGGCATCTTAAAAATAAAAAATCCCATTACCAAAATAACAATGGCATTGATGACAGATAGTAATATGTATGGAAATACTTTCCCAATAATTACTTGAAAAGGTTTGATGGGTGAAACCAGTAAAATTTCCATAGTTCCTATTTCTTTTTCACGAGTAATTGAAATAGAAGTCATCATAGCAGAAACCAACATAAGAATAATAGTCATAACCCCCGGAACAAACATAAATACACTCTTTAATTCGGGATTGTAGAGCATTTTTGTTTCGGCTTTTATCTGATAGGGAAATTGGATGGTTTTATTTAATCCTTTTTGATATTTGCCCAGTATTACGGCTAAGTAATTATTAATTGTCATAGCGGTATTTGGCTCAGTAGCATCGGTTATTATCTGTATAGCGGCTCGATTTTCTTTGGTGAGTTTTTTGGCAAATTCAGATTCGAAAACAAGTACTGCCTTCACGCTTCCTTCTTTAAAAACCCTTTCTATATCTTTATGATTATAAATGTTTTGTCTTATATCAAAATAGGGCGATGCCGCAATGTTCTGAATGAGTTTATGACTTTCTATATCACCCGCTTTATCCCATACTGCTATTTTTACATTATTTATTTCATTGGTTACGGCAAAACCAAACAATAAAATCTGGGCAACAGGCATTCCAAAAAGTATAAACAAGGAACGTGTATCTCTAAAAATATGATAAAACTCTTTTTTGATAAATCCTATAAATCGTTTCATTTTACATGTTTTATTTATTATAGATTAGTGGATTAACGGTTTAATGAAATGTATCACTAATCAACAAATCATCACCCTCGAGCCAATTTCAAGAATACTTCATTCATCGTATCGGCATGGAAGCGTTTTCTGAGCGCATCGGGTGTGTCCAGAGCTTCTATTTTTCCATTGACCATAATTGAAACCCTGTCACAATATTCCGCTTCATCCATATAATGCGTTGTTACAAACAGTGTGGTTCCTTTATTAGCCTGTTTGTATATCATTTCCCAAAATTGACGCCGTGTGATGGGATCAACTCCTCCGGTTGGTTCATCTAAAAACACAATCTTGGGTTCATGCAATAAGGCTACCGAAAAAGCCAGTTTTTGTTTCCATCCTAAAGGTAAAGAACCTACTAAATTATCTGCGATGTCAGCAATTCCCAACTCTTGGATAAAGGCGGTTGTTTTTTCTTTTATTTGCTTCTTACTCAAGCCGTAAATACCCCCAAAAAAACGGGCGTTTTCACGAATGCTTAAGTCATCGTATAAAGCAAATTTTTGACTCATATATCCAATACTTTTTTTTATTTTCTCAGTGTCGTTGTACACGTCGTAACCGGCTACCTCAGCTTGTCCCGAGGTAGGTTTGGATATCCCAATCAGCATTTTCATAGCGGTGGTTTTTCCGGCTCCATTGGCTCCTAAAAACCCGAATATTTCTCCTTTTTTTACCGTAAAACTTATTTCATTTACTGCAGTAAATTCACCGAATTTTTTAGTGAGATTGTGTACAGATATTGAGTGCTCGTCTTTCATTTTTATGATTCATATTATTTTTTATCCTCTAATTCCTTATCAGCAAGTTCCATAAAAGTATCTTCTATGGTAGGTTCGGCAATTTGAACTTGTATTTCTTTGTGATTTTTGTTTTGTAAATAGTGAATTAAATCTTGCGGATCAAAATGGGCGTTTGTATCGGTGTAATGCACCCATTCTCCAAATGGAAACACACTATGAACGGTGGGATAAGCCTTTAAGTCTTGTAATAATCGGTAGGTGTTTTTGGCACTTACATCATACAAGGTATGGGGAAATCTATTGGCAATATTTTTGGGTGTATCTATTTCCAATATTGCACCATCTTGTATCAGCGCTATCCGATCGCACAAAGCGGCTTCATCCATATAGGGTGTGGAAACCAATATGGTTATCCCTTTTTGTTGTAAACGCTTGAGCATATCCCAAAATTCCTTTCGTGAAACCGGGTCCACACCGGTTGTAGGTTCATCTAAAAACAATACACTGGGCTTGTGTATCAATGCGCAGGAAAGAGCCAGTTTTTGCTTCATTCCACCGGATAAATCACCCGCACGACGATTTTTAAAAGGTTCTATTTGTATATAAATATCCTTTATTAAATCATAATTTTCTTGTACGGATGTTCCGAATATGGTCGCAAAGAAATTGAGATTTTCTTCCACGCTCAAATCTTGGTACAACGAAAATCTACCCGGCATATAACCAACCTCATTTCGTATTAGTTTATAATCTTTAAGCACGTCATTTCCCGCTACAGTAGCTTGCCCTGAATCGGCAATTAACAAGGTGGTCAGGATTCTAAAAAGACTTGTTTTTCCAGCACCATCCGGTCCGATAAGCCCAAAGATCTCTCCTTCTTTTACCTGAAAGGAAATGTTTTGCAAGGCTTGTATTTTTCCGTAAGATTTGGATATATTTTTTACTGAAATACTCATAAACTGCTCTGTTTATTGATCCACATTTCTGCGGGCATTCCTATCTTTAAAAATCCATCATTCTTGACTTGTACTTTTATAGCATAGACTAAATTGACACGTTCTTCTTTGGTTTGAATAATTTTAGGAGTAAATTCAGCATCAGAGGCAATCCAACTGATGGTTCCCTGATAATCTTTGCTTCCATTGGGAGTATCTATTTTTACGGTAACTTGCTGTCCGGTTTTAACTTGGGATAATTGCAATTCACTGATATAACCCTTAAAAGTCAATTGTTTCATATCGGCGATTTTGTAGAGTGGATGTCCAAAAGCGGTGACTTCTCCTGCTTCTACATATTTCACCAATACCGTACCATCTACCGGATTTATTATTTTTGCTTTGGATATTTGATAGGCTATTTCTCTTATCTGTGCATCTATTTTTTTAACCTCATTCACAACTCCGGCATTTTTTGCTTCAATACTGCTGATTTGCCGGTTTATTACGGCAATTTTACCCTTAATATCATCCAGTTGTTTCTGTGTGCCTACTTTATCTGCCAGCAATCCTTCAATACGTTTTTTATTGATAAAAGCCGTTTTTTTCTGAGCTTTTAATACACTTATTTGTGAAAGCACCCCTTTTGATTTGGAAAAAATCACACTTTTTGCCACCTCTAGTTGGTCTTTTTTAAGTTGCAATGCAATGGTATCTAGTTGCGCTACCTGAACTCCTCGAGATAAGTTAACCCCTTCTTCTAGATTTAATTGAATAATTTTCCCGTTGCTTTCTGAGGAAACCGTAATTTCAGTTGCCTCAAAGTTTCCATAAGCATCGGCTTTAGTTGTTTCTCTTGAACAAGAAGTAACTAGAAGTGTGGAAAGTATTAGTAAGATTATATTTTTCATCAGATGAAGTTTTATTGAATTATTTGTAAAATAATTGGATTAGTTATACTTGGTGATTTGATAA
>CAYNFJ010000114.1:0-6690 GCA_964396505.1 uncultured Polaribacter sp. | reverse complement strand
AGCCGTCTTTAATGTTTCCGGAGTTGCCTGTGGAATTTGTTTGTTGTAAAAAGCTAAAAATTCAGCAGTTGAGATCAATCCTTTTTCATACAAATGATTTTGTCTTTCCATTTCGGGAGTAAAACTTTGTAAGCCCCATTTTTGTAATTCCCGTTGGGTTGCTTTGATATCCAGATTGATAAACACGTTGCCAAAATCAAATATATATTTTTCTATCATGGTTGTTAAGTCATTTTTGAGCGATAAGGACTGTCTTCGGGTTCGGTAAGTTGTACATAATTGTAGTATCTGAACTCGGCAATATCACCTTGTTCCACCGCTTTTAGTACGGCACATTGCGGTTCGTTGAGATGCAGGCAATTATGAAACTTACAATGTGGTTGTAAAGCAAATATTTCCGGAAAATAATGGCTGACTTCTTCCTTTTTAAAATCGACCACACCAAAACCTTTAATACCCGGAGTATCAATTATATAACCACCAAAATGTAAAGGATACATTTCAGCAAAAGTAGTGGTGTGCAGTCCTTGATTATGAATATCCGAAACCGGTTTGGTCTTCAGGTGTAAGCCGGGTTCCAGCACATTGATTAAAGTAGATTTTCCCACTCCGGAATGTCCGGTGAATAGGGAAGTTTTATTTTGCATCAATTCTTTGAGTGCATCAATATTGGTACCTTCTGTAGCTGATATATCCAGACATGTATAGCCTATTTTGGAATAGACTTCTTTTAAATATGCTTTTTCAGCCTGACTTTCTTCTGAGTAAATATCAATTTTATTGAATAGGAGTACAGCAGTAATATTATAGGCTTCGGCGGTGGCTAAAAACCGGTCTATAAAAGCTGTGTAGGTTTTGGGATTTTCCAAGGTTACCACTAGAAAAGCCAAATCTATATTGGCAGCGATAATATGTGTTTGTTTAGAGAGATTTACCGACTTACGGATGATATAATTTGTGCGATCGTGTATTTTATGAATAACACCCGTATTTTTATCCGGCTCCAATGTAAAATCTACCCGATCTCCTACTGCCAATGGATTGGTACTTTTGATTCCCTTGATACGAAATTTACCTTTGATACGGCATTCATATATTGTGCCGTCTTGTGTACGAACTTTATACCAACTTCCGGTAGATTTGATAAGCATTCCTTGCATGGCGTAAAAATAAGGAACATTCCCGAAACGGGAGCTATATATTTACGGGTTATTTAGAGGAGGCCAACTTGTCATATTTACCGGTGCCTAATTGGTTGAGTAAGGTAAAATGGCTTTTCACAGCTCCAAAAAAGGTTTTATGTTGGTGATAAGTGATATTAAAATCTTGGGCGGTTTCTTTGACGATTTTGGATATTTTTTTATAATGTACGTGACAAACTTTTGGGAATAAATGATGTTCTATTTGATAATTTAATCCTCCTATAAACCAGGAGAAAAGTTTGCTTTTATCGGCAAAATTAGATGTAGTTCTCATTTGATGAATAGCCCAATTATTTTCAATACTACTCTCCTTATCGGGTTTGGGAAATTCACTTCCTTCTACTACATGAGCCGGTTGAAAAATCAATGCCAAAGCCAGACCGGTAATAAAATGCATTATTAAAAAACCTGTAATACTTATCCACCAAGGTACTTGTACTAATACTATCGGTAAGACAATTAATAAAATGATATACCATATTTTGTGAATAATGACTTGTGTAAGTGCTTTGTTAAAGCTAAGACCTTGTCCGGACAACAAACCTTTTTTACGATAACGCACCAGTTGTTCAAAATCTTTACTGACAAACCAATAAATACTCATTAGAGCATAGAAAAACGGTGCATAAAATGCTTGAAAACGGTATATTTTTCTTATTTTTTGATTGGGTGTAAAACGCATCAGATTATTTTGTATATCTTCATCGTAGCCGTCTATATTGGTATAAGAATGGTGTAAGACATTATGTTGGATAATCCAATTTTTATGATAGCCTCCCAAAAAATTGAGTAAAAATCCCAAGAAATGGTTTACTTTTTTATTTTTGGAATAAGCTCCGTGATTGGCATCATGCATAACCGATAGTCCAATTCCGGACATTCCAAATCCCATCAACACCCACATAAGAAGGACTAATTTTACAGAAGAAACCACTCCAATAAGCATGAGAAATAAGGGGACAAAGTAAAGAGACAACATAAATATTGTTTTAAACTTCATATTGAAATTGGCGTATTTTGAAATGCCATTTTCTTTAAAATAGCGATTCACACGATTGCGGAGTTCTTTGTAGAATTCCGGTTGATTGTGGTTGTTAAATTTTACGGTTGGGATATTCATTTACAGGGTTTTAATTGCTTTTAATAAGGCAAGAGTAACTATTAAAATGTTTAAAAACAAACAATAAGCAGTTTTTGTGCGTTTTTTAACAGAATACAAGGGTTTAGTAAAACACTTTTAAGGATTGATTTCTTATAATTAGATGTTTTATTTATAAGCTTTTGAATATAAAACCTTGTTGATTCCAATGAGCTAGGGCTTTGGGTAACACATTTTGCAGGGTGTTTTTTGCTTTTCTACTATCATGAAATACAACAATACTTCCGGATTGGGTATGTTTTAAGAGTTTTTGTAAGCTTTTTTCGGCAGATAGGTCCGGATCAAAATCTCCACTCAGTACTTCCCACATTACAATACGATAGCCTTTGTCAATCAATTTTTTGGCTTGTGAATTTTTGATTTTTCCGTAGGGTGGTCGAAATAAAACAGGCTCTGTTTTTTCCGGATTGAGAGGTTTAATCTTTTTTATCAGTTTGGTTGCTTTCTCCACATCGGCTAGATAGGCTGTATCTTGAGTAACATAGGCTTTCAGATGGGAATAGGTGTGATTTGCCAACCGGTGCCCTTGATCGACAATATCTTGGGTGAGTTGCGGAGCCACTTCCATTTTTTTTCCCAAACAAAAAAAAGTGGCTTGTGCTCGATACTCTTTTAACAAGGACAAAATCCAAGGGGTAATAATAGGGTTGGGACCGTCGTCAAAAGTCAAATAAATAACCTTTTCGGCACCTGCTACACGCCACAGATATTTGGGGAAAATACGTTGAATAAAATACGGTATTTTAAACGGATAGTACATATATTTAATTGTCTTTATTCGTCTATCAATCGTTTAAAAAGATCTACATGTTCTACATATTCGTTTTGTACTTTATCAGAATAATCTTTTGATTCATATTTAGAAATTACACGTACCAACTCGCCATATACCAGCAATGTGTTTTCCAATTCGTCGTAATAACTCAAGAAAAAAGAATCATCAAAACGGTTGTAATATTCTAATTTTTGTTGACTCATATCAATGAGTTTTTCGGCTAAAGCCCTAGCCTTATCCGGTTGCTTTAAATTGTAATAATCTGTGACATAATCCAATAACATACCGATACTGTAAAATTTATCGGGAGGCATTTTTTCCAAAGACAAATCCAACACCTTAATAGCTTTAAGGGTATCTCCTTTTTTAGCAAAGGCTTCAGATAAACGTACGAGAGCGTTCCGGAAATTAACCGAATTTTTACGTGTTTCAGGATCCAGATAGATGTCGTCAGTGATACTTCCCCAATTCCATTTTTGAACGTGTTTGTACATCACATCAGGGTTAATGCGCCCCATACTAAAAGGACTATTGGCATAAGCTGTTTTAATCGGCACCAGTTTGTAGGTGAGACCATCCATTTGTAAATAATCTTTCAGCCAAATATACTCCGCATCGTCATAACTACCTCCGGTAAAATAGATGGGTTGTTTCCAGTTAAAATTGGCCAAAATATCCAACATCAATATTCGGTTTTTGGTCAATCCGTTGGGGTCCACTTCAAAATCTATATACGGAACGATTAGATCGGCATCTTCGGGAGCTACAATTCCGCTTTTTAAGACCGCTTCTTTATCTACCGGTAGTCTGATTTTATTGGTCGGATATATTTTTTCGCGGTGATCTTCGTCAAATTGAACATAGGTTATCTCATTTTTACTTTGAATCCATTGCATAAAAAGCTTGATATCTATCACACTGTCTTTAAATTGTTCAATAGGCATATGATATGCTACATCCAAGGTGCCATATTTATAATCTTCGTGTTTGAGTTGCGAAGGAATCGGATTGGCTTTATAGGTTTTGCGTTTCATTTGGTCAATATACCAATCAGTAGCAAACAGGCTAGTGTTAATAGCTTTAATATCTGTTCGATAGCCTTCTACTTCTTGTAAATACCACAAAGGAAAGGTGTCATTATCACCAATGGTAAACAAGATGGCATTCTCATCACAAGAATCCAAATAAGCTTGTGCGTTGAGATGTGCGGTGTATTTATTGGACCGGTCGTGGTCATCCCAATTCTGGAAGCCCATAATCACCGGAACAGCTAATAAACTAATCAGACTTATTCCGATAGCAGCCGTTTTAGGATGGATATGATCTTTTAAAGTATCATAGATAGCGGCAACCCCCAATCCTATCCAGATAGCAAAAACATAAAAAGAACCGACTACCGCATAGTCTCGTTCACGTGGTTCAAAAGGTTTTGGGTTTGTGTAAAAAATAACGGCTAAACCGGTAAAAGCAAAGAAAAGTAAGAGGATGTAAAAATTATTAGGATCTTTTTTGAGATGGTAAAAAACACCCAATAAACCTAATAGCAAGGGTAAGAAGAAATAGGTATTGCGTCCTTTATTATTTTTGATTTCATCGGGCAAATTAGATTGTGGTCCTAAGAATAATTGATCGATAAAGGGAATACCGCTCATCCAATTTCCATTGTGAATATCCAAATGGCCTTGTTCGTCATTCTGTCGTCCTACAAAATTCCACATAAAATAGCGCCCGTACATATAGCCAAATTGATAGCTGAACATAAAATGTAAATTTTCCAAGAAAGTAGGGCGCCGGGTGCTTTTTTCAGGAATACCGGTCAGTGCTTTATAATGTTGAATAGCCGTAGGACTGGTAGCGGTCATTCTAGGAATAAATCCTTTATGTTTCTTGCTGTAATTAGGGAAATACTTTTTGTAAGTATCTTTATTAACTATCACATACTTACCTGATTTATAGTCTTTTTCGTATTTTAATACATCATCTTTATAGGGTTTTTCTTTGTCTTGTTCTTTTTTAAAGACATACGAATAGTACTTATCGTAGAATACATTGGAATCACCATATTGTTCCCGGTTATAATAAGCTAGCAACTCTCTGGCACTAGAAGGATTGTTTTCATTGATTGTGGTATTTGCATTGGCTCTAATAGGAAGCATCACCCAAGATGAAAATCCGATGACAATAAATAAGACCGATAGAATCATGGTATTATAGGTCACCAATCCTTTTTTACGCGTATATTTGATAGCATAATAAAACGCAAGGCCCATAATAATAGCCGCAATAATAGTTCCCGAATTAAAAGGTAAACCCACAGAATTGACAAAAAACAACTCCATTGCACTAAAATAACGCAGGGTAAAAGGAAACAAGAACTTAAAAGTAAAAGCCAGAAATAAAATAGCAACTATATTGGCGATGATAAATTGTTTGATAGACAGTTTTTTATAGTGTTTATAGACATATAAAAACACAATAGGAGGAATCACCAACAAGGATAAAATATGTACCCCAAAAGACATCCCGACAACCAAGCTAATCAGTAATAACCACCGGTTTCCGTTGGGTTTTTCCATATCTTCTTCCCATCGTAATCCCAGCCAGAATAACAAAGCCATTAAGAAAGAAGACATAGCATATACCTCTGCTTCTACGGCAGAAAACCAGAAACTATCTGAAAAAGTATAAGCTAAGGATCCTACCAAACTACTGCCTAAAATGAGATAGGCTTGAGCTTGTGTTATAATTTCACCTTTTTTTACCACTATTTTTTTCACCAAAATGGAAATGGTCCAAAACAAAAATAAAATGGTAAAAGCACTGGCTAAAGCCGACATAAAATTGACCATTTTGGCAATATGAGTAGCATCAGAAGCAAACATAGCAAAGAAGGCTCCAAGCATTTGAAATAAAGGAGCTCCCGGCGGATGTCCTACTTCCAGCTTGGCAGCCGTAGAGATATATTCGCCCGGATCCCAAAAACTCACGGTGGGTTCTAATGTCAAGGTATAGGTTATTAAGGCTATTAAAAATGCAGCCCATCCTAAGATGATATTATATTTTTTAAAATTAAAACTCATATCAATACTAAATTTGCGACGAATTTAAGGATTATTTAGATGTAAAGAGGGGTATTGGCTGTTTTGTCTCTTCAATTTGGATTTTTTTAACAATCTTGCTTGCTAGTAACTATTTTACAAATGGCATATACAATTCACGCATCAGCTGAAAAAAACGATTGGAAAAAGACTTGTTTTCCGGAATATTTACATTATTTTTTTGTAACAATGTCCGTATGTGAGCAGCATACTTTTTCATTTTCAGGTAATCGTTCTTATGACTAAAAAAATATGGTTTATATGCAAACTCATCTATCGGAAGCACATAAAATTCCCATCCGTTTTCATAATGGACTTTATATACCCAAGTTGAGATATAATCTGCATTTGAAATATCGGTTTTTCCTAATTTTTTGGTCAATTCCAATTCAAATATTACCGCACCATCTCTGGGAAATGTACGTTGATTGGAAATAAAATTTCCCAAAGAATAGA
>CAYNFJ010000113.1:0-6723 GCA_964396505.1 uncultured Polaribacter sp. | reverse complement strand
CCCGCTATATTAGAAAAACTAAAGAAATCACAAGTTGATACACATTTATTTGATACAAATCTCATTAAAGAATCTATTGCTATCAAACAACAAATCGTTCAATTAGATCCAATGGAACATGGCGTTAGAAAAACCTTGAATTTTGGTCACACCTTAGGACATGCCATAGAAACACATTATCTATCAAAATCTAAAAAAGAACAATTACTTCACGGTGAAGCAGTCGCTATCGGAATGATTATGGCACTACATCTTTCTCATCAATTATTGGGTTTTGATATAGAAAAACTGCGCATTTATTCTCAATTGATGCTGCGGTTTTATACAGACATGACTGGTACTACTAGATATCAACTACCTTTAATAGATTTGGATGAAACAAGTTCAATCATAAATCTATTGCAACACGACAAAAAGAATAACAAAGGACGTATAAATTTTATCCTACTAAAAGACATTGGCAAACCTGTTATAGATTGTCAAGTAACGCATAATCAAATCATTGAATCCATTAACTTTTATAACAATATACATTCAAATCACCTAAAATGAGTATCGCAGAAGATTATAATAATTGGGCAAAAATATACGATAACAACGCTAACAAAACCAGAGATTTAGATAAACTTGCTACCATCGAAGTACTACGAGGTATTTCTTTTAAAAAAGTATTGGAATTAGGTTGCGGCACCGGAAAAAACACCCAATTCTTACTCCAAAAAAACGCCTCGGTTACCGGATTGGATTTTTCGAATGAAATGCTTGCTAAAGCCAAAGAGAAAATACAAGATAAACGCGTTCAATTCATCTTAACCGATTTAAATTCCGATTGGCCGACACCCGTCAAATCATTTGATTTGGTAACTTGTAGCCTTACCTTAGAGCATATAGCGGACTTAAATTCATTTTTCAAGAAAGCACATGAAAGTCTGGCCGCTTCCGGTTATTTTTTTGTTTGTGAATTGCATCCTTATAAACAATACTTGGGGAGCAAAGCCCGTTTTGAACACAACGGCAACACTACATTTCTTGAGGTTTACAAACATCATCTATCGGACTATCTGAATGCTGCCGAGAAGAATCACTTTAAAGCAATTAAAATACAAGAATGGTTTGATGCCGACCAAAAAGAAGTGCCTCGGTTAATTTTATTTTTATTTCAAAAGGAAGATTAAATCCCAAATACCCTTTACAGAAATAGGATGCTATTATAATTCTTGCATTTCAACCAACATTTTATAAGTGCCTTTGGCATTGATCAGTGACTGATGCGTTCCTTGTTCTATGATACGTCCTTCTTTCATAACTACAATTAAATCAGCTTTTTGCACCGTAGAAAGTCTATGAGCAATCACTATTGAAGTTCTGTGTTGCATCATGTTATCAAGGGCGTCTTGCACCAACTTTTCAGATTCTGTATCCAAAGCAGACGTAGCCTCATCCAAAATCATTATTGGAGGATTTTTTAACACGGCTCTCGCAATAGATATACGTTGTTTTTGTCCACCGGACAGTTTATTACCACTATCTCCAATACTCGTGTCATATCCTTTAGGCAATGCCATAATAAAATCATGTGCATTGGCTATTTGAGCGGCTTGTATAATGTCTTCTTGTGTCACTTCTTTTCCAAAAGCGATGTTGTTGGCAATCGTGTCGTGAAATAAAAGAGCGTCTTGCGTAACCATTCCAAACAGATTCCGTAAAGATTTTTTGGTAATGTCCTTAATATTTATCCCGTCTATACTAATCTGCCCTTTGGTAACGTCGTAAAAACGTGTGAGCAAATTAGCCAAGGTTGATTTTCCACTACCCGATTGTCCGACCAAAGCAATCGTTTTCCCCTTTGAAACCGTCAAATTGAAATCTTTTAACACATAATCATCTTCATATTTAAATGACAAGGAATCAAACTGAATCGCGTTATCAAAGGAATGTATCTCCACAGCATCTTCCTTGTCTTTAAGCGGATTTTCTGTTTCCAATATTTCCAATACTCTTTCGGCTGCAGCATTGCCTTTTTTTACGCGATAGCTCGCTTTGGATATCGCCTTTGCCGGAGTTAAAATGTTATAAGCCAGCCCCATATAGGCAATAAAATCTTCACCATCCAATGCGTGATCAATCAGCACCAAACGACCACCGTACCACAACAAAATGGCAATGACCGTTATCCCTAGAAATTCACTGGTGGGACTTGCCAGATTGGTTCTATTCAATAAGGAATTTGAAAATTTAAAAAAGCGGTTGGTTGAGTTTTGAAATTTTTCTATAAATGTATTTTCAGAATTAAATGCTTTAATAATCTTTAAGCCCCCTAAAGTTTCTTCAATTAAAGACAAAAAATAGCCTTGTTCTTGTTGTACTTTATCCGATTTTCGCTTGAGACTCTTACCAATTAATGAAATTAAAAAACCTGAAATCGGTACAAAAATAAAGACAAAGACAGTCAGTTTCACACTGATGAGCAACATTGCAACAATGGTAAAAACTATGGTTAAAGGTTCACGAATAATCATTTCTAAAATAGACAGAAAAGAATATTGAATCTCTAACACATCGGTTCCTATCCGTGCCATAATATCGCCTTTTCGTTTTTCGGAAAAGTAGAAAATAGGCAATTCCAGAATTTTTTGGTATAAATCATTTCTTATATCTTTTAAAACACCATTTCTTAGAAAGGTGATAAAATACATCGCCAAATAATTAAAGATATTTTTAAAGAAAAAAGTAAAAATAACCAATGCAATAACCATCATCAACGCCAGGGATTTATCTTCTCCTGCTACATTGTGGATGAAATACCCCATATAATTTTTAAAAAAATCCATACTTTTTGCCAAACCTTGATAAACCGGTTTTTGTGTGATGGTGATTGCCTTTTCCGGATTGAAAATCACTTGTAACAAGGGCATCAATACCAAAAAAGACAAGGTAGAAAACAGCGCATACAATATATTAAACACAATATTTAGAAAACCATATTTTTTATAAGGTATGGCGTAGCGTATTATTTTGGTAAAATAATTCATACTACTTAAAGATTCATTTCCTTAATGATTCGTTGAATTTTACCATTCAATTTGGCTTCTATTGTATCGGCAGATTCAATGGAATCTAATGGCGTATTGACACTGAAATAAAATTTTATTTTAGGTTCGGTTCCGCTGGGTCGTGCAGCCACCTTGGTACCATCTTCTGTGTGATAAATCAACACATTAGATGCCGGAACCTCAATTTTTTTAGTAGCACCGGTCTGCAAGTTCTTAGCAACCGAAGATTGATAATCATACAACCAAGTGACCGGAGAATTATCAATACGCTTCAAGGGTTTTTTGCGTAAATCGGCCATCATTTGTTTGATTTGATCGGCTCCTTCTATTCCTTTTTTAACAATTGCTATTAAATGTTCTTTATAATAACCGTGTTTCAGATATAATTGCAATAACTCCTTGTAGAAAGAAGAAGCGTTGGCCTTGGCATTTGCTGCGATTTCACAAGCTAATAATGTAGCGGTAACCGCATCTTTATCACGGTTAAAATCACCGACCATAAAGCCAAAGCTCTCTTCACCACCCCCTATAAACTCTTGTTTTCCTTCGGCATCACGTATCATTTTTGCAATCCATTTAAAACCGGTCAATCCAATTTTGGTCTCCACCCCATAACTACTGGCAATCACTTGCACCAAGTCGGTAGATACAATGGTCGAACCTATAAATTGATTTCCATTCAGTTTCCCTTCTTTTTGCCATTGCTTTAGCAAGAAATCATCCATCATACACATGGTCTGGTTTCCATTTAACAATTGCATATTACCTTTTAAATTACGAACCGCAATGCCTATTCTATCCGAATCCGGATCGGTTCCAATTACAATATCGGCTTGTATTTTTTCTGCCAAATCTATCGCCATTTTCAGGGCTGCCGGTTCCTCAGGATTGGGTGACACAACCGTTGGAAAATCACCGTCCGGTTCTTGTTGTTCCGGAACTATGTTCACATCGGTATAGCCGGCTCTTTTTAAGGCTTCCGGAATTAATTTGATAGAAGTTCCGTGTAATGAGGTATAAACAATCTTTAAATCAGCGCGTCCTTTTGTATTCGCAAAAGTACCATTTGCCAATGATGCTCTCCAGAAGGCTTCATCAATATCTTTATCCATATAGGTCAACAAATCGGGTTTGGCATCAAAATTTATCTCATCAAAACCCAAGCCATTGACCTCAGCAATAATTTCCTTATCTTCCGGAGGGACGATTTGTCCACCGTCATTCCAATACACCTTATATCCATTGTATTCCGGCGGGTTGTGCGAAGCGGTCAACACAATTCCTGCATCACATTGTAAATATCTCACGGAAAAAGACAATTCCGGAGTAGGTCGCATATCACTAAACAGATAAACTTTGATTCCATTGGCAGTTAACACATCGGCTACCAGCTTGGCAAATGTATCACTATGATGTCTGCAATCGTATCCAATAGCCACACTCAGTGCTTTATCGGGAAAACGTTTTTTTAGATATTGAGACAGCCCTTGCGTCGCTTTTCCATAAGTATATTTATTCATCCGATTCAATCCGGCACCCATAATACCCCGCATGCCGCCGGTACCAAACGCTAGATTTTTATAGAATCTATCGGTTAATTCAGCAATATTATTTTGATCAATTAATGATTGTACTTCTAGGATTGTCGCCTCATCAAATGGAGGCTTCGTCCAAGTTTTAGCAATATTTATAATGTCCTTCATGATATGATACGTTTTGTAAAATGTAAATTTCTAAAAAAATATAAACTAATCTAATTTTTCGGTAATTTTATAGCGTTCTACTTGTTGATTTGTCCGGATAATTATTTCACCCAAAAATCCGGCAAGAAAAAATAAGGTGCCAATAATCATCGTAGTTAGGGCTATATAAAACCAGGGATTTTCTGTCACCAATTTAGCAGGGATATGGTAATAGTAGAGTCTCAGTAATTTCATTATTCCAATATAAAATGCTGCAAAAAATCCTAGCATAAACATCAAGGTGCCCCAAAAACCGAAAAGATGCATGGGTCGTTTGGCAAATTTAGACACAAACCAAATGGTGATCAAATCCAAAAAACCATTGACAAACCGACTCATTCCAAACTTAGTTGTTCCATATTTACGTGCTTGATGTTGGACTACTTTTTCGGTGATTTTAGTAAATCCCGCATTTTTTGCCAAGACCGGAATATACCGGTGCATTTCACCGTGAACTTGGATATTTTTAATGACTTTTTTATCGTAGGCTTTTAATCCACAATTAAAATCGTGCAAACTCAAACCGGAAGTTTTTCTGGCTGCCCAATTAAAAAATTTGGAAGGAATATTTTTACGAATTTTGGAATCGTATCGTTTTTTCTTCCATCCCGAAACCAAATCGTTATGTTCCTCTTTTATCATTTTATAGAGTGCCGGAATCTCATCGGGACTATCTTGCAAATCGGCATCCATTGTAATGACTACCTCAGCTTCTGCCATTTCAAATCCTGCGTGAAGCGCTTGCGATTTTCCATAATTTCTTTGAAAACGAATTCCTTTTACATGCAGATCTTTGGCTCTTAATTCTTGAATCACATCCCAAGAATGATCCGTACTACCATCATCTATAAAAATAATTTCATAAGAATACGAATTGGACTGTACAACGCGTACAATCCAATCGTATAATTCCGGCAATGATTCTGCTTCGTTTAGTAAAGGAATTACTATTGATACATCCATTTAATAATAATTTAATCTTCTGATTTTTTCATAAACAAGCCTATGACCAATGAAAATATTAAGCCCGAAAACAGACTGGCTGCTAATATAAATGCTGACATGATAGTGGGTGTCATAAATTTTTTAGACATTTCTACTTGTTGTTCAATTAGCGCTTCGTCCATATCCGGGAAACGCTCATACATTATTTGTTCTTGAACTTCTCCGGTTTTAGCAATAAAATCCGGTTCGATATAATTGACAAAAACAAGAAAATACAGCATAGATATGATTCCTGCTAGCAGTGAAATACCAATTCCTATTTTTAACGCATCGGACAGTTTTAAATAACCGCCATTTTGCTCCCTATAAGCCTTTAAAGCTAGGACTATAAAGACAATTAGCAACAAATAGTTTATAATACTTAAACTCCAATGGGGTTTATAAATATTTCCAAAAGAATAGTTAGCGACCGACACCAATACAGAGGCTAAGCCAAAGAATATACCGTAAGTGAGTATTGTTTTGGAAGGAGAAATTGATTGTTGATTTTCCATTAGAATGTATTTTGTTTGTTCATATTGTACAAAAGTACATTAATTTTTTTTATTCGAAATTACACATTATCCGAATAAAAAATAAATTAATGCAATATGTAATAATTTTTAAATTCTGATTATCGTATATAAATTAGTTTTGTATCTTTGCGCCCGAGGCAAGTCCTACACAACTAGCTCCCTTTGAATCCCCCAGGGCGGGAACGCAGCAAGGGTATTAGGTTGAGCAGTGTGATGTAGATAGCTTGCCTTTTTTTTATGGGTTTTATTTACAAAAAAACCCTCCTTAAGAAAAGGAGGGCAACCTAATTAATAATTAGAAAGACTCGTAGTTAAATATTTACATACATTAACTTATTTCTAATTATAGTTTTTACCGCACAATCACAAATTCCGTTCTACGGTTTACTTGATGTTCAGCTTCTGAAC
>CAYNFJ010000112.1:5410-6824 GCA_964396505.1 uncultured Polaribacter sp. | reverse complement strand
AACATTAGAAAATGTATTGGTATCCATAAAATCTTGATCTTCAAAATCGCCATTTACTACCAAATTTCCACCACAATCCTCGTAAGCATCAGGAATACCATCATTGTCATCGTCAATATCTATATTATCACATATACCATCTCCATCAGTATCCATATTATTATTCACAACAATCTGAACCTCACGAACTCCATAACAATCTGAAAATCTATCATCTAACAAGCCTATGGCATAATAAGACCCTGAAGTAGTTATTGGTAAACTTACCAAATCAGCTGCATTGGGTGGTGTTGAATTACTGGTATAAAGGTCATAAATAGACATATCTATCCCTGCATCAATCAAGTCTTGTTCCGTAACAGAATTTGAGGGGCATGCATTATTGGTAACATAAACTCTTGATAAATCTACATTAGCAACATCCACACTCACCGATGTGGGTAGCAATGAAGGTGCATCGGTACCACAAGCAGAAATATGATTCAAACTTTCCTGATCATTGATATTTATCGTAGTATTAATAGTTCCTACATAAGAAGCTTTGGCCTGATTCAAAATCTCCTGAGAACATCCGGAGCTCAATAAATTCGGGTCATCGGTAACTTGGACATCAAAATAAATATAAAATTCAGGATCTCCTACTTCAAACAAGGAGTCATCGATATTAAAAGTTAATGTGTCTGTTCCTGCATTGTAATTGTATTGGATAGGATGTGAGGCATCCGGAGGATTGGTCCACATCGTAATGGGGTTCCCTGCAGAATCTTCGGCATGTAAAGAGGCAGCATTATAAGTGGCGTTGTAGGGTAAATCATCATCAATAATCACATTCTGTGCTGCATCATTACCTAAATTTTGAATACTGAATTTATAGGTAATCACATCCAATGGATTGACCGTAGCTCCTTGAGCTATTGCGTTGCCGTTAGAATCTTCCATGGATTTTACCACCCGAACATCCGGTTTGTAAACTTCTATGGCAAAACTACTGAGATAAATAAAATACCCATCTCTTTGATTGCCCGTATCATTTGCATTGGCTCTAAAAATTGCCGCCGTTTGATTATTGGTAATCAAATGGTTATTGCTATTATTATTGCTATCTATGGTCAATAGATCTGCATCATAACCAAGCGTATTGGTACTTGCCGGATTTCGAGTTAGGATGTAATTTCCATCTTCTGAAATGGTACTGTTGAAATAATTTGTATTTGGATTAACCGCATCATATAAATCTTCAAAATTTCCAGCTGTATTTCGTATTTGCAAATGGCTGCCGTCTATGGCTCGATCTCCTTCTAAAGATGCAATACCGTAGGAACCAATTACCTGTCCATTGGGAACGGTTTGAAAGCCATTATAAGCTATATCCATACTGGTCACACCTCCAAGCCCATATTGACCGGCATATCCA
>CAYNFJ010000112.1:0-5310 GCA_964396505.1 uncultured Polaribacter sp. | reverse complement strand
GCTCTAATATTTGCTACCGCATAAGTTCCTGTTATTCCATTTTGATTAGCATTAATCATATTGGTTACATCATAAAAACAGGTATATGCATCTTGTCCTGAGTTGGGAGTATTTCCTCTTTCATCATAAATAAGCGTCCCTACTAAATCTGTATAATTAGCAGCACCAGGCAATTTAAACTTTACATTTCTAGGGTCATATCGATTACAATCTGTACATCCGGGATCCGGATAGGAGTCAGCGTCATTTCCATCAGGTGTTCCTCTTTCATACGGATAGGTACCTGCCCAATATAAACCGGCAAAAGCCACGGTAGAACAACTGGAAGGCAAGGCTAAATCTGCCGTACTGGAATTAAACGTATTGGCATCGGCATCTACATCTACATAAACCTGAACGGCCGTATCGTTAGAACCGTTCGGATCATTGTAATCAGCCGTGGGATCCGCACTGAGGTTATTATTGGATACTAGAACAATATCTCCTTTAAACGTATCTTGATATCGTACACTAAAAGGGACTTCTTGACTGTATATTGAAACTGTAGAAGTCAGTAGCGCAAGACTAATTACTCCTTTATAAACTAATGATAAAACTTTGAGTGATTGTAAAAATTTTCTCATAATATTTCCTTTAAACTTTTCATCAATCAACAGATTGATTGTGTTTTTTTGTCTTTTGGGTTGCTTACTTGTATAAATCTATGCTGAGAGAGCACTAAATTTTGTTTTTTTTTGTGTCGTTCTATTTTAAAATAAAAGTATATTCAAAGGCTTCTATTTATTTATTAATATTAATTCCATTCATTAAATAATTTTTTAAAAAATAACATTATCATTCTTAAAACTTCAGTCCTAATTTGACTAAAATGTACAACACATCGCAAGGTAATAAATTTCATTTTTATAGAAGCCTTTTTTTAAAAAAAAAATCTTGAATGATCGCTATTTTTTTTACTTCTGAATTCAAAAATATAGCTCCGTTAATCTTTGATTTATTACATTTGCAATTCATATAACAATTCACCTACATGAAATACCAAATATTCATTCTATATTTATTGCTTACGGTTTCTTTCCAATCTTGTCAAAAAAGTTTACAAAAAGAGATGATTGTGCAAGGAAATATCAAAGGATTAACCAAAGGAACCTTGTATCTAGACAAGCTAAAAGACTCTGTATTTACGGCTGTGGACTCCTTTAATGTGAGGGATAATGGACAATTTACCCTTGGAGATAATATAGAAAGTCCTGAAATATACCACCTTAGAATTAAAGAAAAAGCTAATGAATTTTTATTGATTTTTGGAGAGAAAGGTCGCATTACAGTCAATAGCAAATTGGATAAATTTGCAACAGCCGCCAAAATTTCCGGATCTACCAATCAAGATCTACTGTCTGAGTATAAAAAAATGATTCAAAAATTTAATGATAAGCGTCTGGATTTATTCAAAGCTAATTTTGAAGCAGAGAAAGAAAAAAATCAAAAAAAATTAGATTCTTTGGATGCTGTTTACAAAAATTTGATTCGTAAACGCTATTTATATACCACCAATTTTGCCCTTACACATGCCGATAAAGAAGTAGCTCCTTACTTGGCATTAACTGAATTGTACAATGCTAAAATTCAATTATTAGACACGGTAAATAACACACTATCCACTACTGTAAAAGAATCTAAATACGGCAAGCAATTAGCTGATTTTATTGCTGTTATAAAGAAAAATGAAACATCGGGAAGCGCCCATTCCGTTCAAGATTTATTAAACTAACAACCTATACTTTGAGTTTACTAAGACCTGCATATTTAGCTTTAGGAAGCAACCAAGGTGATAAAATAGCACTGCTACAAGAAGCCGTAAATTTATTAGCTGAAAGAGCGGGAATGATTCAACAAATATCGCCGGTTTATCAGACAGAATCTTGGGGATTTAAGGGTGATGATTTTTTCAATCTTTGTATTGAAATAAAGACACGATTGAATCCCGAATTTTTACTCAAAGAAATTCTTGAAATAGAGACTATTTTAGGACGCAAGAGACATAAAAGTACCCGGTATGAGTCCCGGACTATTGATATCGATATCCTATTGTTCGATGATGAAATTATCTTTTCAAAAAATCTGATTGTTCCCCATCCGGAAATGACCAAAAGAAGTTTTGTACTTCAACCGCTATCCGATATTATCCCCTCCTTCATTCACCCTATTGAAAAAAAGACCATCCAGACCTTGTTCAGTGAATGTGATGATCATTCTAAAATAACACGCATAAATACCCACTTGGTAAAGCCCATTTCTCTTTCAGAAAAATACAATTATATTGCCATTGAAGGGAATATTGGTGCCGGAAAGACCAGCTTGACCAACCTGTTTGCCGATGATTTTAATGCTAAAAAAGTATTGGAACGTTTTGCCGATAATCCTTTTTTACCCAAATTCTACAAAGACGAAGAGCGCTATGCTTTTCCTCTGGAGATGAGCTTTTTAGCAGATCGTTACCAACAATTATCCGATGATTTGGCTCAGTTTGATTTGTTTAAAAACTTTATCATATCAGATTATTACATTTTTAAATCCTTAATCTTTGCCCAAGTCACACTGGCACACGAAGAATACGTCCTGTACCGGCGTATGTTTGATATTATGTACAACGAAATAACCAAACCGGATCTGTACATTTACCTTTACCAAAATACAGATAGATTATTAGAGAATATCAAAAAACGAGGCCGTGATTATGAACAAAACATCACCGCTAATTACCTCAAAAAAATACACAAGGGTTATGCTAATTTTATTCAATCGGAACAGGATTTAAACACTTTAATTATCGATGTTTCCGAACTGGATTTTGTCAATCGAAAAGCTGATTACAGAAAGATTGTTAGGGAAATAACTAATTATAAATCAAAAAGTTAATCGATATAAAACAAATCTGAGATAATCCCATCTGCTATAAAAAGAAAATCCGGAGAAATTAGCCAGTGTTCAGCTAAACCGTATGGCAGAGAAAAATCCATTTTTATCAGCTTATTTACGGCAGCTAAGGTCTGTATTTTTTCATTGAAAAATCGAAAATATTGTAACCCGAAAATTTCATTGATATACGCCGGTGAAACGCCCCAGATAGTTCGCAATCCGGTCATAATATATTCATTATAGCGATCCGTTAGACTTAAATTTTCCAGTTCAAAAGGACGCTGATTATTGGTGATAGATTTGATGTATTTGGTATTGCTGGAAACATTCCAACTTCTTGATTTTAAGTCAAATGAATGAGCTGACGGACCCAAGCCCATATAAGGCGTTTGTCGCCAATAAGACGTATTGTGCTTAGAGAGATAAGCCTCTTTGGCAAAGTTAGAAAGTTCATATTGCCAATAGCCGTTTTTCTTTAAAAAATCTTGAAGAAAAACAAAGTGTTTCAGAGCCATTTTTTCATCCAGAGGCGGTATTTTCTTAGATTTGATAAAGTAATTTAAAGCTGTTTGATGCTCTATGGTCAGTGCATAAGCCGATAGATGTGGTATGTCTAATTCTAAAAAAATAGCAAGATTTTCTTCCCATCTATCCTGTGACAAATTTGGCAAACCATACATCAAGTCAATGGTTATATTTTCAAAACCGGCATCCTTGGCTATTTTGACAGATTGTATAGCTTCTGCTGCCGTATGTGCACGGTTCATAAATTGTAAATCTGCATCAAAGAACGACTGCACGCCTATGCTCAATCTATTGATAGGAGATGCAGCCAATTCCTTTAAATAGTTAGGGCTTAAATCATCCGGATTGGCTTCCAGACTTATCTCTGCTTGTTGTGTAATCGGATAGTTTTCGTACAGTGTATCCAACAAATCATTTAATTCATAGATGCTTAATAATGAAGGTGTTCCGCCACCAAAATAGATCGTTTCTATTGGTTCGGTGAGCTCCGATTTACGCATAATCATTTCCTTTTTCAAGGCTTCTAATAACGCATCTTTTGTACGTAAAGAAACTGAAAAATGAAAATCGCAATAATGACATTTTTGCTTGCAATAGGGAATATGAATATAGAGACCTGCCAAACCAATATTTATTTTTTGTAAATATAGTATTTTGCTATTATTACAAACAAAAATAGCATATTAGTTTTATACAATATAGTTTATTTATAAATATAATATATATCATAATTTATATCTATCAATAATGGGTTTAAAATTTGAGTTTTAAACATTTTTTAAATGCCATATAATATAATTTCATTCTGAAATAAAAATTAGGTCTCAATCAGCCTTATTTTTGATATTCTATAAAAATAGCCAAAAAGCAACAATTGTTACATAACTAAATTGGCTATTCAGCTATCTTTGAGAATAATTTGAATTAAAAAATAAACATATGTATGTACACATTGTATCATTCAAGATAAAAGAAGGAGAAGAACAAACTTTTATAGAAATGCAAAAATTTGAAGAACTGGTAGATGGCAAACCGAACGGATTGGATCATTTTCATATTTTCAAAGACCGGAATAATAAGAATCGTTTTTTTTTAATTGAATACTGGACAGACAAGGAATCTAAAGATGCGTTGGAACAATCTACGGATCATCAGCATTTTCACGCATTGCGAAAATTGGCTATTGAACAAAAATACAATAGCTATGAGTGTGATCTAATTGTTTGATTGTAGAAGACTTAACACCTATTAAGACCAAAAAAACGGGAACAAAGCATCCCTTTTACAGAAATTATTTCTCTTTTTCGCAACTCAATTTAAGTAATGAAATTTAGAGTCTTTATAATTTCTTTGAAAATGATACTTAAACTATTTTGTATACTACCTGTTAAATAGCTGTATTTCATATGATTAGAGTATTTATAAATACGCTACAATGGTTTAGTATATGCCTAGAGCGGGTTTGTTTTTGAAGCTATTTACTTCCATTTTACTACTAAATTTCATTGTTTATAATATCTTTCTATTTACTACTTTCGCCCGCATTACGTATAGCTTTTGTTGTAGCTCGTTCTATTTCTTCTATTGTTGGTAATTCAGATTTTATATCTTTTGGAATGGCTTTACTTAATTTATATTCCGCAATTCCAATGGGCTGGGACATTCCCCTTAAAGCGTATTCGGCTTCTACTCTATCTCTTTCTTTGCACAAAAGAATCCCTATTGTCGGATTTTCGTTTTCTGTTTTTAAAATTTCGTCCACTGCTGACAAATAAAAATTCAGTTTCCCTGCGTATTCCGGTTTAAATCCGGTCGCTTTTAGTTCTATGACAATGTAACACCGTAATTTCGTATGATAAAATAACA
>CAYNFJ010000111.1:0-6845 GCA_964396505.1 uncultured Polaribacter sp. | reverse complement strand
CGAAGTTGCCAACAAACGCCTGCGTCCTGATGTTATTATCTATTTACCTGATAATAAAAAGATGATTATTGATTCCAAAGTTTCATTGACCCATTACGAACAATACATCAATGCGGAGACCGAACAAGAAAAGGAACAACATTTAAAAATGCACATCCAATCCTTAAACCGGCATGTAGAGCAGCTCAGTAGTAAAAAATATGAGGATTTATACGCCATAGAATCACCGGATTTTGTATTGTTATTTGTCCCTATTGAACCCGCATTTGCCATTGCTATAAATAAGGATAATCAATTGTACAACAAGGCATTTGAAAGAAATATTGTCATTGTAACCCCTACTACCCTACTCGCCACCTTACGCACCATTGACAGTATGTGGAACAACGAAAAACAGCAACAAAATGCCATAGAAATAGCCCGTCAAGCCGGTGGACTTTATGACAAATTTGAAGGGCTTATTCAAGATTTAATGAAAGTGGGTAAACGTATGGATGAAGCCAAAAAAGAATACGGACAAGCGATGAATAAACTAGTGGAAGGAAAAGGAAATATTGTAAATCGTATCGAAAGCCTGCGAAAAATGGGAGCCAAAGCTAAAAAAGCACTTCCTGAAAGTATTATTAAAAGAGCAGATGATCCGGAGATTTAAATCTATTCATTGGCTTTATCTAAAATATATTCAATTTTTTTAGTCGAATATTCCGTTATTTTTTTGATAGCTTCTACATGATTATCAATCAATAAATCCTGCATTTTATTTTCAAATTTCTCCTGATCTTTTAACAGAGACTTCTCAAATTTTGAAATATATTTTTTCTGATCTATAATATACTTTCCGTAATTAATATTAATTATCTTAGCCTTTTTGTAAAATACTATATGATTGTGAAAAGGAAAACGGATAAAGTCTTTTTTTCCATCAAAGTGCAATGCCAAAGCCTCTCCATTAGTCGTTGTGTTAAAATTCTTAGGTATTGTATTCATCCCGTTATAAATAGGGACAAAGGGCTCTACGCAAGGTTTTATAGGGGCATACCACATCACAGCACCTAACTCTACAGACATCCAGTCACGTAATTGAGCTACAAAAGCATATTGGTTAGAATCGGAACAAATAGACATGGTTTTTTGGTGGTGCGGGTTTCCTAATTTATAAGAATCGGTAAGATCGTAATCGGTTCCTTCATAATGATTTCGCAATACCATAAAAAGATCTTGTAAGGTAATTTTCTTCTTAGGGATAAATGAAAATGGCATCTCATCTTCAACAGTATATATATTTTTAGAAAGTGCATTAATGCTAATCCAATGCCGCGCTTTATTCGCTAACGCATTCAAATTATCAGGATCACTATAGACTTTTCTAAAATTAAATGCACCGTCTGTTTGAGGATTATACCATCCTCGTTTAATGGCATAATCTATTATATCGGGAGAAGCTAGATAATGTAACCTGTCATTCAAATTTATTTCACCAATCGTATAATAATTAGGAATAATCGCCACCTCATTATCGGGAACCCGTTGCGCCACCCAATGCTTTCCATAGACTACCGATAACATCCATGTTTCATACGGATCAGAAATCATATAAGTACGCCCGGAAGAATTATAACCTATTTGTTCAATCAACCTCCCCGCCAAGCTAACCGCTTCTTTCGCACTGATGGAGCGTTCTATCATCAATCTACGCAACCAATAACCTATACCACCTTGCTCGAGTTCCGGTTTATCTTCTCTGGATTTACAAGCATCGGAGGTAATGGTCACGCCATATTCATTCATATACGAATCTGAAAATTCCAATTCCGGTATTTCAATCCAAAAATAAGCATAGGTTTCTTTGGCTTGCGGTATTTTATAGCCATTTTTAAGCCGGATAGAATCTTGAGGGTTTAAATTAGTTTGATGAGGAACTTTGTACCAATTCACCACACGATCTCCTCCATCGTCCTCATTATGAGCCAAAAAGACAGAACCGTCTATACTCGCCGACTTTCCTACAGCAATTGAAAAACAGTTATAAGAGTCTGATTGCTGTGCCATTGTAAAAAAACTATTTACAAAAAGTATTGATAATAAATAGGCTTTGTAATAAAATAGTTTCATAATTATTTATCTTGGTTGAGCAAATATAGTATTTTACTTTTACACCTTGTATTTTTCTTATAAATAATTCAAGATTTATTGAATAATTAACAAAAAAAATGCCAAATTTGTACACTCAAATTACAAATATCATGAAAAAACATAATTTTAGCGCAGGGCCTTCTATATTACCGGATTCGGTCATTAAACAAGCCGCAGAGGCTGTTCTTAATTTTAATAATCTAGATCTTTCTCTTATTGAAATTTCGCATCGAAGTGCTGATTTTACAGCGGTCATTAATAAAGCCAAAGAATTGGTATTGGACATTGCCAATTTGAGTCCAGACGAATACGATGTACTGTTTCAACACGGGGGTGCCAGTACCCAGTTTATTATGACTGCTTACAACCTACTTCCCAAAGATGGAAAAGCCGGTTTTATAGATACCGGTACATGGAGTAGTAAAGCCATAAAGGAAACTAAAATTTTTGGAGAAGTAGCGGTTTTGGCTTCATCTAAAGAACAAGGCTATAAATCCATCCCAAAAAATGTTTCCATTCCATCGGCCTTGGATTACCTTCATATTACCAGCAATAATACCATTTACGGAACACAATACAAAGCCTATCCGGAAACCAATATGCCCTTGGTAGCCGATATGAGCTCTGATATTTTCAGTAAAAAATTGGATTTTTCCAAATTTGACTTGATTTACGCCGGTGCGCAAAAAAATATTGGTGCTTCGGGAACCACCTTAGTTATTGTCAAAAAATCATTGATTGGACAATCCGGACGTACGATTCCTTCTATGATGAACTACCAAGTACAATCGGATAAAGGAAGTATGTTCAATACGCCTGCTGTCTTTTCTATTTATGTTTCAATGCTATACCTGCAATGGTTAAAAGATCTAGGAGGTTTGGAAGCTATTGAAAAGATGAATGAAGCCAAAGCCAAACTGCTTTACGATGAAATAGACCGCAATCCTAATTTTGTAGGCTATGCCGATAAAGCAGACCGTTCCTTGATGAATGTTACTTTTAACCTAACCGATGCCGGTAAAAAAGAACGTTTTGACCAATTGGCAAAAGATGCCGGTATTCATGCCATTAACGGACATCGTTCAGTAGGAGGTTATAGAGCCAGTATCTACAATGCAATGCCCATAGAAAGTGTGCAAGTATTGGTTGATGTGATGAAAGCTTTGTAAAGGCATTCATTTATACAACATTATAGGAGAAAAAGGATTGTAATTCAATCCTTTTTCTCTTTTTTAGTAAATAAACTACCATAAAGCTATTAATATCCAAATAATTAGCTCACCTTTGCCCCCAATTATTAAACACATACATGAATACATTTTTTGAAACAGGTCTTAAGAAAGAGCTATTAGATGCCATAAGCGACCTCGGATTTATCAATCCAACCCCTATCCAAGACAAAGCCATTCCTCAACTTTTAGAATCGAACCAAGATATCATTGCTTTTGCACAAACCGGCACCGGAAAAACCGCTGCTTTTGGTTTGCCTGCACTCCATTTAACCGATGTTGCCGATAAAAACACGCAAACTTTGGTACTGGCGCCTACTAGAGAACTTTGCCTGCAAATCACTCGAGATTTAAACGAATATGCAAAACACCTCAAAGGAATCAATATTTTGGCCGTCTATGGTGGTAGCAACATTGAAAATCAAATAAAATCTTTGCGAAAAGGCGCACAAATAGTTGTAGCCACTCCCGGTAGAGCCAAAGATTTAATCAATAGACGCAAACTAATTCTCAATCAAGTACAACGAGTCGTATTAGACGAAGCAGACGAAATGCTCACTATGGGATTTAAAGATGATTTGGATGCTATTCTAGGTCAAACCCCCGATCAGAAACAAACCCTGCTCTTCTCAGCCACGATGTCCAATGAAATGGCGCGTATTACCAAAAAGTATATGCAAAACCCTTTGGAAATCAAAGTAGCTAAAATGAATGTTGGCACTAAAAACGTTTCCCACGTACTCTATATGACTTCGGCCCGAAACCGGTTTGAAGCACTTAAGCGAATCATCGATGTGAATCCTAGTATTTACAGCATTGTTTTTTGTCGTACCCGACGAGAGACCAATGATATTGCCAATAAATTAACACAAGCAGGTTACAATGCCGATGCCTTAAACGGTGATTTATCTCAAAACCAAAGAGATGATGTAATGGGACGTTTTAGAAATCGTCATCTGCAAATATTAGTAGCGACCGATGTAGCAGCCCGAGGTATCGATGTCAATGATTTAACCCATGTCATCAATTATAATTTACCCGATGATCCGGAGATATACACCCACCGTAGCGGACGTACCGGAAGAGCCGGTAAAACAGGTATTTCAATTGTCATAGTCCATTCCAGAGAAACCCGAAAAATAAGAGATATAGAAAAATTTTCCGGTATAAAATTCACCAGAGAATTGATTCCCAGTGGTGAACAGATTTGTGAAGCACAACTCTTTACCTTGGTTGATAAAATTGATAAGATACAAGTCAATCACCAACAGATAGAACCCTTTTTACCCAATATATATGAAATGTTATCCGATTTGTCCCGCGAAGACTTGATCAAACATTTTGTATCTGCCGAGTTCAATCGTTTCTTGTCCTATTATAAAAATGCAAAAGACATAAACATTGATGAAAAAGAATCAAAATCAGAACGAAAAAGAGGTCGCAAGGGCAATTTTACGCGGTTATTTATCAATCTTGGTAAAAAAGACAATTTAACGCCCGCCAGATTGTTGGGAATTATCAATGAAGCCCTGGATTCTAACACCATTGAAATAGGAAAAATTGATTTGTTAGGAAATTTTTCTTTTTTCGAAATTGACAAGGAGAATGCTCAAGAATTGATCAATACCCTGAACAACGGTTTTGAATTTAACGGTAGAGCCGTATCGGTTGAAATTTCAGAAGAGAAAAAACAACGAGGAAGTTTTACTAAAAAAGACCGAGGTCGTTCCAGAAGTAATAGCGGATTTAATGGACGATCCAAAGACCGCAAAAAATCCAAGGATTCCGGAAAATATACCGGTAAAAAACGCACAAAAGGCGGTGAAGGACACCGGGGACGCAGAAAGAGAAAGGGGTGAGGATTTGGGATTTAAGATTTGAAATTCATGATTTAAGATTTAAGATTCAAGATTTAAGATTTAAGATTTAAGATTTGGGGTCGATGGCTTATTTGTGTTTTGTTGTATGATATAATCGCGTAGTAACGGGAGTTTGTATTACTTAAAAACTGCCTGTCTCTAAAGTAGCTTTCTTTCTTTTTTGTAGTACCACACGACGCAATCGTGCGGTAGCGGGGGCGGCATCGGGGTTATAACATAACAGGTATTGTATTTACTCTTATGTGCCACTAGCTACAAGCTAGCGGTAGCGGGGTCTATACTACGGATAATGCAGGCCAAATGAAAACTCAATCAGTTTATCGTTTACAAAAGCATATCGTGCAAAGTACAACCCTGATTCAAAATCTAATGCTTCTTCGTTATTTATATGATATTTTTTATAGTATTTTTTATCAAAACCATCAATTATGTAAAGATTTGTATTATTATTTATTTTTACTTTTAGAAATGGACAATTGGTAAATTTTTTCTTAAATAATGATTCTAACATTCCGAGTTTTATTCCTTTACCCGTTATAAAATTAGTAAAAGAAGAAGTAAAATATTTATTTCTTACATTTGAATCTCGATTATATACACTTTGATCATAAACGCCGGAATTTCCTGTTGAATACACTTCTTTTATGCTACAAGGTACATATTTATTAATATCTCTTTTTACGTATCCTACCATTGTATTTTCAGTTATAGGATTAACTAACATATATTGGGTGTGATTTTTATTTAAAACAAAATATCTTTCATTAATTAAATAATCAAATAGGTTATCAATATTTTTATTATGAATTTTTAGCAAAGTCATAAATTTACCACTTTCTACAATGTAAGTATCAAGTTTAAAAATATTTACATCATTTAATAATGAATCTACACAATTGGTACTACTTAAATTTATTAATTTCCATTTATCATCAACATCTTTTGTAATATTTTCTTTATCATTAATTTTTGTCTTTTCAGTATTGTTTTTTATAGTATTATTATTATTTTTCTTTTCCAATGTGTTCAAATTATTATTGATTGAAAATGTATCTTTTACTTTTCCATCAACAAATTTATCCTTTATTATAATTGTATCAAGTACTAATGCTTTGTAGGTATTCTTTTTATTATTTTTACAAGAGAATATAAATACTATTAACAATAGAAAGATAAAATTTATAATGTTATTTTTTTCCATGATTTGGGTTGTTTCTTATATCAATCTTTTCTGTTAAATAGAAATAATGTTTCATATATAAACTAAAAAAAATTGCAATATTATTTAATTTTTTATTACTTGATTGTAATCCAGTACAACCATTTGTACCAAAACTCGCATTCATATCCGGATGAATTGCATGTCCATTTCTGAGTGGTATATCACTACCTGAGCCAAAGCGTAATTTAAATCCAAAATTTAACCCTCTATACTCCATACCAGGTTCGTTAGTATTGGTATAAAAGCCATTTCTAATATGACCTCTTGTTTGTTGAATTGTATAGTACCAGCCATTAGGCCAAATACCATTTTTTCCATTCTTTCCTACTGCTCCGCCTGCCATAGCAAAGTTAGAACTCAAAATAGATATTTCATTAGAAT
>CAYNFJ010000110.1:0-6877 GCA_964396505.1 uncultured Polaribacter sp. | reverse complement strand
GACCTATTTTGGAGTGAACTATTACTTGAGTGGGATGCATTCGTATGCCAAAGGCGATCCGGTACCCATTCCCGATTGGATCTATTATTTTATAGGTTTTGTTGTGGTGTTTTCAATTGCCTCGTTTGTACGGTATAAACAGGTAGAAAACAATTAGCATTCTATTAGTGAATGGTATAAGTTATCTTCAAATTAAAACTTCTAGCCAGATCATTAGAACGGTATATTTCTTTAGAGGCACCATATGATTCATAGTATTGGTTAAAAGTATCATTTAATATGTTTTTTGCTGACACACTCACTTTATAGCTCTTTTGATTTCCAAAGTTAAAAGATGTTTTGAAATTTAGGCTGTGAAAACTATCTTCATACACATCTGGAACAATACCACTACCCACAATTGCCAATTTACGGCTTTGTATATTGTAACTCAGATTGCTTTCAAAAGTCTTGTGTTTAATATTTAGATTAGCATTAAACAAGAAAGGAGACTGCCCTTGCATAGGACGGTATTTTGATACTTGTTCTCCAATACGTGCCACTTCTTTTCGTAGCTGATACTCTGTTTTACCGTTATTATTAATTATTACTTTTTGTGTATTTACACGGGATAGAATATAAGTAAGATTGGCACCTATCCTTATGTTAGTTTTTGCTTTTTCTTTTGACAATTGCTTTATAATTTCTACTTCTCCACCGTAAACAACAGCTTGTTCGGTATTTTTAGGTTGAATGTTATTTGGGCTTAATTGAAAGGGTACAATTTCTATTGGATTGGTAAAATTTTTATAAAATCCACTTGCGGAAATCAGCTGTCCTTTTTTCATAAAGTGTTCCCATCTTATATCTATGTTACTAATTTTAGTTTCCTTTAAATTGAGATTTCCAATAAAAAAGTTTTGAGAAATAGGATCGGCTATATGGGCATTTGATTTTTCTTTAAAAGAAGGTCGTGCAAGTGTTTTGGAATAGGATAAACGCCAATTTGTTTTTTCTGCTACGGAGTAGATAAGATTTAATGAGGGTAGTAGATTTGTTGTGTTTAATACTTGTTTGTTAAAAGTAGCATTATTATAATAACCCTTGTAATGTGTAATAGCATGTTCAACACGCACACCATATATGGTTTTTAGTTCTTCAAAAATTTTCCATTCATTTAAAATATACGCAGCCGCTATATTAGAAGTTGCATTGTATTGATTATTTAGATCTTGAAAGCCTTTTACAAACATACCCGATTGCGATTGGGTATTCCAAATATGTTCGTCAATTAAAATACTGTTGGGGTCTTCTGTAAATTCATCAAAGTCTGATGTTTTGCTAAAAGTGTATGTATCAATACTATAATTTCTGTTCTTTAAAGTATTTGACAAACCAAATTTTAATTTAGAATTATCATCATGTAAGAGATGAAAACGTAAAGAGACATCAGATTTAGCTACCAAATTTATTTCACCCAAATCGCGGTAATAACGGTCTATTCCGGCTCCGTCACCTAATTGTAGATGAAAATGCTGATCAGTATCGTCATACGAAAGGCGAGTAGATCGTACATCAGGCTCTAGAATTTTAGAGTAAGTAGGTGCAATTTTCCAAGCTATTTTAAATCCATTATCCTTGATATAATGGGTTCCTTTCAGCATAATATTTGTCACCGATTTTTGTGCGTATTGAATCCCGTCTTTATAGAGCGTGGCATTGGTTTCATCAAAATTATGTGCTATATAATCTGCGGCTTGTCCTTTGCCATTTTGGCTGTGGAATATAGATAAGCTATATTTATTTTTATCCAATTTTATAGCGGCGCCTAACAAAGCACTCCACACCACATTATTTTCTCCATAGGAACCTTTACTTACTTCACGTTTATCCAATTTATTGATTTGATTATCTGTATTTTTAAAAAAGATGCCTTGGTACACATTATCGTAATAGGTATAATCATTTTTGTAATTAAAAGCAAAAAGCAGTCCTAAGGTACTTTTTGTGTGATTGTATTGATTGCCATAACTTAGGCTGTAATTTTGATTCAAAAACGTATTTGCACCGTGTTTTACACCTAATTCTTTAGAAAAACTATTGGTTAGTTCGGTTAGACGGGGATTATTTAAAGATTCATCCGGAATAGTTGTATTTTCCGGAAAACCCAGTTTACGAGTTGCATAGCCCAAACCTATCCAATCTCTACTTTGAGCTTCATAAAGCACAAAATTTTTATTAAAATTCATCCCTGTAGAATAACCTAACCCACTACTAATAACAAAGGTTTTTCTTACCGGAAAATCTTTGGTAGCTATATCTACCAATCCACCGGTAAAATCTCCCGGTAAATCAGGGGAAAAGGTTTTGTAAACCACAATATTATCAACTAAATTGGTAGGGAATAAATCCATTTGTACCGTATTTTTATCGGGATCCAGACCGGGTATACTTACTCCGTTTAAGGTTGTTTTGGTGTAGCGATCACTCAAACCTCTTACATATACGTATTTTCCTTTTTCGACAGAAACACCGGTTATTCTTTTCAAAGCATTTGCTACATTGGTATCTCCTGTTTTGTTGATAGTTTCAGAAGAAATTCCATTAATTATTTTAACAGATTTTCTTTGAATAGCTAATAGTGCCGCTGCCGTGCGTCGGCTATTACTAGCTGTTAAAACTACTTCGTTTAACATTTCAACAGAAGGTTTTAAAACAATATTTAGAAGTTTTATATCATTAGCGTTAATATTTACTGTTTTAATTTTTAAACTCTGATAGCCTATTGCACTTACAATAATACTATGTTCCCCTTCAGGAATTTGAAGTGAATAATATCCATCAAAATCGGTTGTGGTTCCTATTTCTGTTCCTTCAATTACAATATTTGCTCCTATAACCGGATCTCCGGATTCAACGTCTTGGATACTGCCACGAATAATTCCTTTTGCAAAAAGTAGTTGCGTGCTACAGATTATAAATAAGCTAATAAGTATTTTTTTCATCAGTTTAAAGATTGGTGTTTTTTTATATCACAAAAACCGAAGTACACATCAGTATACTTCGGAATTTTGTTCCTGTTCAAAAAGGATATAATTTCAATTACATTTTGTTGTTTATAGCAGTCCAAGTCCAATCAAACTCACTTTGATTTACTACATTTACTTGGATAGTAGAAGCATTTCCGGCCACATTGAATATTGCATCTGCATTGGTTTGTATAGAAGGCATTAAATCACAAACCACATCTGCATTATCGGTAGATTTGGTATACACATGTAAAGTAGCATCTGTCTTATTTGATATGATTTTTAATGTACCATCTATATAATGTGTATAGGCATCTGTTAAAATGGTGGTGCAATCTTCTAATTTTGTACTGATTTTAAATTTTTCAAGGCTCGAAAACTCGTTATTCTTTACGACTCCTTGTGCTTTGGATTTTAAATCACAACTTCCGGCGTTGTCTTTGTCGATAAACAAACAGTTTTTTACAGTAAATAACCCATCGACGTGGGTACTGTTTTCAGGACCATCTATTTCCAAAAATTCATCTCCTACAGAACTTTTGTAAACAACCATTGAATTTATAAAACTTCCGGAGAAATTTTGATCGATATCAAAAGCATCATCTTGTTGGTAAGCTACTAATGCGTGATTGATAGTTACAGCACCTCCAAAACATTCAATACCATCATCTAAATTGGCAACGATTTCAATATGGTTAATAGTGGTTCCTGATCCGACACCTCCTAAGGTAAGACCATTTATTTCATTTCCATCACCAATTGAAATACCACCGTGTCTAATGGATACATACTGTAGCGTTCCGGAATTATCGGCATTATTATTTCCACCGTAAGTTCCATAGGCAGCATCTGCCGGTATTCCTTCAATATGACCTTCGGTATCTCCGACTTTATCTGAAACCTCAGCTTTTCCTAAGATTATAAGTCCACCCCATTTTTGAGCATCATTTTCATCTAAATTAGTACCTGTATTTTGTCCAATTTCAATATTATCCAAAATCGAGGTAAAAATAATAGGATGTTCTTCATTTCCAACGGCATTTATTTTACCACCTCTAGCTACAATTAAGGCAGAAGCATTAAGACCGTCTCCTTGTTTACCCTTTATAATAGTGCCGGGTTGAATGGTGAGAGTTACCCCTTCAGAAACAATTACTTTTCCATCTAATTCGTAGATGCGGTCAGATGTCCATGTTTCATTTGCTGTTAATTCTCCTGATTTTACTTCATTTTCAGCAACAGGATCATCGCCACTATTACTATCATCGCAAGAAATAAATGAAGATGATAAGATAAGTGCAAAGAAAAGGAATTTGAATGTGTTTTTTGTGATCATTTTGTCTGTTATTTATTATTAATATTTATATAGACAAAACTAGGGGTCGATCTTTACCTTACTGTAAACTTCCTGTTAATAAATCTTTAAGGATATGTGTTGTTAATGTTAACACAAAAGGGAACCATCCGGCTCCCTTTTGTGTCTTAGATTTTTTAAAATGTATTATAAACTTCCCTCGTCATAGGCTTTTTCACCGTGAAGGGCACTGTCCAGACCGGCTTCTTCCTCTTCTTCAGACACTTTAACTTTTGTGATGTAATTGATGACAATCAGCATTACATACGTGAAGACAAAAGCATAGGCAGCAGCTCCTATAACGGAAACGACTTCCTTGATAAAGAAAGAACTGTTTCCCTCCAACAAACCGGATTGTCCATTGATGGTAGAAGAAGCAAAAACACCTAGCAAGATGGTTCCAATAACACCACCCATACCGTGTACACCCCATACGTCTAAAGCATCATCCCAACCCCAACGGTTTTTGAATTGTACGGCGATAAAACAAAGCGCACCGGCAGCAATACCAATAAGCATAGCAGCCCATAAAGGAACAAATCCCGCAGCTGGTGTAATAGTTGCCAGACCGGCTACAGCGCCTGTCAACAGTCCTACAAATTTTGGTTTTCCTTCTTTAAACCATTCGATAATTAACCAAGTAATGGCTGCAAAAGAAGCGGCCACATCGGTATTTAGAAAAGCTGTGGTGGTAACAGCATCTACTTTGAGTTCACTACCGGCATTAAATCCATACCATCCAAACCAAAGCAAGCCTGTTCCAATAGCCACTAACGGAATACTGTTAGGAACCGATTCGCGATCTCTACGTTTTCCAACATAAAAAACAGAGGCTAAAGCGGCAAAACCGGCTGTAGCATGCACTACTATTCCGCCTGCAAAGTCCAATACACCCCATTCGGCTAATAATCCACCACCCCAAATCATATGAACAAAGGGATAATACACAAACAATTGCCAAACAATTAAGAAAATTAAATAAGCTTTAAAGCTTACACGGTTTACAAAAGCACCGGTTATTAAAGCCGGAGTGATAATGGCAAACATCATTTGATAAGCGATAAAAATATATTCGGGATATTGCCCGTCTGCACCGCTGTAAGGGTTGTTAAAAGGAATGTTATGAAGAAAAGCCCAATCGAGATTTCCTATAATGCCGCCTTCACCTCCGCTAAAACAAAGAGAGTATCCAAAGGCAACCCACATAATGGTGGTGATTCCTAAGGAAACAAAGGTTTGCATCATAATTCCTAGAATATTGCGTTTTCCGGCCAATCCTCCGTAAAAGAAGGCTAATCCGGGAGTCATAAGCATTACAAGACTCGTGCTGAGTATCATAAAGGTAGTGGTTCCTGTATCAAACATAATTTATTGTGTTTAAGTTAATAATCTATTTATAATGAAAATCCGGCTACTAAAAATATTTTTTCAGCTTGGGGATTGGTAATCAGCGAAACAGTGAATGGTACGCTAAAGCTATTCGTTATTTTTATTGTTTTTGAAGTGCTGATTCCCAAGTTGACAACACCAATATTATTGCCGTAAAAACCGCTTTCTCCTCTATCGGTATCTACATTGGTTAAATTAGCACCTATAAAAGCATCTATATGTGTAAAAGAGTAGGTGAGTTCGGCATAAGTAGAATACATGATATTTCCTAAGCTGGTATCCGCATTTATTTTATGGGCATCGGCACCGTAAAAATTGGTGGCTAACAACACTTTTAAGGGTACTTTTTCCCCGCCGTCATATCCAATGGAAGCTTCCAAAATATGTCCGGTGCTGTCTGCATTGTAATCAAAATAATTGTAATGGGCTGTTTCATCGGGAAAGAAATAATCGGTTAGGGTTATCGAAAATTTATCATTAACAGCATATTGAATATACAAATCGGCTTCTTGAGCACCTGCTTGATTCAGCGCGTAAGACCCCCAAAATCCGGCTGTAAAATTCCCTTTGTTATAAGATAAACCCGGTTGAATATTCGGGGCGTTATTTCCAAATTGTGTACCACGCCACACATAGCGGCTTACCAAGTCCACACTCATGCTGAAAGGATTGCTATCGGCTTCTTGTGAAAAACTCAATACACTATAAAAAAAGCTAAATAAAAATAGAAAGGTAGTTTTATTCATTTTGTAAGGTTTTTGATTTCCTTACAAAGATGCTAAGATTCACCGCGCTACACAATGCGCCTATTTCGTATTCTTATCTACGTGTTTCACGTACTTATAACGGGAGTGCGACATAAAAAAAATAAAGTATCCTATTACAAATCATTGATTTTCAGTTATTACTTAACTGTTTTTATGAGTTTATTTTTAATATCACTTTTTCCAGTTGGTTTCGATTCTTACATTGAACGTTCAGCATATGCCCAGTGGCGACTTCTAAGCACAATGTTAATAAAAATTCACTTAACTTTGATTTTATGCAATAATTTTATTTACAAGCACTTATTCGCCATTGGGTATATGTATTGTTAGCCATAGTTATTCTTTAATTATCTTTTTCA